>DHHG01000009.1 GCA_002403175.1 Syntrophaceae bacterium UBA4778 | reverse complement strand
CGATCTCCGGATCAGGCCGCTTGGGGCCGTGCAGAACATAGTGCAGCAGTGATGCCCCGATGACGCCTCCGCCGGCCAGCAAACCCAAAGGCTTTAACCAGTCCTTCCAGACCATGATGGATAGCGGAACTTTCGGATCGACCGGCAGCTTGTCATAAACGGATACTTTCTCCGGCAGTACATACATCAGGTGCGTCCCGCCTACATGTTTGTCGCCGTAAATATTGGCGTCGCCTCCGAGCTCCTTGACCCGCTGGGCGGCTATCTTAAGCATGTCCGCTTTATCCCCGAATTTGAGGGCACCGGTGGGGCAGGCTTTAACACAGGACGGTAGCATTTTATTGGCAATCCGGCTTTCGCACATATCGCATTTATACACCTTATCGGTGCTACTATCGTACTTAGGGACCTCAAAGGGGCAGGCCGGCACACAATCCTTGCACCCGATGCATTTATTAAGGTCCTTGCCGACTGTCTTAGACTCCGTGTAATGGAGCGCCCCATTCGGACAAACCTTCACGCAAGCCGCATCGGTACAATGCATACAGGATTCTTTTCGGAAAAGCCATTTGACTCCTTTTTCATTTTCAACTTCCTGATAACGAATTATCATGAACGTATTCGGCTGCAAACTGGGCGGATTCTGGTAAGACCCTAAATTTTCCGTCTGCTTGGCTTTCAGGGAATTCCACTGCTTGCATGCCAGCTGGCATCCCCTGCAGGCCGTACATTTCGAAGCATCGTAAAGTTTAATTTTTTCCGGCATCTTACTTTCCTCCCTTCTTAGCAACATTCACCATGAAGGCCTTGCTCTCCGGGATCATCGTATTGGCATCTCCAATGGTTGGAGTCAAGAGATTCGCGGAATCACCGAAGGTGAATACTTCAGCTTTTTTGTCCCCGCGATTATAAGTCCGATCCTTGGTTGTAATCCATCCGTAATGCCAGGGAATTCCGACTTCATGAATAACGTTTCCGTCAATATTGAAAGGTTTAAACCGTGCGGTTACAATAGCGGTAGCTTCCACTTCGCCGCGCGCTGAACTGACGATACATTTGTCGCCGTTTTTAATCCCCTTTTGTGAGGCCAACTCTTTTGAAAGTTCGACAAACATACCCGGCTGCATTTCTGCAAGCCATGGACACCACCGGGTCAGAACTCCTGTCTGCCAATGCTCGCTGACTCTATACGTGCATCCGATGAAAGGAAATCTGGGGTCGCAGCTGCCGACACCGGAATAAACGTCCAGATCGGAACCTACGCCTGACTTATCGAATCGTTTGATGACAGGGTTATTCTTTTGGGGTGACATCAGGTTCTTTTCTACCGGACATTCAAGCGGTTCGTAATGTTCGGGGAAAGGACCATCCACCAATCCCGGACCATAAAGACTGGCTACACCATCTGGCTTCATAATAAAAGGTGGTCTGCCTTTTCCGGGATCGCCTGCTCCGTCCGGTACGTCTCCCGTCCATTTTTCCCCATTCCACGTGATAACAGCCCTTGTCGGATCCCACGGATTTCCCTTCAGATCGACAGAAGCCGCATTATAAATAATTCGACGGTTTACCGGCCATGACCAAGCCCATTCAGAGAAGAGACCCAAACCTGTCGGGTCTGCTGTCCCTCTGCGCATGGACAGGTTGCCTTTTTCACCGACCGATCCGCAATAAACCCAGCATCCTGAAGAGGTAGATCCATCATCCTGAAGCCATGCAAAAGTCGGAACGGGATCGCCCTTCTTGAATTCCTTGAATTCTCCCTTTTTCGTGGGATTTTCGATTTTTCTATCTTCCAGGAAAAACCCATTGATTTCCGCCGCAACCATACGAGGCTGATAGTGGAACTTTGTACCTTCCATCTTGCCGTAGGGCCAGGTTAAACGCGTCAAAGCTTCCTTATGCGGGCCACCCTGCTTTTCATAGAGTTCTTTTACCTTGAAGTAAATTTCACTCATGATATCGCCATCCGGCAGCGATTCTCCTACCGGCTTAACCGCTTTATAACGCCATTGCATCAACCGGCTACTATTGGCGATGCTACCTTCCTTCTCTATAGAAGCCGCGCAGGGCAACATGAATACTTCTGTTTTAATCTTCTTGGGATCCATTCCCGGACCGCGCCAGAAAGAACCCGTTTCATTGTCAAACAGGTTGACATTGACCATCCAATCCAATTTGGTCATTGCTTGGCGAACTTTGTTGGAATGGGCGCCGCTGCATGCGGGGTTCATTCCCCAGGCAAAGAATCCGGTGAACTTCCCTTTATACATCTGGTCGAAAATGGTCAGCCAGGAGTAATTGGCACCATCGTCGAGACGTGGAAGAAGATTATAGGCCTCATCAAGACTCAGCGCCTGACCGTACATGGACCGCAGGAAACTGGAAACGTACTTGGGCTTGTTCTTCCACCAGTTGAGACTGTCCTTCTCCATTGTTTTAGGAGTCTGCTTCTCGTTATAGATGGCCAGCGAGGAAAGAGAGGCTGTGGGAGTACTCAGATAGCCGGGCCATATGTGAAACAGCAGCCCGTGATCTGTGGAGCCCTGAACATTGGATTCGCCTCTCATTGCAGCAATGCCGCCACCAGCAATTCCCATATTGCCCAGAAGTAATTGGATAATGCACATGGTTCGGATATTCTGAACACCTATCGTATGCTGGGTCCAGCCCATGGCATAGAGTTCGACTCCTGCCTTATCCGGTTTGCCTGTTGATGCATATAGCTTGTATACTTCAATCAATTTATCTTTGGGCGTTCCTGTTATTCTGGAAACAAGCTCCGGAGTGTAACGATCATAATGCTTCCTCAGCAGCTGAAATACGCTGTTTGGATCTTTCAGGCTTTTGTCCTTCTTGATCACTCCTGCAGCATCTGTCTGATAAGACCAGGTATCCTTTTCATATTTGCCATTTTTCAGACCGGAGAAAACACCATTGTTCTCCCCAGGCATTTTGAGAGCCGGATTTACAAGGAAACTAGCGTTTGTATAATTTTTGACATACTCATCGAAATAGAGATTGTTGTCGAGAATGTACTTGATCATCCCTCCCAGGAAGGCAATATCCGTCCCGGAACGAAGGGGGGCATATAAATGCGCTTTTGCAGCTGATTGCGTGAAACGTGGATCAACGCAAATAATCTTGGCGCCGCGTTTATCCACTGCTTCCTGAATCCACTTAAAGGAAACAGGATGATTAGAGGCGGGATTGCTCCCCATAATCAAAATAACATCACTATTTTTAAAATCGACCCAATGATTGGTCATTGCGCCGCGTCCGAACGACTCTGCCAGAGCCGGTACAGTTGGACTGTGTCATATACGGGCTTGATGTTCGATGTAAACCAAGCCCAACCCCCTCAAGAATTTTTGATACGTAAAGCATTCTTCAAGGTCCATCGCCGCACTACCAACCGAAGCAATGCCTTCCGTGCGATTTACGATTTCACCCTTGCTGTTTGTAACTTTAAAACTGGCATCCCTGCTTTTTTTGACGTTTTGAGCGATTTTCTCAAAAGCCCATTCCCACTCAACCTCTTTCCATTTGGTTGAATAAGGCGCACGGTAAAGGGGCTTTCCCAAACGATTCTCATTGACAGCCATCTGATAAATGGATCCGCCTTTGCTGCAAAGAGCGCCTTTATTGATGGGACTGTCGGGATCGCCTTCCGTATTAATGACAACGCCATCTCGGGAAGATACAATAATGCTGCATCCTACCGAGCAGTATGGACAAACTGTTGTGGTTTCCTTTGCATATTTGATCTTAAGCGGTTGCGCATAGGCCGAAACGGGTTTCAGACTGATCCCTAACCCACTGGCCATCAATGTCGCACCGGAGATCTTTAAGAAACCTCTTCTGCTGACATCCATATTCCTTTACTCCTTTCTAATCTAAAAGGTCCCCTTTGATTACTTCCAGATAGATCTCAGACAATTGTCACCGGTGGATGTTTCCAACCTTGGGTCTTTTAGGTAAAGAAAACGAAAGCAGGTTCGGAATTAAACACCTCGGCGAAATAATAAAACCTGAAATATAAAAGAAATTTTTAACTGATTCGCTATATAGGTTGGCTTCGGTAGTGTCAAGCTTTTTTTCGAGAATTTCCAAAGGATTTCAGCTACTTATATCATTTATGACATATGTCCTTATATGAAGAGGTCCCCTATTTCCCTTCAGCAAAAACATTTTTGTTGACCTTTCTACAATTTTGAATTTTAGATAGGCTAATCCGCAGGGGGGGGAAGGAAGAGAATGGAAATTAAACACAAAATCTGGCTGGAGCACAATGGACGGGTTGTTTTTGGGCAGGGGCGCGAAGAATTGCTCATGGCTATCGAGGAGTATCAAAGTCTGAACGCCGCCGCCAAAAAACTCAAAATGTCTTATCGCGCTGCCTGGGCAAGACTGAAGGCCTCTGAAGAGCGAGTAGGGTTCAAATTAACAGAAAGCGATACAGGAAAAGGCATGCACCTGACGCCGGAAGCAAAGGAAATCCTGTCCAGATTCAAGAAAATGGAAAAAGAAGTCAACGCCATGATGGAAAAATTCAATTCCCAATTTTCTTTATCGATCAATAATTTCAAATAAATAAGTATAATGCGTTGACTCGCTCTGGATTGGCTCTTGGCGAAGTTGAGTTGAGTTGCGCATTGTGATATGTCATCCCTCACATAGCATTTCAGGCACAAGCATGTATTTCATCTGCCTGAAAGCCAATCTGTTTTATAAAGGATATTACAATGACTCAAACCGATAACAGAATACTTCAATTAGAAAAGATGATCGAAGACCTCTCAGCCAAAAAACCACATAGCGAACCAATTGTGACAGCCTTCCGACCCGTTATCATTGAAAAAAATCGAATGATGGAATCCCTTCAACTGAAACCGGTCGATACTAAAAACCTGAATCGAGCAAAAATAAATGAAGGCGTGCCTGTTATCAAGCAAATTGCCCTGTTTGAAGATGTTCCCTTGGAAGATATAGCCCTTTCCATGATCCCAGCCTTAAAGGCGGGATTCCAAGCACTTCGAGAAGACCTCGAAAGATTGCAGACCGCTCTGTATACCGAATCTATCAATCTTCCTGATTTCTTTAAGACCTATCCCGAAGGAGGAGAAACCATTCTGATCAATTGGTCCAAGACATGGAATATGCAATCTGAGATCTTGCCTGTTTTGCTAAGAACAGTGACCTGGATCGTACTCCACAGGAGAGCCAAAGAAATTACACAATATCTGGATAAATCCAACTGGCAAAAAGGCTACTGTCCCGTTTGCGGATCTCTACCATCTATTTCCTTAATTCAGGAAAAGGGTGGCGAAAGGCGTCTCCACTGTTTTCATTGCGGGCACAATTGGCGCTTTAGCAGAGTGCTCTGCCCCTGTTGTGAATATGGGGGTCAAAAAGAAACCACCTTCTTCTTTATAGAGGGCAACCGCCAGGAAGCCGCTTACACCTGCGATCAATGCAAAAAATATCTGCTCACCCTCACTCAGGTAAGCGACGATGTGATGGAGATTAATTGCGATGTCGCAGCACTCGGCCTTATCCATCTGGATATGATCATGCAGGACAGGGGCTATACACCAATGACCGATTGCGACTGGAATCATTTGTAGAACCGCCGAGCCTACCTTCCTTTTCAGATCAAAAATAGAACGACCCACCTCCTATGCTAAAGATAACATATCGTAATTACAAAGTTTTAATTGACTTATCCCTCAAAAGAAAATAGGTATGTCATATTTTATATAGATCATTCTTGACATAAGTGGGAGGAAGGGTATGAAAATAACCAGAAGAGGTTTCTTGACCATGTCCGGCGCCATAGGCTCAGGATTAGCCCTGACCTCGCTGGGCTTGGATCTGAAACCGTTAAAAGCTTATGCGGACGAACTGAATAAGATGGACAGGGTCAGAAGCGCCAAACAGTCAACAACCATCTGCGCTTACTGTTCCTGCGGTTGCGGTCTTGTCTGTAGCGTGGATAAATCAACAGGAAAAATTTTCAACATTGAAGGAGACGCCGACCACCCCATCAATGAGGGAACGCTCTGCGCCAAGGGCGCCGGTTTCTTCGATCTGACGGAAGCCAACAAGCATCGGCTCACCAAAGTTCTTTACCGCGCTCCGTATGCAACGGAATGGGAGGAAAAAGACTGGGACTTCGCAATTAACCGCATTGCCCGCCTGGTGAAAGATACGCGGGACAAGGGTTTCAAAACCCGCAACGATAAGGGAGAGATCGTCAATCGCTGCGAATCGATCGGCCACTACGGCAGTTCCAACGTGGATAACGAAGAATGCTGGCTCATGACTGTCAAATCCAGGGCACTGGGCATGGTCTACATCGATCATCAGGCCCGGGTCTGACACAGCCCCTCTGTAGCGGCTCTGGGAGAGTCGTTCGGACGCGGTTCCATGACGAACCATTATATAGATATGAGAAACAGCGACTGTATCCTCATCATGGGGAGCAACGCCGCTGAACACCACCCCATGGCATTCAAATGGATGCTAAAGGCCAAGGAGAGAGGGGCAACCCTCATCCACGTCGATCCCCGCTATACCCGCACTTCCGCCCGCTGTGATTTTCATGTGCCGCTTCGTTCGGGAACGGATATCGCTTTCCTGGGCGGGATGATCAACTATATTCTTGAGAAGAATAAATTCTTCAGGGAATATGTCCTCAATTACACAAATGCCGCTTTCATTGTCGGGAAAGATTATACTTTCAACGACGGGCTCTTCTCCGGATACAATGCCGAAAAGAGGAAATACGACAAGGCAACCTGGGTACTAGACAAGGACGACAAAGGGATTCCCAAACGGGATATGTCCTTGAGCGATCCCCGGTGCGTCTTCCAGATGATGAAGAAGCATTACTCGCGCTATACCCTGGATAAGGTCTCCAGTACCACAGGCGTCAGCAAGGAAAATCTCCTCAAAGTCTATGAAGCTTACAGCGCCACCGGCGTCCCGGACAAGGCTGGAACGGAATGCTACGCACTGGGTTGGACGCATCACACCACCGGCAGCCAGATTATCCGCACCATGTGCATCGTTCAGTTGCTTCTCGGCAACATGGGCATCGCAGGCGGGGGCATTAACGCCATGCGCGGTGAGCCGAATGTCCAAGGTTCAACGGACCAGGCGATCCTTTATAACATTTTGCCCGGCTATTTGAAGATGCCGACAGCTTCAGTTGAATCTCTGGAACATTATCTGGAAAAGTGCACGCCGGTTTCGAAAGATCCGCAGTCGGCGAATTACTATCAGAACTATCCGAAGTTTTTCATCAGCTTTCTGAAAGCCCTGTTCGATGACAAGGCAACGAAGGAAAACGGTTTCGGCTACAACTGGCTTCCCAAGCTGGATGACGGGAAACACTATTCCACCATGCACATGTTCGACAGGATGTATGAGGGCAAGATAAAGGGATACTTCTGCGTTGGCGCGGATACGGCCGTCAGTAGTCCGAATACGACGAAGGTGCGCAAGGCCATGGAAAAGCTGGACTGGCTGGTGGGTGAAAACATCTTCAACAATGAAACCTACGAATTCTGGAGAGGTCCGGGCGTCAATCCCAAAAAGATCAAGACGGAATGCTTCCTCCTGCCTGCCGCCGCGACGATGGAAAAGCAAGGTTCGCAGAGCAATTCCGGCCGCATGATCCAGTGGAAGTATAAAGCCGCCGAGGCACCCGGTGATGGTCTGGCCGTGGGTGAAATCGAGATCAAGATCATGGCGGCCGTCAAGGAACTCTATGCCAAAGAGGGAGGAGCCTTCCCCGAACCCATCCTGAATCTTAAATGGGATTATCTCGATGAAAAGGGAAAATTCGATGCCCTGAAGGTGTCCCAGCAGCTCAATGGCCGTTTCCTGCAGGATACGGTTGTCGAGGATAAGGTCAAGAATACCAAAATCGAGTTCAAAAAAGGCCAATGCGTGCCGGGCTTCGGCAATCTTCAGCTCGATGGCTCGACGGCATGCGGCAACTGGGTTCATTCCGGCAGCTTCACAGCCGATGGCGTAAATCTCATGGCCAGACGCGGCAAGGATGATCCCACAGGTCTTGGCCTATATCCGAACTGGGCGTTTGTCTGGCCGGTCAATCGCAGGATCCTATATAACCGCGCATCCTGCGACATCAACGGTAAGCCCTACAATCCCAATCGTAAGATTCTGGAATGGACAGGTGAAAAATGGGTTGGAGATGTTCCAGATGGCCCCTGGCCGCCGATGGCCAACAAAGAGAAGGGGAAGTATCCTTTCATCATGAAGACGGACGGTGTGGGCGCCCTCTTCGGACCGGGCATGGCCGAAGGACCCTTCCCGGAACACTATGAACCGTTGGAAGGACCGCTGGCGAAGAATCCTCTGTCGGGACAGCTCATCAACCCGGCCATCGAGATCTTCAAGAGTGATCTGGATAAGATCGAACGTGCCAGCGAGAAGTTCCCCTATGTTTGCACAACTTACTCCTGTACGGAGCACTGGTGCACCGGCGCACTGACACGTTGGCAGGCCTGGCTCCTGGAGGCCATGCCGGCAGCCTATATGGAAATCGGTGAAGGCCTGGCCAAGCAAAAAGAAATTAAAAACGGCCAACGCATCAGGGTTTCATCCGTTCGTGGATCAGTGACCTGCGTGGCGATGGTGACCAAGCGCTTAAAACCCTTCACGATTGAAGGAAAGACAGTGCACCAGGTCGGCATGCCCTTCAATTACGGTTGGCTCTTCCCCAAAGGCACGAAAGACGACAGCACCAACTTCTTAACACCGACGGCTGGTGATGCGAACACCTTCTGCCCCGAGTATAAGGCGTTCATGGTCAACGTAACGAAGCTATAGGAGGAGCAAAACAATGAAGGCAACTGAAATTGTGAAAGTGATAGATACGACACTGTGTAGCGCCTGCCGAGGTTGTCAGGTGGCCTGCAAACAGTGGAATGAATTACCGGGTCTGAAGACAGAACAAAAGGGCAGTTACCAGAATCCTCCTGATCTTCAATGGAATACTCAGACGCTGGTTCGTTTTCAGGAATATGAAGACAAGAATGGAAAATTTCAATGGCTTTTCCGCAAGGAAGGCTGCATGCACTGCACCGATGCGGCTTGTGTGAAGGTCTGCCCCAGCGGCGCCCTTCATCACACGGAATTCGGGTCTGTGGGAATCAAAAAGAATGTCTGCATCGGGTGCAAGGATTGTGTGTCGGCCTGTCCCTTTGAGGTTCCGAAATACAACAAGGCGACGGACAAAATGTCCAAATGCGACCTCTGCCTGACACGTCTGCAAGCAAACCGGCAACCGGCATGTGTCAAGTCCTGTCTGACGGGAGCCTTGACCATCGGCCCGAAAGACCAGATGATCAAGGCAGCTTATGCCAGAGTTAAGAAACTGGGAGGCAATGCCAATGTTTATGGGGACAAGTTTGTGGGTGGAACCCATGTGATCTATATCCTGAGTGAAAAACCGGAAGTTTATGACAAGCTGCCGATCGATCCGAAAGTGCCGCTTTCCATCATGGTCTGGAAGGATTGGCTGAAGCCTTTGGGTCTGCTGGCCGGCGGAGGCGTCCTGGGTGCATCACTGCTGCACTATGTCCTGCACGGACCCAAGCGTCCTGATCCGGAGATCGAAGATCAGCGTTCGGAAGGAGGGAAGTAAGATGGCTGACAAATGGATCGAAGTTACAGATAAGGCTGAGAGGGTTAACCACTGGATGCTGGCCATCTCCTGCATTCTCCTGTTTATAACGGGAATGGGAATGATGTACAAGGAGCTCAATTTTCTGAGCTTTTTGGGGCTGGGATTAGTGAGCCTGAAGACCCTTCACAATTATTTAGGGATTGTTTTCATCATAGCGCTGGTGCGTTCCACGGCAATGTGGTGGCTGGAAGCTGGACACTTTGACATGCCCGAGGATTGGGAATGGATCAAATGTGCCGGCGGTTACCTCTGGCATGTGGATAAGGTTCCGGAGACGGGAAAATACAACCCCGGCCAGAAGTTGTTCTTTCTGACGGTAGTGGCATATGGAGCCCTGATGGGTGCTACCGGACTGATTATGTGGATTCAACCTAGCTTGCTCTCCATGGAGCTTCTCCGCTGGATGTACCCGGCTCATGCGTTGGGATTTGTGGTCCTGTTTGCCTTCTTCTTTGTTCACCTGTATCTGGGAACAATCGGCAATCCCGGCACACTTTCTGCCATGATCAATGGCACGTGCACGAAGGCCTGGGCAAGGAAGCAGCACCCCGGGTGGCTCAAGGAAATGGAAGAAGCAGATCGATTTGAACCTTGGGGAGAACAGAAAAAAAATTATTAAGAGAAGGAAAAAAGGCAAGGAATCCGGGAAGAAGCCAAGGATTCCTCGCCTTCATTCCCCTTGTCTGCTGAATGATCCCTTCATTACGCAATAA
The DNA here is from genome assembly GCA_002403175.1 of Syntrophaceae bacterium UBA4778. Next base: position 14,673 of record DHHG01000009.1, on the reverse strand, counting down.
GCGTTTTCATAAAACCTCACTCCGCCATCAATAAATGGTTTGCTCAGTTGGGCACAGGGGATCATTACAACTTATGCTAATTATAATATAATTTATAAATCACGAACTCTCAAGAAGGCTCATTTGATGGTATTTTTTTTAAAGAATCGAAAAGGAATCGCGGCCCTGGTTTTCATTATCTTCGCCCTTTTCGCCCGGCCTGGTTTTTCCATTGCAGCCGAAAGTTTGACGGTTGCAGTGGCAGCTAATTTTGTCACACCCTTCAAAGAAATAGCCGAAGTCTTCAAATCTGAAACCGGTATCGTCATTGAACCAACCTTTGCCTCGACGGGAAGCCTCTACACACAGATAGTGTACGGCGCTCCGTACGACATCTTCCTGTCCGCCGATGAAGAAAAACCGGCGGCACTGTTTAAGAACAACTTCTGTGATAAGCCTCTGCTCTATGCCACAGGACAAGTTGTGCTATGGGGTACCGGAAAATCTTTTTGCGGAGCCAAAAACTGGCAAGAGGCCGTGATGGGGCCTGATATTCAAAAAATAGCCATCGCCAACCCAGCAACAGCACCTTACGGCGCTGCAGCTGAAACGGCCATCAGAGGCAGCGGGCTGCAATCTCGTCTGCAAAACCGTATCATAATCGCACAAAATGTCGGCCAATCATTCCAGTATGCATCCTCAGGTGGAGCCAGCGCCGGTTTCTGCGCGCTTTCAGCAGCCCTTTCTTCACAGGGGAAGCAGGGTTGCTATCATATCGTGGAGTCCGCACAGATACGCCAGTCCGCTTGCCGTATCAAGGCTTCTCCAAAACAAAACACGGCCTCGCTCTTTCTGAAGTTTCTCACCTCGTCAAAGGCTGAGGCCATCAAGAAACATTACGGCTACCATTAATGGATTTTTTGCCCCTTTATCTATCCGCAAAACTGGCTGTGATTACCACATGTGTCCTGATCGTAATCGCAGCGCCATTAGCTTATTTGCTTGTTTATATAAAATGGCCCGGTAAAAATTTTTTCGAGGCACTCGTCAATCTACCTATCGCACTACCACCGACCGTTATCGGACTTTACCTGCTCTATTTCATGAGCCCCAAAGGAATCGCAGGAAAGATCTGGGAAGAGGCTTTCGGGGGCACGCTCCTCTTCACCTTTACAGGAATTGTGGTCGCAACGGTCGTTTATAGTCTTCCCTTTGCTGTCCAGCCGATCAAGGCAACTTTTGAAAAGCTGGATAGGCGTCTTCTGGAAAGTGCCTATGTGCTTGGATTGACTCCCTTTGCCGCCTTTTTCAGGGTTCTTCTTCCCAACAGCGTACACGGCATTGCAGCGGCTGCAATTCTCGTTTTTCTGCACAGCATGGGAGCCTTCGGGGTCATTCTAATGATTGGAGGAAGCATTCCCGGTGAAACGAGAGTAGCTTCTATTGCAATTTATGAAGCGGTCGAAAGTCTGAATTATCAGGGGGCCACAGCTCTCTCGCTCGCATTTATCCCGATCAGCTATGGTTTTCTCCTGCTGGTCAATAAGTTAACCAAGGATTGATAATGGGGCTTCAGGTAAACATTCGCAAGAAAATAGGCAATCTTAAGATCGACGTTGAATTCCATTGTCCGGAGGGAAAAACACTCGCTCTGATCGGTCCATCCGGAGCCGGTAAAACCACCATCATCCGTATGCTGGCAGGGCTGGAGAGACCCGATGAAGGCCGGATCGTTCACAATGGAAATATCCTCTTTGATTCGCAACAGAACCTCTGTCTCCCTCCCCAAAAACGAAACCTGGGATATGTGTTCCAGGATTATATGCTGTTCCCTCACTTAACGCTTTATGGAAATGCCGCGTTCGCAGCAAAAGACAAAGAGGAAGTCGAAAATCTTTTAAATCACTTCGGGCTATTCCAACTAAAGAACCGCAAGCCACATCAGGTCTCCGGTGGGGAAAGGCAGCGCTGCGCTATTTGTCAGGCACTGGCCAGGCAGCCTCGCCTGCTGCTTCTGGACGAGCCGTTTTCCGCTTTGGATGTTGTGACGCGCCGCGGCCTCCGAGCTACCCTCAATAAAATCAAAGAGGAAAAACCTTTGTCCATACTTTATGTAACGCATGATATTCATGATGCCCTTTACATGGCCAACACGACAATACCCATCGTCGGAGGTAAGGTCGACCACCAATGGCTCGAAAGGATCGTCCTGCCTTTATCTCCTTTTGGGAACCAGCTCAAAGCAACACGCGAGCCGAAGCTCGCTTTAGTCTATTAAAAATGTGAGATGAATATGAAAATTGGAACTTACTCATACGAGGAATACCTTCACCTGGTTAAGTCTTTTCATGGAAACCTGGCACCCGGCTTGATTATCGGAGGCTTTATGGTAGATGAAGCTCTCCACAAACTCCCCAAAGGAGAGTTTTTCGACTCGATTTGCGAGACCCGTGTCTGCCTGCCTGACGCGGTGCAAATCCTCACTCCTTGTACCATCGGCAACGGTTGGCTCAAGGTATTCAATTACGGAAAATTTGCCCTGACACTTTACGAGAAATACAGCGGCGAAGGTGTTCGGGTATATCTCGATTCAGCCAAACTGGATAAATGGCCGGAAATCAAAGGATGGTTCTTGAAACTGACACCGAAGGCAGAGCAGAACAAAGATAGGCTGTTCCAGGAGATTAAGGATGCAGGCAAAGGAATTCTCGGGGTGCAACCTGTTCAGATACAACCGGAGCTCCTTGGTAAAAAAAAGAAGCAGGGCGCAATCGGCATCTGCCCTTTGTGCGGAGAGGCCTATCCACTAAGGGACGGGGCTTCGTGTCTGCCCTGCAAGGGAGAGAGTCCTTACGTCCAAAACAATATTTTAAAAGCTTCCTGTGGGACTTAGGGCAATTCAGTGATTCTTGAGCTTATCCAATGCTTCGGCCAGGTCTTTAAGATCAGGTCTTTTATTGATATCATGCACATCGATATACCGGATTATTCCCTTTTTATCGATGATGAAGAGGGCTCGCTCGGAAACGCCATTTTTGCGCAAAACGCCATATACCGATGCTGTCTTGCCGTGTGGCCAGAAGTCTGAAAGGACAGGAAACCATAGTTCGCCCATTTCGTGCGTCCATGCAAAAAGGGTCGGAATATTATCCACAGTGATACCCAACAATATGGCATCATTTTCTTCAAAAATATCTTTGGCTATATTATATCCGGGCCACTGATCGGAGCATACCGGTGTCCAGGCCGCGGGGACAAAAGAGAGGACTACGTTTTTTTTGCCCCGGTATTGGCTCAGGGTAATTTTCCTTCCGGAAAGAGACGGAAGGGTGAAATCAGGCGCTAGGTCCCCTACCTTTACTTTCAACTTACTATCCCTAGGTTTGAGGATTCCCGGATCATAAATCTTCCCGCGAAAAGTTTCTGATGCTGACCAGGCAGTTTGATCCGGGCCCGTTATAAATATAAACATCAAGCAAAGGATTATAGACATCCATCCTGCATCTCTTTTCATCGGCTTTCTCCTATTTTAATTCCGCAGATTTGATCAGTGATTTCAGAAATTGTTCGGGATCACCCAAACTTCCTTTTGCTGAATAGACTACCTTTAATCCCTCACCGGTTCTGACCCCAAAAAAATACGGTGTCCTGACGTTCCCTCCGATTTTTTTGTAGGCTATGAATTCGGGATCTGCAATCACCGGAAAAGGAACACTGTATTTCTTCCGGAAGAAATCCGTTTCATAAGCTGAATTACCGACACCAATGCCGATGATTTTAATCTTACCTTTCAGGGTTGGATCGCTTTCGATTTTCCTGAACAAAGCATTGACATTGGGAGCTTCCTTCTGGCAATAGGGACAATACATGCTCAAAATCTGAATCAGAACCAAAGGCGCTTTGACCTGAGAAACCGTAAAAGACTTGCTGAAATACGAGATTCCCAGATAGGTCTTGTCCTGCAGATTCGGAGAAGTAAGCTGGATTGGAGGGAATGCCTCTCCAACCGCCGGCGGCAGGTCTGAAGCATAAAGGGGCAGCACTGCGAAAAATAAGAAAACTGCAATCAAACCGCAAAATACTTTTCTCATACCCGATCTCCTTTTAAATGGTTGATGCCCAGCCCGTACGCATTTTTTTGCTTTCCAATTATAGTATGATACTATATAAAAAAAATACTTGGAAGAAAGAAGATCCATTGATAACTGAGTGATGCCATGCTGAAAAAAGGAGAAATAGCCGCACGCATCTACGACAATGTGGCGGCCAAAGTTAAAAGCGATATGAAGGTGAAAGACGCGAGGATCGGGCTCGGTTACGTAGCCGTGCGTCTTAACAATGACAGAACAGGTTTAAGCGCCGTCCTTCTTCATGAGCTGGCATCCGGATGCCAGGTGTTTCAAAAGCCGGGAACGCTGGAAGGATCCGACCCCCTCGAATTACTGAAACTGCTGGTTGATGGTCGCTCACCACTTGAAAGGGCGCTGGGGCTCGCTACAGCCAACGCCCTGACCGATTTACCGTCTCGCATCAGCACAGAGGATTCTATCGATCTGATGGCGCTTCAAGCCGGTGATCAGGTAGCAATGATTGGCTTTTTCCCTCCCCTTGTAAAAAGAATCCAGGAAATGGCTATCCCTCTGAACATTATTGAGCGCAATCCGCAAAGGGCGCCGCTGCTCTCGGAAGAGGAAAAAAAACGGATACTTCAGCAATGCTCTGTTGCCATCATCACGGCAACATCCATTCTGAATGCAACTATCGAAGAGGTTCTGAATGATCTCGAAGCCCCTCGGCATGTCGCTGTTCTGGGCCCCTCGACTCCCATGATCAGAGAGGTGTTTGAGTCCACCCCTGTCAACCACCTCGGCGGAGCTGTTGTTTCAGCCCCCGCCAAAGTCATCCAGATCGTATCTGAAGGAGGTGGGACTCCGGCAATGAGGCCCTATTTAAATTTCGTGAATTTGGTATGGAACAGAACATGATCCCGATCGTATCCATTGTCGGCCGTTCCAATTCGGGTAAAACTACGTTGATTGAGAAGCTGATCCCAGAGCTGCGCCGGCTTGGTTACCGCATTGCAACCATCAAACACAACGTCCACGGATTCGATATCGACCACGAGGGAAAAGACAGCTGGCGGCATAAGAAAGCCGGTGCCCAGGTAACTGTTATTGCTTCACCGGGGCGAGTTGCTGTTATCGAAGACACAGAGAGGGATTATGAAATTGCGGAATTGAGGGATCGTTATATCCGCGATGTCGATTTGATTCTTCTGGAAGGTTTTAAAGGAAATCCGTATCCCAAAATTGAAGTCTTCCGCCCGGAGCTTCATTCTGAAAGGCTCTGCCGGAAGGAGGACAATCTCCTGGCAGTGGTAACAGAAAAACCCGCCGAAGAGGATGTCCCATGCTTCCGCAAAGAAGACATCAGTGATATTGCCTCTCTGATCGAAGATCTTTTTCTAAAAAATGCCTGACATATTCCAATCCATAATTATTGAAGGATCATGACATCAAGAATTTCTTTAAGCAGGACCCGTGAAAGATCATGCCGATCCAGGTACGTGTTTGGCCCCGTACCGTCGCGACGCCTCGGCGCATCATTAGGAGTCGATTGCATTCCATTTAAAACCTGCAATTACGACTGCATTTACTGCGAACTGGGCAAGGCAAAAGAGACTATCAACACCGTTGCCGAATACAGCCCGGTTTCCGACATACTGAAAGAAATCGACCTCAAGCTTTCTAACTTTCTCCGGCCCGATCATATAACGATTGCAGGATCTGGTGAACCCACATTGCATAGCGGAATCGGAGAGATAATAGCTGGGATCAAGAAATTGACAGATATCCCGGTCGTTCTGCTGACGAATGGTTCTCTTTTTTTCCGAAAAGACATCAGAGAGGCAGCATGCAATGCAGATATCGTTATTCCTTCTCTGGATGCAGGCAATGAAAGAACCTTTGCAGCGGTGAATCGTCCTCATCCGGAGATCTCCTTTCAATCCATGGTGGATGGGATCTGTCGGTTTCGGGAAGAATTCAGAGGGAACCTATGGCTTGAAATTTTATTCATAGAAGGTTTTAACACAAAAGATTCCGAGCTTACCGCCCTGAAATCCTATGCGGATCGTATCGCTCCGGAAATCATTCACCTGAACACGATTGACCGCTACCCGGCTGAGCTCTATGCAAAAAAAGTTCGGATAGATATCATGAACGAGATTGCCACGTTTTTTGGAGAGAATGCTCAAATCATTTAGCTATAAATCTATAAGCAAATTCGCTTGACATACCTGGAATTTTCAATAGAACTGTCGCAATAAAAAAAGGTAAGGTAAACTATGAATCAAGACTCCTCTTACGACCTGATCATTATCGGAGCTGGGCCTGCGGGATTTACTGCGGGCCTTTACGCATCCCGGGCTGGTTTGAAAACACTCCTGATCGAAGCAACGGCAACACTCAGTCAGATTGCTTATGCAGACCACATTGAAAACTATCCGGGATTCCCGGAAGGTATTTCCGGATACGAACTCAATGACCGGTTCCGGAATCAGGCCATTCGGTTTGGCCTGAAAACAGTTTCCGGAGATGTATCCGCAATCTCACCGGCAGAAATAGACGGCTTGAAAGGATGGGAAATAAAAACGGAATCCGCTTTCTTCAAAACCCTCTCATGCATTATAGCAACGGGCTCATCCTGGAGAAAGATGGGGATTCCGGGAGAAGAAAACCTCGTCGGCAAAGGCGTGTCTTATTGCGCGACATGCGATGCTCCCTTTTATAAAGAAAAAGATATCTTTGTAATCGGTGGAGGCGATACGGCCGTTGGTGAAGCCATTTACCTGACCCGGTTTGCACGCAAAATTACGATCGTTCACCGGAGAGATCGGCTGCGCGCTTGCGAACTACTGCAGAAGCGCGCTTTCGAAAATGAAAAAATTACTATCATCTGGAATGCTGTTCCTGAAGCAATTCTCGGAGAGAGCCGGGTCTCCGGAATAAGGCTCAAATACCTCGATTCTCAAAAAACTGCCGATGTACCGGCTGATGGAGTATTCATCCTGATCGGACTCGATCCCAATACCGGCTTTATCCACAATGCCCTCAAAACAGACGGGAAAGGATATATTCTCGTCGATAAGGAGATGCGAACGTCAACCCAGGGAATCTTCGCTTGCGGAGATTGCATTGACAAGAGTCTGCGTCAGGTAGTTACCGCGTGCGGAGACGGCGCCGTGGCAGCCTCTTCGGCACAATCATACATTGAAGACCTGAAGGGGAACGCACATTGACACAAAACCTGATAGCCATCTGGCAGCATATTCCGGAGCATATCAATCCAAATATCTTCACAATGGGCAGCTTTCAGTTTCGATATTATAGCCTGATGTATATCGTTGCCTTCTGCCTTACTTACTTTCTGCTCATATACAGAATCAAAACGGAAAAATATGAGTACTCTACAGAAACTGTCCAGGATTTTCTTTTCCTAGCCATTATCGGACTTATTATCGGCGCCAGACTGGGATATGTATTCTTTTATAATTTTGGTTATTACATGCAGCACCCACTGGAGATCATTTCGCCTTTTTCTTTTGACGGCGGATTTCATTTCGTCGGTATCAGCGGGATGTCTTATCACGGCGGAGCCATCGGTGTTGTGATCGCTTCCCTTTTCTTCTGCTACCGGAATCAGGTCTCTTTCTGGCATTTCGGCGATCTCGTCGCTCCTATCATTCCACTGGGCTACACCTTCGGGAGGATCGGAAATTTTATCAACGGCGAATTATACGGAAGAGTGACAACCGTCCCCTGGGGCATGTACTTTCCATCCGATCCCACCCATCAGCTCAGACATCCTTCTCAAATATACGAGGCTTTTTTTGAGGGACTCGTTCTATTTACCCTCTTATGGCTTCTGAGGAGAAAAAAATATTTCGAAGGTTTTTTTCTTTCCATCTACATCATGGGTTACGGATTCGTCCGCTTCTTTATCGAATTCTACCGTGAACCCGATTCACAACTCGGTTTCGTGCTGGGAGCCTTCTCGATGGGACAAGTGCTCTGCATTTTAATGATTCTTAGCGGTCTGATTCTTTTTGCTTACGGAAGACATCGCGATACTATCTTAAAAATGAAAGAAGTGAAAACGCACACCCAAAGGAGTAAGCAATGAAACGAAATCTGGTTATTATCGGAGGAGGCGCAGGAGGCCCGTCAACGGCGGCTGAAGCCAAACGCATCGATCCGGATCTGAACGTCACGATTATCGAGCAGGGGGAGTATGTTTCTTATGCAGCCTGACCGATGCCTTATTACATCGGAGATGTAATAAAGGACAGCCAAAAATTGATCGCCCGCACTCCTGAAGAATTCGCTAAATCGGGAATCCAGGTTCTTCTGAAAACCCGGGCGGAAGAGATCGATACAGTCAGTCGACAGGTCCATTTGTCGACCGGAACGGCTTTACCTTACGATCATCTCGTTATTGCAACGGGAGCCGAACCTATTCTCCCCGGCATACCGGGCCAGGATCTTGAAGGTGTCTTCACCCTCCGCACCCTCCAGGATGCCGTCAACATGAAGGCCTGCATTCAGAGAAAACACTGCCGAAAAGCTGTCATCCTGGGCGCAGGTTTCATTGCCATGGAGATGAGCGAAGCATTGCACAATCTCGGGATCTCTGTGCAGATCATCCATCGCGATGACCTTCCCCTCAAAAAGTGGGACTCTGAACTGACGGCACGCGTAATGGAAACACTCTCTCGAAAACAGATCCCGTTCCTGAAAAACACCAGGATCCAGGCGATCGAGCGTAAAGACGATAGCACACTTCGTCTTGGAACCGATCACGGAGAAATCGATACCGATATCCTTCTTATCGCAATCGGGATCAGTCCGAATGTTGCGCTAGCCCAAAAAACAAAACTGCGGATTGGAGAAAGCGGCGCTATCCGAGTCGATTTTTCCCAGCGCACATCCGACCCATACATTTCCTCAGTTGGAGACTGCTGTGAAGTTTATCACCGAGTCGCCGGGCGTTGGGTGTATCATCCATTGGGGGATATCGCGAACAAGCAAGGGCGAGTTGCCGGACGGAATATTGGAGGCACGGCCGACCTTTTTCCAGGCATTGTCGGAGCCCAGGCGTTCAAGTTCTTCGAACTGGAACTGGCTGCCACAGGACTCAACGAACACGAGGCGATTCGGTACGGATTCAGCCCTATCAGCACTGTTGTACACGGGGCGGCTGCCTCTAGGATATTGGCTGCAAAAGAAGATGGAGAAATCAGCCTCAAGCTGGTTGCCGACAAATCATCCGGGAAACTCCTGGGCGCACAGGCCATTGGAGAAAAGGATGCTGTTAAAAAGATCGATACAGTATCAGCAGCGCTCTGGTTCGGCGCCCGCCTGGATGAAGCGGGGTATATGGATCTGGCCTACTCGCCTCCTTTCGGCGGACCGTGGGATCTGATCCACATCGCATCCCGAATACTGAGACAACAGCTATGATTCCGCTACGGAGAGCTCAATCTAACCAAAGTACTTCCATCCAGCGGCTGTTCTGAGCCGGGCTCGCGCTGGGCCGACCATTTTTTCATCTGAGCATTGTAGCCGTAATAAATCGTGCCGGTTATCGTATTTTCATTCACCTGTCCCGAGAACCGGATTGGAATCGATTCTCCTTTGATGGCATGCACGATGGAAAAGCTTATTTTGTTGCCGTGCATTCGAAAGTTCTTCACCGCCATTTTTTCCGCATTACAGGTAACCCACCCTTCTGCATTCTGAAAATCCTGGTTCAAGCGCATTGAATGCGATCTGGAAATAGAACCCATTTTTATTGTCCAATTCCAGGTTCCTGTAACATTGGCCGGCACAACCCAGAAATAAACCAGGTGGCGTCCTATTTGCCTGGTATCATCAGGTTGCCATTGTTTCATATCATAGTTGTGCGAAACGACACGGGCACCCGGTTTCAATTCCTTGAGCAGCTTGGAACGTAATTTCAGATTCATATCAGGGAGGAGATAGAGCATCACGACCGTTGCACTGCTGATATCGGCATCGAAAAGGTTCTGTTCGTGAAAGCTGATCTGATTGGCAAGGCCCACCTTGGCTACATTTTCCCGGCATTCCTTAATGCGCAGAGGATCGATATCGATTCCAACGCAGGTGGCTCCGCTTTTTTCAGCGGCCGCGATAACGATCCGACCATCACCGCACCCAAGATCGTAAACGACGTCTCCTTTCGAGATATTGGCCATTCTAATCATTTCCGCTAAAACATCTCCCTTCGTTGGCACAAAGGGAACATCCAGTCTCGGCATTTGCGAAACTACCTTCGATAATGCTATCCGGTCTGTCTGAAGAACATCCCCGGAATCATACCGAACAGCGCATATGCCGGCTGAAATCGATATTGCCAGTGTCAACAGAATCATACGGATGCGTTTCATTGCAACCTCCTTGACTACGGAATAGAGCTTAGCCACATATTTCCTTCATAGTCGGAGGATCACGTTTTGCCGACCAGGAATTCTCGATAGTATAATCGCCATCTCTCTTGGTCTCATAACCTGCAATTTGATGTCCCAAGAGGAACCCTTCATAGTGTACCCATTCCATCCCGGCAGTGAGATTCTGTGCTAACGTAAAACTGATCTGTTCTCCCTCTATCTCCGGATCTATCAATATACAATTCTCGGATGGTTTCAAAAAGAAACCCCGTAGTTTTTGAAATTTCTGTTCCAACTGGAGCTGAATGGGTTTTCCATAGTCATACGGACACCCCGGGCAGGACCACTCCCAGATGCCGCTCACATTCCCGGGAACTATCCAGCAATGAATTTCATGCTTTCGGACAACTGCGGTGCGGTCCGGTTCCCAGTCACCCATATCATGGCTGTGTGAAACGATTCTCGAACCCGGTTTGATTTCTTTTAAGATTCTGGAACGCAACCTTAGATTCACCTCGGGAAGCAAATACAGCATCAAAACACTTGCATCATGAAGACTGCACCGGTAGAGATCTTTCACATAAAAATCAACTCGATCCGAAACCCCGGCTCTGACTGCATTCCATATACTTTCCCAAACTCTGACCGGATCAACATCGATTCCGATGCCACGCGATCCTGCTTTTTTTGCGGCTGCAATAACAATTCTGCCGTCGCCGCATCCCAAATCATAAACAATATCATTCTCGCCTATATCGGCCATCTCAAGCATCCGGAGAACTATCTCCATTGAGCTCGGCTCATAAAGAACTTTGGGCTTTGATCCCGAAGAATGACCCGGATACCGAAATAGCGGCATATTCCCCCCCCGCTTAAGCTCGCTATACCCATGATGTTCCAAAGAATCCCAGATTTCCCTCTTATGTCCGCGCCTGTGAGTGCCAGGTTGGATTGGAACACAAAAATACAGAACGCATTTGAAAGCAGGGCTATACAGAAAAAATAACGAATGATCCAACGAAGAACTATCAAGCTATGCCTGATTTTGATTTTCCAAAAACCTGAGTAGTTATAAGGGGAAAGCGAACGGTATCAAAAACATGATTGTATCGGAACAGGAAAGGATTTAAGATCAAAGCTGAATGTGAAGACTGGAAAAAAAGAGTCGCTTTCCATGAAAATGAAAAAACAGGCAGAAGTGACAGTATTTACAATCGGGCACTCAACCATTCCCGTACAGAAATTTTTAGACTTGCTGAAAGAAAATGCAATCACCATGCTGATCGATATTCGAACCATACCTCGCTCCCGTCACAATCCCCAATTCAATCAGGAAACGCTTCCTCTGGATCTCAAAAAAGCGAATATTGAATACCGTCATATGAAGGGATTGGGTGGACTGCGACATGCCGGAAGCGAATCAAGAAATACCGGGTGGAAAAACGCAGCTTTCAGAGGATTTGCCGATTACATGGCGACTGAAGCCTTCCGGGAAAATCTGGAAGAACTTCTTCTTGTTGCGATAAATCAGACGACCACAATCATGTGCGCAGAGGCGGTGCCCTGGAGATGTCATCGCTCGCTGATCGCCGATTCCCTGTTGATCCGGGGAATCCATGTACAACATATCCTATCGGCCGGTCGGACCCAGCCGCATCGGTTGACGCCTTTTGCTAAAATCGAGGGATTGACAATTACGTATCCCTCCGCTGAAGTCAATTCGTAACCCCATGGACTGAAGAACAAATTGTTTCATATTTCCGCTTAAATAGGATATAAAATCAACTGTATCTTTGATCCTTATAAAGGAGGACTTGATTGTGAAGATTCTTATCATGTACTACTCCCGAACAGGAAATACAGAAAAACTGGCCAATGCGATTGCAGATGGAGTCAGGCAGGTCGAAGGAATAGACTGCGCCCTGAGCTCGGCAGATGAGGTAACCAAAGAGGACCTGATCTCAGCCGACGGGATCATTGCCGGGTCACCCGTATATTTCGGAACCATGGCGGCTGGCCTGAAAGAGGTGTTCGATCGCTTTGTCGGCATCCGGACAAATATGGAAAACAAGATCGGGGCAGCTTTCGCAACTTCCGGGGATGCCTCAGGGGGCAAAGAAACGACCCTCATGTCTATTATTCAGGCCCTTCTTATTTACGGCATGATCGTGGTCGGAGATCCTCTCGATGCAACAGGGCATTACGGGATTTCCTGTATTGGTGCTCCCGATGAGGAAACATCCCGAAATGCAGCCAAGCTCGGAAAGAGAGTCGCCGAGCTTGTAAAGCAGTTAAGGGGATGAGAGGAGAATGCAGGAGTACATTCAGGTAATCACAACATGCGAATATCAGGCCGATGCCGAAAAGATCGCAGAGGATCTCATTCATAAAAACCTGGCCGCCTGCGTGCAAGTGATCGGCCCGATTGTAAGTACCTATCGCTGGCAGGGGAATATCGAAAAGGCGCAGGAATGGATCTGCTTTATCAAAACGAAACGCAAATTGTATCCCGAACTGGAGAGTGCCATTACAGCGATACACCCTTATGAGACCCCGGAAATAATCGCATTGCCGATTATAGCGGGAAGCAGCCGGTATCTGAATTGGCTGGATGATTGCGTCCGGTCATGAGCGGAATAGAACTTACCATAGAAGGCTGAAAGTCATGTTTGTAAAATCCGTTTCCATTTCCAACTTCAAGAGCTTCAAGCAACTCGATCTCAACCATCTCGGCAGATTTAATGTCCTGATCGGAACCAATGCATCAGGAAAGACCAATTTTATTCAGATCTTCCGATTCCTTCGGGATCTCGCCAATCATGGACTGGCCAATGCCGTATCTTTGCAGGGAGGGGTGGATTTTTTACGAAACGCCAATCTGCCGCAGAACAAAGAATGCTCCTTCCGTATTACCTATGATCCCGATCTGGTTTCGAAAAGAAAAAAAAACGGACATGTCTACACTCTAAAATATCTGGAGATAGTCTATGCTTTCCGTTTTCTTTTTTCCGATGGAGATAAAGTTCGTATTAAGCAAGATCATCTGTTCAAGAAGTTTGAAGTCTTTGAATCCCCTGCACCGGATGAATTCGTTTTTAAAGGAACCGGAGAGAGTCGGCTCTTCAACAGGGGCGGAGAGATCGTCTATGAACTGGACTTACCATCGGGAATTCTCCTTTCGGAGAACGATTTCATTCCGCCTTTTTTAAAAGATGAAAAACTGGAGGAGGATGCACTCCTGATCGGAATGCCGTATTTCGGATTTGTTCACAGGCTGGATAAATTTTTCGATAAGGTTTCCATCTATGATTTTGACCCGAAACTTCCGAAGCATTCCGTCCCGATCTCCGGGAAAACCGATCTGGAAGAAGATGCGAGCAACCTTGCAATCTGCATAAAAAATATAATTGAAAACCATGAGAAAAAAAGAAAATTTATCAACCTGGTAAGGGATCTTTTGCCTTTCGTAGAAGATATTGAGATTGAAAGGCTGGATAAATCGCTCCTTCTCAAGATGAAAGATAGCTTTAGCGGCGGAAACTTCGTTCCCTCATCTTTCATATCAGACGGAACCTTGAACATGATCGCAATGATCATTGCATTGTACTTTGATAAGAAATCACTGATCATCATAGAGGAGCCGGAACGAAGCATTCATCCAGGACTGCTTACCAAGCTGGTGGCGATGATGAAAGAGGTCGCCGACCGAAAACAGATCATCGTAACCACGCATCATCCGGACATCGTTAAACTGGCGGATATATCCGATATACTGTTTTCATCGAGAGATAAAGAGGGATTCTCAACGATTTCCCGGCCGGCCGAGAATGAAGAAACCAGAATTTTTCTGGAAAAAGAACTGGGAATCGAAGATCTTTTTAAGCAGGATTTGTTGGGATTGTGATGGAGAGGTTTTTATTCATCTGGGTTGAAGGCGGAAGTGATGCACGCCTTTTTGAAGCCGTCTTCAAACCGCTTTTTGAGAAAAAATACAGGCGGGTAGAAATTCGGACCTATGCCAATCTGAAACGGGAAGCCTTTCAAAAAATCCTTCTCGGCATGCAGTCCATGGAGGCCGATTTTATTGTGGTCGCAGATATCGATCAGGAACCATGTATCACCTCCAAAAAGAAATACGTCCAGACGAGGATCAAAGGCATTGAAGACGAATGGATCAGGGTAGTCATTCAGGAAATCGAAAGCTGGTATTTGGCAGGCGTCAATGA
>DHHG01000084.1 GCA_002403175.1 Syntrophaceae bacterium UBA4778 | reverse complement strand
GCGAAGGATGGTCGGACGTAACTGTCATTTTAGGCGGCATGTCTGGATGGAAATCAGATCGGTGCCCGATTATTAAATAGCTCTTTCGGATTCAAGAAGGAGAATCAATTTGCGAAACAGACTGATTCACGAAAAAAGTCCTTACCTGCTTCAGCACGCGGGAAACCCGGTGAACTGGTTCCCCTGGGGGGAAGAGGCATTCAGGACAGCAATGGAATCGGACAGACCGGTTTTCCTGTCCATCGGATATTCGACTTGCCACTGGTGCCATGTGATGGCAAGAGAATCCTTCGGAGATACGGAAGTTGCAAAATTAATGAATGATGCCTTTGTCTGCATCAAAGTAGACAAAGAAGAGAGACCGGATATTGATAGCGTCTTTATGAGCTTTTGCCAAATGATGACGGGCAGCGGCGGGTGGCCTCTAACGATCATTATGACTCCGGATAAAAAACCCTTTTTTGCAGCAACCTACATTCCCAAAGAGAGTCGTTTCGGCCAAAGCGGTCTTCTGGACCTGGTTCCCAAAATCAGTTCATTTTGGAGAAAGAATCGAAGTTTCCTTATTGATAACGCAGACAAGATGATAAGTCATCTGGATTCCATTCAGGCAAAGAAAGTCGGACGGGAGAAAGAGCCCGATCAAGCCATCCTGGACGGTACCTATGAAGAGCTCAGAACCCATTACGATACCAAGTTCGGAGGATTCGGCGGAGCTCCGAAATTTCCTGTTCCCCATAATATCTCTTTCCTCCTTCGATATTGGAAGCGAACCGGCTCTTCCGATGCATTGGAAATGGCTGAAAAGACCTTGCAGGCAATGCGCCAGGGGGGGATCTACGATCACGTCGGGCATGGATTTCACCGCTATACTACAGATGCAGCCTGGACGGTTCCTCATTTTGAAAAGATGCTCTATGATCAGGCACTCCTATCCATTGCCTATACCGAAGCATACCAAGCTGCAGGAAACACCTATTACGAAAAAACTACGAGAGAGATTCTCTCTTATGTTACCGATCACCTGACATCGTCAGATGGAGGATTTTATTGTGCGGAGGATGCAGAAAGCGAAGGGAAAGAGGGAGCATTCTATGTCTGGACGGAAGAGGAGATCCGGAAAATCCTGAATCCCGAAGACGCTGATCTTGTCATCCAAACTTTCCATGTGAAACAGGAAGGCAATTTTGCCGGTGCATTAAGCGGAAAGGAAGGGAAGAACATTCTTCACAGCATTCGATCCATCCAGGATCTGCCTCAGGCATTAGAATTGGAGCAGAACCATAGGAATTCAATAGAAGCCGCACTTCGCATTCTAGCTGAGAACCGGAAAAAAAGGATTTCTCCTCACCTGGACGACAAGATCCTGACGGACTGGAACGGGCTAATGATCGCTGCCTTTGCGAAAGCCTCTCAGGCGTTTGGAGATCCTCTTTACCTGGAATCGGCAACAAAAGCTGCACGCTTCCTCCTAAAACATCTTCGCGACTCCCAGGGAAGACTTTTGCATCGGTTCTGGCGTGGTGATTCGGGAATCAGGGGCTTTCTGAACGATTATGCCTTTCTCATCCTCGGGCTGATTGAGATTTACGAGGCCGGTTTCGATATGTCGATGCTCGATTCGGCTCTCCGCCTTAACAGGGAAATGATAACCATGTTTGAAGACACGCTTCACGGGGGATTCTTTCTTTCAATGCGAGATTCAGCAGAGATACCCGTGAACCAGAAGGAAATCTATGATGGAGCCATTCCCTCCGGTAACGCCGTGGTTGTATTTAACCTGTTGAGACTGGCGCGGCTGACCGGCGACTCCTCGCTGGAAGCAAAAGCGGAGGAAACGATCAAAGTATTCCTGCATGAGACCGGACAATCGC
This sequence comes from Syntrophaceae bacterium UBA4778, assembly GCA_002403175.1. The sequence continues at coordinate 18,672 of DHHG01000084.1, read as the reverse complement.
CGTCCTCACATACTTATTTCATGGAGGCTGTTGATTTCGCATTAGGTCCTTCCAGAGAGGTCGTGATCGCCGGAGATAGAGATGCTGTCGATACGCAGGAAATGGTCAGAAAAATTCAGGCCGGATTCGCTCCCAACACAACCGTTCTCCTGAAGACAAACCATAACGCAATCGATATTTCACGGTTGGCCGAATTTACCGAAAAAATGCATTCTGTAGACGGGAAAGCGACAGCCTTTGTGTGCTCGAATCACGCCTGCAGAAAACCGGTCACATCCGTTAATGAGATGATGGAATTGCTAAGAGATTGAGGCAAGGCTGTTCATTTCGGCCCGATGCTTTTATTCATCAATAATTCCAATAAAGGAGGATTTTATGAAGCTGAGCACATATTTTGAAAACACAGGCGGTACCGGCATCATTGCAACCTCTGATTCGAAAGGACAGATCGATGCGGCCCTTTACAGCAAGCCTTATTTTCTGGATGAAGATAAGGTCGCTTTTTTAATGGCAGATCGGCTGACCCACAAAAATCTACAGGACAATCCCCATGCCGCCTTTTTGTTTTCCGAAGGCGACTCTACCGGGAAACGGCTCTATCTTACTAAAACCGATGAAAACCAGGATTCCGAACTCATCGATAAGATTCTCCGCTGGCTGCCGGACAACATCGGGGCCCGTTATCGAGACATACAGAAATATGTCGTTTATTTTCACATTGATCAGGTTCGGCCTTTGGTGGGAGATGCAGAATAATCTAAATAACATTGGATCTGGCAGAGAAAAAGGAGGAAAAATTCAATTTCAAAGAGGATACCATGGAGTGGACTCTTGGCGATTACTTCATCAGCACGGATAAAATGTTATTATCCCTGAGCAGCATTCAGGATTTCTTGTCTCGTTCTTTCCCGTCCGGATCGAGATCTTCTACAGAAGTGGCGAAATCGGTCGAAAATTCGATTTGCTTTGGAATGTACCATCATGGGCGACAAATCGGTTTTGCCAGGGCCGTGTCAGATCTTTCAACCGTATATCTGCTGTCCGATGTCTTTGTTGTGAAGGAATACCGGGGGAAGGGCCTTGGGAAATGGCTGCTGGAATGCATTACGAATTCTCCGGAGCTGAAAAATCTGATCGGATTTCTGGCAACCAAAAACGCACAGGGATTATACAAAAAGTACGGATTCAGAACCTTGGATAATCCGAAAATAATGATGCTGCGGCTTCCCTAACACTGTTTCCGATATACAGGATCAATCCACAGATTACACGTTTTATAGATACTCGTTTCAGCAGTTTCTTTACCGGGTGATTCCCTAAGGAAGACTCAACCATTTTTAAGGCCCTGAGCAGGCATCCCAAAAGGCTGCTTTGCAAAGCGCCGTTTATCAGAAAGTCTCAATTTCCTGATCGCATCGGTGAACCGAACCGCAAGCCTAACAACAATTTGAAGGATGGGGTCGGCAGCGCAACTGATTCGGGTTTTATGTCTTTCCCTTGCTTTTATTCCGGCGGACATGCTATCAAATGGCATGAAGATGGTTGGGCCTCGTACGCCCGGAATCAATCGAAAATACATAATGGGAAAGGCAAGCTCATGCTGGAAATTAAGAATACGCTGTTGCTGATGATTGATGTTCAGGTTAAATTATTCGCCGCAATGTACGAACAAGAGGCACTATGCCGTAATCTGCAAATTCTACTCAAGGGAGCCGGCATGCTGGATTTGTCAATGATAGCTACGGAGCAGTATCCGTCCGGGTTAGGGAGCACAATCCCTGAAATAGCAGCCCTCTTTTCAGAGTTCCGGCCGGAAACCCGTCCGCTCGAAAAACTCAGTTTCAGTTGCTGTGCAGATAAGGACTGTATGGAAGCCATTACGAGGGCAGAAAGAAAACAAATCCTGCTGGCCGGGATAGAAACCCATGTCTGCGTATATCAAACCGCGATGGATCTTCTCGAAGCGGGATATTCCGTCCAGATCATAACGGATGCGGTCTCTTCTCGAACCGCCAGGAACAGAGACATCGGCCTGCAAAAAATGCAGGCTGCCGGGGCAGGCCTCACTTCTATTGAAATCGTCCTGTTTGAGCTTTTGAGAACAGCCGAGTCACCTAAATTCAGAGATCTTTCACGCCTGATTAAATAGGCAAAAAATGGTATGCAGTCCGGTCCGATAAGGGCTTGCCGCATGAGATCGGACCTCGACAGAATTCTATTTCCTTACTTAAGATTCGAACGAGAACCGGCCTGGAACCGGTTCTCAACCTTTGTCTCAGATAGAGTAAATCTCACACACATGATAAACAAATTTTGGCTGGCATTCCTCCCCATATTTATGGCCGTCAACGCCATCGGGCTTTTGCCGATGTTCATCAATTTTACTATCAATCTGGAAAAGAAACAGATCCAGAAAATTATTATTCAGTCGGTCATTACAGCAACTGCTGTTTCCATTGTTTTTTTAGCCGCAGGGAAGGCTATCCTGGATATTCTCGGAGTAACGACCGCTGATTTCCTGATCGCTGGGGGCGCCCTCCTCTTTGTCATTTCCCTTGATGATCTCTTGAGCATGGAAAAAAAATCACAACAGATCGATCTTGAAAGCCTGGGAGCTGTTCCCCTCGGAGTCCCTCTGATTGTAGGGCCCGCCGTTTTGACAACCATATTGTTGCTTGTACCCCAATACGGAGCGACGATAACCATTCTCGCCATCATCGCCAATATTCTGATTTCGGGATTAATGTTCTGGCTTTCTGCCCCGATTATCAGCGTTCTGGGGAATTCAGGCGCGAAAACTATATCCAAAATAGGGGATCTCCTCCTCGCGGCCATATCGATCATGATGATTCGAAAGGGAATCGTCATGATTCTGACTCAATTCAAAGATGTTCTGTAATTAGAATAATACCGACCAGCAAAGTTGGGCTGGACAGACTTCCCCCGCTCTGAAGCCCCAAACTGCTTGACATTTACATTCATCGATTCCAGAATATTCTCAAATGCTCGCTTTGGTCGCACTTTTCCTTCCGTTATTCTTTCGAAAGATTCCTTCTGAGTTCTTATAGAGCACCCCGGCACTATCTATTTCGGTCCTGGATTTTCATCCCCCATTTGCTTTCCACCCGCACCCATATGCCGCATGGATTCAGAACCAAAGTTTGTTAAAGGGAGCGAAATTGTGTTTGGAATTAGCTCAGGCATAATAAAACGCTGCTATGCTCTTTTCAGTCTTTTCTTCTTTTTTTCCCTCCCATTTTTATCCGGTTGCTCCTCTCTTTTTTTGTACCATCCCCTTCAGAAGGAATTCAGGGCCACACCCGCCAGCAGCGGATTGCAACACGAAACAGTCATCCTCAATACGGCTGATGGAATCAAGATTTACGGCTGGTGGATTCCCGCTGAACATGAAAGGGGGGTCATCCTGTTCTGCCATGGAAATGGTGGGAACATTTCCCATAACATCGACAATCTAGTTATTTTTTACAAATTGAACATGAGTGTTTTCATATTCGATTATCGAGGATTCGGATTCAGTGAGGGCCGGACTACTGAATCGGGGACTTACTTGGATTCTGAAGCGGCGTGGAATTACCTGGTAAAAACCCGAAGCATCTCTCCGGATCGGATTGTCATATTCGGACGATCCCTGGGAGGTGCAGTTGCTGCCCGGCTCGCTTCCCGACACTCCGGATGTGCCCTGATTATTGAATCATCTTTCACGTCAATCCAAGATCTCGTAAAGGATTATGTACAGTGGCTACCCGAAATCTTTTTACCTGAACTTCAATTTGAAACCATGCAATCACTTCAAAAATGTCCATCATCTATTCTAATTATACACAGCCCTGAAGATGAAACAGTGCCTTTCAAGCATGGTCTGAAACTTTATGAAACCGCAACGGGACCGAAACAATTTCTGCAGATCCGGGGCCCTCATAATAGCGGTTTCCTGGATTCCCTTCCAATCTATGAAAAAGGTCTGAATGACTTTCTCTCTTCTTCTCTGATGTACAAATAAAATGGATTTATTCTTGGATCAGATATTCACTAATAAAACCTTGCAGACTAAACTCGGTAGATGTAAACTTGAGCAATTTCAAATTGAAGGGATTCTTTAGAGTGAGTAATTTTATATTGGTTGACACAAACTCCAAGTTGCGTTCAGCCAAAAAGGATATCAGCACCTCTCGACTGATCGGTATAGATACGGAATATGACTCATTCCGCTATTTTCGGGAGAAACTTTGCCTGATTCAGATACAAACGGATAAGAAAACATATCTTTTCGATCCGCTCAACCATCTGGAAATCATCTTTTTGGAACAGTGCTTTTCCGACCGACAGATACCAAAAATCATCCATGCCGGGGACAATGATATCAGGCTCCTGAACCGGGATTATGGTTTTGAATTCAACAGCGTATTTGATACTCAGAAGGCCGCGTCCATTCTCGGGTACAAGCATCTGTCCCTTGCATCTGTTATCCAGCAAGCGCTCGGGATTGAATTGCTAAAAACCAAGCGAATTCAGAGATCCCAGTGGGATATACGGCCGCTTTCCGAAGAACAAAAAGAATATGCAGCTCAGGATATTGAGCATTTGTTCGGACTTTATGAAAGATTCAGTCGGGAATTAATTACAAAAAATCTGATGGAGAGGGCCGATCGGGCATTCAAAGAGATTGCCTCTGTGAGGTGGAACGAGAAAGTATTCGATCCGTATGGTTTTTTCAGGATCAGCGGATATAAGGAACTGAAGAGACAGCAAAAAGAGCGTTTGAGATCACTTTATGAATGGCGTTTCCTCAAGGCAAAATCAACCAACACCGCCGTGTTTATGATTCTTTCAGATCAAAATCTGCTTGATTTGTCCCGTTTGAAACCCGAGAGCCTTATTGAATTGAGAAAAACCGGCAAACTTCCGGAGGGGAGAATAAAAAAATTCGGGAATGAAATCATTGAAATCCTAAACGCGCCAAACTCGGATGATTATTCCCGCCCCCAGCAGGTACAATTCCAATCTCGGGCATAAAGGCATATGCGATAAAGGGAAGATCATGACTCAGGCTCAAATCGCCCTTAATCCTTTCTCCTTTTAAGTAGGCCACTGGAGGGCACAGGCTCCCCGAATGCCGATCCCGTCGAATATTCACGTCTTCGGGTTTGACTCCCAGATAAGCCGCAATCGCGCTTACAGCCGCCATGCGTGCCGTTGCGGACTCATCCTGAAATCCGTGGAAAGCTCCACGTTGATAACATCCGGTATCGGAGCGCTCCATTCCCCAAAGAATTAAATTCAGCGTTGTACGAGATTCGGCTGCAACGCAATGAACAAAATCGGTTCCGGAAAACAAATTAAAAAAAACCGGTTCAGCGGGGGTGATCGCTGCACCGGTTAAAAAACCATGTCGTGGACTGGAATCCAGCTTGATTTCGTATTTTCGCGGCGAAGAGGTGATTCCAATCCTCTTTTTGCTGATGGCTTTATAAGCCGATTCCTTAGCCGCCCATAAAGACCAGACGGCAAGATCCGGATCGATGGAACGGCAAATCAGGTCCTGTTCATTTTGGGTAAAGACCCGGTTGAGAAACCGAATATTCCCGCTCTTTGCACGGGCTTGCGAATCGCTCAAGTTGACGACGTCGTTCCCGATGTATGGCAAAATAATTCTCCTCCATGCGGGCCAGTTTTTGAATAATCTGCTCGGCATAAAACCGTTGCGCCCGCATCCCGCTATAATCCGATGGTCCGGGTTCAAGCACCTCCATCATCATGGAAAAATGCTCTCCGATCTGAGGGAAGTTCCCGTAAGTCACCTGGTGATCGCCTCTTAAATATAAACACATCACCTTGCAATCCGGATGATCCTTTACAAACCGGCCGACTCCGTACGAAAATCCTTCCGTATCGACCCTTCCCGTCCGAGATCTTCCCCCTTCAGGAAAAATCATCAGACTCTGTCCTTTGCTTAAGACATAATTGCATTTATCCAGCGTCTTCTTCATCTCATCACGATCCCCGCCGCGGTTGATCGGGATGCACTTTGCAATATAGCAAAGGACGGCAATGAGAAAATTCTTTTTATGAAAGTTGTCCTGCTCGGGCAGATTCCAGGGAACATTCCTGTAATTTGTAAAATGGCTAGTGAAAGACAGCATTCCATAGACCAAAATCATGGAATCGATCAACGTCAGATGATTGGCACAGACAACCCATGGACCGCGATGCCTGCTGAACTGCTCAAGGCACTCCCGCCGAATCCTTTCAATATCCCGGACCCGGTAACCAGCCGCCCGGATGATAAGGAAATAAAGCGTAACGGTAAAAGGGAGCATCAGACGAACCAGCCAGGTCTGAAGTCGCAAAAGATCTTTCGCCATCTTCCCCATGGTAAGCTTACCCCAACTTTTGCTTAATCAGAGAAACCGCATCTCCGATCGTACCGATTTTATCGGCTTCATCGTCATCGATGGTCAGCCCGAAAACATCTTCGCATTTGATGATCACATCGACCAATCTTGCGGAATTGACCTTAAGATCGTTAAGAATGTGGGTTTCTTTGGTCGCCTTTTCCAATAAAGACGGATCTTTCGTATAGGGTTTCAGTATGTTCAACATTTCTTCGAAAATTTTTGATTCTTCCATTTTATTCTCTCCTTCTTTTTCTAATTAAAATTTCAAGTCCTCCCGGCAACCGGGGGAAATTCATCGTTTGCGCAAGATACCCGGAAATCCAATATCACTCTTTCCTGAGTGAATGAGATTAGCGGCTGATCTTTTCGAATAGCCTTACTCCCATTTTTTAAATATTAAGCAGCTGTTCACGTCACCAAAGCCGAAGCTGGCTTTGGCCATTACTTTCATATCCGGCATTTTCATGCAAGTTCGTGGGATTTTATCGCTATATGCCTCAATATCCGGATGGACATCTTCACAGTTGACAGAGGGATGTAGAAATCCCTTGTGCAACTGCAGAACCGCCGCGATGCTTTCGAGGGCTCCCGCAGCGCCAAGACAATGGCCGATCAGCGATTTGGTCGAATTCACAAACGGGAATCGCTCTGGTCCCCTTTCGAGTGCGATGGACCAGTTTTTGATCTCCATAGGATCGGCAAAGGTCGCTGTGAGATGCCCATTGATAGCGTCCACTTCGTCGGCATGAATGCCCGCATCCGCCACAGCCGTCTGTACGCAGCGCTTAACCCCTTCAGGATTCGGCGCAGTGATTGAGCCTCCGTTGCGATGACCGCCGCAGTTCACAGTTCCCCCCAAGATTTCCGCATAAATCCTCGCTCCACGTTTGAGAGCACTCTCCAGTTCTTCCAAGACAAGAACTCCACATCCGGAACCGGGAACAAAACCGTTTGCGCTCGCGCTCATCGGACGCGATCCCATCTGGGGTTGATCATTGTATTTTCTGGCAATCACCTTCATCGCGTCGAATCCCGCCCAGATATAGGGAGATGACCCTTCGGCTCCACCGGCCAGAATACGTTTGGCCAGCCCCATTCGGATACGCAGCATTGCGTCTACAATAGCTTCCGTTCCGGTACTGCACGCGGATGAGTTGGAGCTGACTTTGTTGCCGAGCGCCAGCAAGCCTGAGATCCGGGCGCTTGTCCCGCTGTTCATGACTTGCTCGACAACCCTGCTTCCCAACCGGCGAACCTTCCCCTGGTTGACCAGGGGAACGATAGTCTCAGCGATCGTATCCATTCCGCCAATACCGCAGCCGACAATAACTCCGCTGCCCCAATCCACCTCATCCCCTTCCGGGATTTTCAGTCCGGCATCTTTCCAGGCATCTACCGCGGCTACGGATGCATATCCTATGTTTTCGTTCATGGACATGATCTCTTCCGGATTGAAATAACTGTCCCGTATCGCCTGAAAATCCTGTGGCACCCCTCCGATCTGGCAGGCAAAGTTCAGCTCCTGAAGTTTGGGAATGAAGCGTATCCCCGATCTTCCTTCCCGAAGAGCTTCCTCAAATTGCTGCAGACCATTGGCGTTGGGTGCTATAATACCCATACCGGTTACAACGACTCTATTTTTCACTTCCAAAGACCTCCTATACAAAGGAAAGTTTAGATTGATTCACGGACCGATAAATCGGCCTGTTTTCCGTTTGAATAGAATTGCTCCATACCCGCCAAAATGCCGCTACAGACCAATCGACCATCCTCATGAGTTATGGAAACTTTGGCTTTCATGCGTCCTTTTCGAAAATACATCTTCTCTCCATGAATGATCACCCTTTCACCCGGAAAAACAGGATAGAGAAATTCGACCCCTTCCGCATAGCTGAAAAGAGTGATGATGTCCTTTATCTGCTCAAAGCCAAGTTTCATCTCTTTCATAAGGATGTATATACCCAAGGCAACGATTCCCGCCTGAGCCATTGTCTCGATAAGAATGACGCCGGGCGTAATCGGTCTTTCGGGAAAATGGCCTTTGTAAAAATACTCGTCTTCACGAAAGCGATAGGCGCCTTTTATACGCATTTCATCCAATTCCAGGATTTCATCAATAAAGCGGAACGGATACTTCTGGGGAATAGCACTGAGGACCAGCTCTCTGGTCCCCGCATCAGCCTCCATAAAGCCCTCCATTGACATGAATCACACTCCCTGTAATGTAAGAGCCGCCTGTGGCCAGAAACGCGACCACCTCGGCCACCTCTTCGGGCCGCCCCATGCGACCAATGGTGATATTTGAGAGTATTTTCTGTTTAATTTCCTCCGGCAGTTCATCCGTCATCGATGTTTCGATAAATCCGGGGGCCACCGAATTGATTAGTATATCGCGCCCTGCAAGCTCTTTGGATAACGATCTGGAAAAGGCATCCAGCGCCGCTTTTTCCATTGTATATACAATCTGTCCGGCATTGCCGGTATGACCTACTACACTCGAAATATTAATAATCCTTCCATAATTTTTGCGAAGCATGAAAAGGCGAATGATTCTTTTCGTCAGATACCATGTCCCGCGGGTCAGGGCTCGCTGGGCATCAAACTGCTCCATTCTCATGCTGTTGATATCGGCGTTGATGGAAACTCCCGCATTGTTTACCAGGACATCTGCCCTCCCTGCATTTTCTTTGATGGCAGCCACCATGGCTTCAACCTGGTCGATTTCGGTAATATCCGCTTTCAGGAGAAAACCGTCTCCGATTTCGGACAGCAGCTTTTTGGCTTTATCTTCGCTGCTCCTGTACTGAATGCCAACTCGGAACCCCGCTTTCGCAAAGGCCCGGCAACAGGCTTCTCCGATTCCGGTCCCTCCTCCGGTTACAATCGCTACACGCTTCTCTTCCATTTTATTCCCTTATGATCCCGCCAACAGAATTCTTAGATCGCTTAGGATAATCCCTGTATGCGATATTTTTAAAAACTCCTGTCCGTGCCTGATTAACCAGCGCAATCAACTCTCCGTCCACAAAAATACGGCCATCCGCAATTACGACGCTGGCGCCCGATTCCTTTAAAGACGAAAAGCGGCGCACATCGACTTCATAACGTACCTTCTTATTATAAGGGCGAATCTGACCGTTGAAGGCGACCTCTCCGCAACCCAATGCCCGACCCGAGCCCAATGATCCTCGCCAGACACAATAAAACCCCAGCAGCTGCCAGATGGCATCGATACCAAGGCATCCCGGCTGGACCGGATCTCCCGGCATATGGCATTGGAAATACCAAGCATCCAGACGAACGGTCTGTTCGGCGATGATCGTCCCCTGCCGTCCCTTGCTTTGAATGGAAAGAATGTTATCCACCATGAGAAACGGGGGAGCCGGCAAGCGCGCATCAAAATTTTCCGGAGGATCTGATACCAGATTGCCGTAACAGAACGCCAGGATTTCTTCATGATTAAACTCATTTCTGCTTTTGAATTCTGAATATTTCATAATATCCTTATTTTCCTTCAGCTACGCTTATCAATAAATTAACCCACGTCAGCCCTGCGCCGACGATGGAGATTCCGATATCATATCCTGCTTTCAATTCATCCCAATGAAGGCTTAAGGTCCCGGGGGCTCCGGCGCTGGCCGTATTTCCATATTCGGCCACATTGGACCAGTGATTCTTTTCCCCTATTTCGCAACGCTCGCAAACCGTTTTAAGCATGCCCAGATTGGCTTGGTGTCCGATGTAAATAAACCGCTCCGGACCTGCCTTTGATATCGATTGCAAGCTCCGCAGGCCATCCGTCGATTTGCGGATCGCAAAGCCCTGAACGGCATGTCCGTCCTGCTCAAAAAAACCCATCCGGGGCACAAACACCTTCATCCAGGAGGAAGGTTTCGAGTCCGATTCACTGGTCATCACGGCAACAGGCGACGGATTGACCGTAGAAATAACAGATGCCGAGGTTCCATCCCCGAAGAGAACGGCCACACTGCGATTCGAGTAATCCAGCACCCGCGTAAAGTTCTCCGGATTGACGATTAACACGAAGGGCGGCAGTGCATCGGCTTTCATTTTGTTTAGAAAATCGATCTGCATCCCGTAGGTCGTGCAGGCGGAATTCAGATCAAAACACGGTACCTCAATACCCAGTTCTGCCGCGATTAATGCGGCTTGGGCGGGAGATACATAATCCGAAGCCGAGCTGCCGGAAATAACCATCCCGATATCTTCCGCTTTCAAACCCGCCCTATCCAGCGCCATTCTTGCTGCCGCAGCGCCGGTTTGCGCATCGCCGTAGAGAGATGCCTCCAATGCTGCCCGGGGGTCACGATTTTTGGTGGTCTTGATATAATCAAGAGACATACAGGTCCTACGACTCTGTATACCGACTCTGTCCAAAATCCACTCCGAATTGGTGCCAATATCAAGATCTTCCAGAAATTGGTTGGTAATAACATTTTCCGGATAAAAATGGCCCATTCCATGGATATAAAGCATGTTCTATTTCTCCTTAAACGGTATTGAAATTCGCTATGTCATTCAAAGTCTTAGAACAAAGCCCATCCCGAGATTCATCGCGGGCAGTAATTGAAGCAATGTTAAAGAGCTACATTAAACTTAAATCAGTTCCCGGCCTATTATCATATTTTGAATTTCCCGCACACCCTCATAGATATCTATGATATGGGCATCCCTGACGAGTTTGGAAATTTCGTACTCGTTCATGAAGCCGTAGCCTCCATGCAGATGAAGCCCCTCATTGGCGCAGTAAAGCGCCGTTTCGGCAGCGGTGTTCTTCGCCAACGATGCATACAGGCCTCGGTCGGGCGCCAGCTCCTGACATTTTACAGCCGCCTTGATCAGGGCCAGTTCAGCCAATTCGACCTTTTTCCACATGTTCACCAGGATTTCTCGCGCAACCGGTAGATCGCAGATCCGTTGCCCGAACTGCTTCCGCTCCCTGGTATACTCCAGGGTAACATCCAGCGCGCGTTTGGCGAGTCCCACGCCGATTGCGGCCACCATAGGACGGGCATAATCGAGAACATCGATCACATATTTGAAGCCGAAGCGCCGATCACCGATGATCTGCTCATCTTTGATGACGACATCTTCGAACGTAACTGTTGCCGTATTGGATAATCTCTGCCCCAGCTTTTCCTCCGGATTGCCGATGATGATCTTTCCACCATTTTTAGCTTCCAGTTCGGTGTTGCCCTCCCTCTTTACGCCGATCGCCGGCACAATAACGCAGGCCATGAAATTAGAGGTCGGTTTGCCTACCTTACAGAAAACAGTGAACTGTGAAGCAAACGATGCATTCGTAATGAAACATTTAGCTCCATTCAGAATGTAACCTCCGTCCACCTTCGTTATGCAGGAGGTCATGGCGGAATTATCTGAACCTGCCCCTGGCTCGGTGAGGCAAAATGAAGCCAAAGAAGATTTCTCCACAAACGGACCTAAGAATTCCTGTTTTTGACTTTCATTTCCATGCTGCGCAATAACGACATTGGCCAGATCATTGCACATGGCGGACGTGGAAATTCCCGTATCCCCGTAAGAGAGTTCTTTGATTATCAAAGCGCTGGAGACAGGATCGATTTCGAAACCTTTGACCGATTCCGGGATACTCAGGTTCAAAAGTCCAAGCTCCCAGGCCTTGTCGATAATATCCCAAGGAAAAGCATGATCCTTTTCCAATTTCAAAATATTGGGCGTAATCCGCCCCCGTACAAATTTCTGAACGGTCTCCACATACATTCTTTGATTTTCATTCAGATCAAAATCCATTCTCTCCCCCCAACTCCTTTATAAGGCCGATTCGGCTTTATTGATCCCGGACATCCGGTTAGTATCGCATGGTCCGATTCGATTCGAATCCTACAAGTTCTCTTCCAACGTTTTCCTTGCGGCTGATAACGTAGTTATGGACGAGCAACCCACGCCGATTGTTTTGAAAAAATCCCTCAACGGACGGCCCGGGCCGACTTCGTAAATGCTGTTTGCCTTAGACGAAAGCTGTTCCATATTGCTTCGCCAATTCACGGCATTACTTAATTGAGCCACCAGATTTCCCTGAATTTTGGATATATTGCCACAATGAAAGTCTCCGGTATAATTCGAGGTGACACAGGTGGCCTTCTCCGCAATCATGGCGCTTCCGTATTTTTGAAGCGTTTCCAAAAAAGAATTTTTGATTGTGCTCATAAACCGGCTGTGAAAAGGCGCGCTTACATTCAAAGCGACGAACCGAAAAGGTCGCCCCCCAAGGGCATCCTTCATCAACTCTTCCGCATATGGCATTGCCGCGGCCGCACCGCTGATTACTATCTGGTTTGCGGAATTTATATTGGCAATGTCAACAGGGATACCCGAAAGCGCCGTGCGAATGTTTTCCGTGTCCAGATTCTCTGAAATCACAGCCGACATGCTGCCGGTTCCTACCGCCACCGCCTCCTGCATGAGGCGCCCTCTGACATGGACAATCTTTACAGCAGCGGCAAACGGCATAAATCCGGAAGCAACCAGAGCGGTAAATTCGCCCAGACTATGCCCCCCAAAAAACTCGGGGGAAAATTCATAAAGCGCTTTCAAACCGCGCAACATGGCTATTTCAGTCGCGACAATACAGGGCTGAGTAAACTCTGTCATATTAAGGCGATCATCTTCTCCGAAGCACATCGCGGCAACATCCCAGCCGAGAGAATCAGAGGCCTCTTCGTAAACTTCGCGACATTCTTTAATTTCACTATAAAAGTCTTTCCCCATGCCGGGACGCTGTGAGCCCTGCCCGGGAAAAACAACGGCAACGGTTTTTTCTGTCAATTTCGGAATGCCCTCCTAAAGCCAATCATTCCAACCTGAACTTTTCCGCTTGTAGCAGATTCCGTGCCATGAGGCGGACATATCTGCTTGCTATTTATGTAGCTGATTTTAAAAACATAATTTGTTACCGGTATTTTTTTCAGGATCTATACTGAACGGAATGGATAAGTCAATTCGCGGGGGGTGTGAAGAGAAATACACATCTATATCGCTACGGCAAGAGGCCGCAAGAATCTGATATGTTATCTTAAACAGAGCGGTCTACCGGCGGAATATCCTGAGCATCTTAATGGTTTCCCCGTGAGGACAAAGACTTTAAAAGAGACGGGATTCCGAATGATAATGATGCGGTAAATTAGGGAGGCAACATCTCGAAAAGAGCGCATCCTTCTACAGGTGCGCAGCTTTTGAGATCGGATCACAACCCAGAGGAGCCTTCTTCGCTTTCCGTCGAATTAGCTCCCCTGCCGGTACATCGTTCGAAGAAACGCTATCACACGCCTTGAGGATCTTTCTTATCCTGTAATTTAGGTTGAGAGCGCTTCAAACACTCTACATAAATCGAGGTCAGATTTTTTTTCTCATCGTAAAAGGCTTTGATTTTTGCATAATCACAAGTTTTGTCCATCTGATAGTAATCATCCACAAAACCTCTCGCGATTTTGATCCTCTCACTTTCTGAAATACCTAGCCATGTCTTTAAAGGCATTTCTGCAGCCAGCCAATCAGAATTCTGCTGAGTCGAATGCAGCGAACTACCCTCGAAGGCGTAGCCTTCATGACATATCATCCCTATCGCAAAAAAAGAGAGGACCACAAAAAAGAGCAATCTTTTCATTCATCATCCCCTGTATTGATTTGGATCCAGAAATAGCACATCCTCGTAAAGTGGTCTGTAATTTGAATCACATGGCGCATGGTCCTCCTGGCCTCATCCTCGAGAATCCGGGCTGAAATCTTCTATTTTTTTCTTGACAATATAACAATATGGCTATACGGTCATAACCGAAAATACATCATGCAAAACTGAGTGAATGAAATGAGTAATAAATCTGGTCTCGTCCCTCGTATGTGCTTTTACAATAAAGCTATCTCTGACACCAATCGCATGATGATGATCAAGATTCTCGGCTCGACTCCCGAGCATACACTCAGTGTCAGTGACCTCGCCGGCATCCTGGGCATTTCTCAGCCCGCTGCCACCAAACACCTTCAGGTGCTTTATAATGTTCACCTGGTACAACGCACTCGTGTGGGAATGAGTGTCTTCTACAGCCTCGATAAAGAAGCCCTAGCGGATTACAAGAAACAGCTCGATTATGCGTTCGCAGCCGTCTATTCGCCTTGCCCATACAATTTTAGCTGCGATGAGTGTCAATACAAGGATACCTGTATAGCTCCTGATGGGGATTTATCCCTACAATCCGGGGTGAGCGGTTTCGAATAGTATTCTGAAAAGGGGCGGTTAAAAAAATGGAGGAATTTCGTTAATGGTTTTGTGGGCCCAGTATATAACGATATATGTATATGGTTTTCCGCATAATAATATTGGTATATGGTTCCAATAATCATCACATTGGCGCACGGCATGTGCACCTAAAAGAAGGAGGGATTTTTTATGGCTAGGAGCGCTCACTGTAAGTTTGCTAACCGCGTTAGCTGGCATGGGGGTCTTATGATCGGACCGGTAATGGAGAGCTCGGTCTGGGTAAAGATTCTCAAAAAACTGATTTCAGCGGAAGAAGCTGAGTTGGGAATGCACCTGACAAGGAAACCGATCTCCGCCGAAGATTACGCCAAAAAAGTTGGCCGACCGGTAGAACAGGTCAGCAAGATGCTCTGGAACATGGCGGATCACGGTGCCATCTTCGCGCATTTCATCAAAGATAAGCCGTATTATCGTCTGGCTCCTTTTGTTCCGGGTATTTATGAGTACATGATGGACCGCAGAACCCTAGACAAGGAAATGGCCCAATTGTTTGTGGATATGCCAGGGGATCAGCAGATGCCATACTTGTTTGGTCTTCTGGGGCGAAAAGACGCCGGCATGATGAAAACCGTCCCGGTCATGAAGGAGATAGCGGCACAGTCAAAGATCCTTTCTTCTGAAGATATAAAAAGGTACATCATGGAGGCGGAATGCGTAACTGTTGCCCCGTGCCTCTGTCGTGAATCCATGAGAATGCTCGGGAAGGGATGTGATCACCCCATAGAGGATACGTGCTTTCAGCTCGGACCGCATGCCGTATACTACATCAAAACCAAGAGAGGCAGGCAGGTCAGCAAGGAAGAGGCTCTCAAGATTCTGGATTTCGTGGAGAAGGCCGGTCTTGTTCATCACGTCTTTGCGACTGAGGGACTCGGCGAATCCTCTTATATCTGCAACTGCTGCGGTTGTTCGTGCGCCGGATTCAGAACCGTCAAACAGTTCGGCGGGGCAGGATTCTGCAAGTCCAATTTCATAGCGAAGATAGATCAAGAGAAATGCGTGGCCTGTGGTGAATGCGTTTCTGTCTGTCCGATGAATGCTATCAAATTGGGAGACGGTCTGTGCAAATCGATAGAGACTCAGATCGAAAAGACCAAAATACCCGAGAATAGCCTTTGGGGCCAAGGCATGTGGAATGAAAATTACCGGGATAAAAAGATCGTATCGAACAGAGGCACGGCGCCCTGTAAGACAATATGCCCCGCGCATATTTCCGTACAGGGTTATATCCAGAAAGCAGCCGAGGGAAAATACAGAGAGGCTTTGGAAGTGATCAAGAAAGACAACCCCTTCCCCGCCGTCTGCGGAAGGATTTGTCCTCACCCCTGCGAAAGTGAATGTACGCGCGGCACGGTAGACGAGGCGCTTGCCATTGATGCTATCAAGATGTTTATCGCCGATCAGGAACGCAACTCCGAGAATCGGTTCATCCCGCAGATCAAGACCGAATACGATCCTTCAGCGAAGGCCGGCAAGAAGATTGCGGTCATCGGTGCCGGACCTGCCGGCTTAACCTGCGCTTACTATCTCGCCATCGAGGGTTATAAGGTAACGGTATTCGAGAGGGAGAAAGTACTCGGCGGAATGCTGACCCTGGGTATCCCCTCCTTCCGTCTGGATAAGGATGTCATTAATACGGAGATCAATATCCTGAAAGAACTGGGGATCGAATTCAAGACCGGTGTTGAAGTTGGCAAGGATACTACGATTGAAAAACTCCGTAAAGAAGGGTATAAGGCATTCTATGTTGCGATTGGAGCCCAGAAAGGCGCATCTCTCGGCATCGAAGGAGAAAACCTTGGAGATGTCATCAACGGAATTGAATTCCTCCGTAGCGTCAACTTGGACAGCAACGTAAAACTGGAAGGACCGGTTATTGTTGTAGGCGGCGGAAACGTGGCCATCGACGTAGCACGCGCGGCAGTCCGGGCGGGCGCTGAAAGCGTTAATCTTTATTGTCTTGAAAGCGCGGAAGAGATGCCTGCTCTTAAGGAAGAACAGCAAGAGGCAAAAGAAGAAGGCATCGTACTGAACAACGGATGGGGACCAAAGCGAATTCTATCGAAAGAAGGAAAAGTGACCGGCGTAGAGTTCAAGAAATGCGTATCGGTATTTGATAATGGCCGATTCGCTCCGAAGTATGATGAAAAGGTAACCATCACCATACCAGCTTCCAAAGTTCTTCTCGCCATCGGTCAGATGATCGACTGGGGCAATTTGAACAAGGGCGAAAAGATCATTCTCGATGGACGCAACAGGATTCAGGTTGCGGATGTCTCCTTCCAGTCGGCAGCGCCCGATGTGTTCGCAGGTGGAGATGTGGTTACCGGACCCAAGTTTGCAATAGATGCTATTGCAAACGGAAAGCAGGGTGCGGAATCTATCTCTCGGTATGTACTGGGATTGGATCTGTTCATGAACCGCGAACAAGACTACGTAGCACTTGATAAGAAAAAGCTCGACACCTCCAGTTATGACCGCATCCCCAGGCAGATGATGAGACCGGTCGATCCTACGCTGGCAAAGACCACCTTTGCCGACCTGCGTGCAGGCCTTACCGAAGAGCAGGTCAAGAAAGAAGCGCAACGCTGTCTACATTGCGGTCTGAGCATCGTTGATCCAGACGTTTGCTACGGCTGCGGCGTCTGCACCAGACGGTGCAATTTCGATGCGATACACCTGGAGAGAGTCGGCGAGACCGTTCCCGCAAAGACATTCTTTGAACTATACACAAGGGCTACAAAAGCCACGGTGGTGCGCGCAGGACGAATCACGGTAAAAATGATTTCAGGAAAATAGCAAAAGGGAACCCACATGCATGAGATGAGTATCGTAGTTAGCTTTGTGAAAACGGTGGAGGAGTATGCCGTTAAAAACAATGCTGCCAAAGTTCTGAAAGTCGTATTGCAGGTTGGAGAGATCAGCGGGGTGGAACCTCGGTATCTTCGTGAGTTCTACCCCGATGTCGTCGAAGGGACGATTCTCGAAGGGTCTGAATTGGTGATTGAAATGGTCGAGGCAATCGTTTTCTGTACAGAGTGCGCGACTACCTACAATCCAACGAAGACAGACATGAAATGCCCAGAATGCTCAAGCGAGCAGTGTGATGTGATTGATGGAAGAGGACTGCTCATAAAAGAAATCGGTATAGAGGAGAAATCTTCATCAACTGATGCGGAGAAGGGAAATGGATAAAGTTCGCATAATCGAAATCAAGAAAAGTGTTCTTGATAATAATGATAGGGCTGCTGATTTACTCAGGAAAAGACTGAAGGAAGAGAAGACGTGTCTTCTCAACCTGATGTCTTCCCCCGGCTCGGGCAAGACAATGACGGTGCTCCGAACCATCAGCGCTCTAAAGGAAAAGATAGAAATAGGAGTAATGGAAGCTGATATCGATTCCGATGTTGACGCAATTGCAGTTGCCAAAACCGGAATCCGTACCATTCAGCTACACACAGGGGGCATGTGTCACCTGGATGCCGGAATGACCGAGCAGGGCCTGAACGAGATAGGAACGAAAGATCTTGATCTGATTATTCTTGAGAACGTTGGGAACCTTGTCTGTCCGGCTGAGTTCGATACTGGAGCGGCCCTAAACGTTATGATTCTGAGTATCTGTGAGGGTCATGACAAGCCTCTAAAGTATCCGCTCATGTTTAAGATTGTCGACGCGATGATCATCAACAAGATTGATTGTGCGGCATTCTTTGATTTTGACATAGAGAAAGTACGGACATATGCAAAGAAGCTTAATCCTGATATAGAAATCTTCCCGATTTCTGCAAAAACGGGAGAGGGATTCGATGCATGGACGGATTGGTTGAGTAGAAAAGTTACGGATTCAATTAGTTAAAAAAAGAACTGGAGCATTGCTCCAGTTCTTTTTTTAACAGAAAAGATTGGAGATGTGATCATGTGTCCTGAACGAAACTTGAG
>DHHG01000081.1 GCA_002403175.1 Syntrophaceae bacterium UBA4778 | reverse complement strand
AGGAATTGGGAATCAAAGCCGGGGTTTCCATAAATCCGGCCACGCCCTTGGGAGCCGTTGAGGAAATCCTATCCGATATCGATTTACTCCTGATTATGACCGTTAATCCCGGTTTCGGCGGTCAGAAATTCATTTCCAGCATGATTGACAAGATTGAAAAGGCGAGGACCTTGATTGATGCATTGCCTGTTGGGCCATTGGTGGAAATTGACGGCGGCGTTACGACTGAAAATATTGAAATTTTATCGCATGCAGGAGCGGATGTTTTCGTTGCAGGGTCTTCTGTTTTCAACAGTACTGATTACTCAGCCGCTATTCGGGAAATGAAGACCAAGGCCAATGAAAAAAAACTGGGTTTGAGAAGATAAAAGCCGTTCAGGTTGCAGGAAACCTTTTTCGGATGCCCGGCCTCGAAGCGCAGCCTATCATTTTCTTTTCAGAACAATTTATAGGGGCTTCCCCTTGAAATTAGCCCTGTTTATCTCTTGCAGGAATCTGTTCTTAACAATATCGGCCAGCTCCTGATAACTCGCTTCCGGTAGTTTTCTCATCGCGATCTTCCCCCCTGCCATCATATGATGACCGCCACCTGACCCAATTCCATTAGCGATCTGCTTGGCAATGATACCCGCATGCCCCTGTCGACCGGACATTCGAAGCGAAAAATGGATAGCTCCCTGAAAGGAACCATAACAAAGCGCCCATTTCACACCCTCAATGCGAATCAATAAATCTGCCGTTTCGGACAGATTGTCGGTATTGGAAATTTCCTGAAGATCGGAGATAACCACATTTCCATCGATCAAGGCATGCTCAATGGATTTAACAATCATTCTGAAATAATCGCGCGACAAACGGGGGTGCTCTATATTGGACAAGAGTTTGAAATCGACCCATGGATATAAAAAATTGTTTGCTGCTACATCTTTCGGACTGCTCTCACGGCCAAAATCCCTCGTATCGGAACGGATTCCGTAAATGAGCGCCGTAGCGACATCCCTGTCGATATCGTTCAGGCCTGAATCCCGGAGATATTCTGTCAATATGCTCGAAGTGCTTCCGCAATCGGGCCGAATATCGACGAATGCAGAATTGACAACTGATTCGATGACCGGAAAATGGTGGTCTACCACAATATCGGGCTTTACGGATTCCGGGAGGGAGTTGTTCCCGGCACCCGGCTGACTGTCTATTAGGGCCAGCGTCGCAAAATCCTTTAAACGGTATTCCGAAAGAGGTCGGATATCCATTTTCAGATTCTTCACCATTGCCCTATTCTCTGCGCGACCGATCATACCCCCATAGGCCATCATGGCTTTGAATTTCCAGAAAGTTAAAAGAAAATGCAGGGCAAAAACAGATGCCAGTCCATCCGGATCAGGATTGTTATGCGTCAGGATCAGCACCTTGCCTTTTCTATGAATGATGAAATTATAAAGCTCCTGGACTTTTTTGAGTTCCTTGGGCTGCATGCGTACCCCGTGCCATCCTGTTTTGAATTCTTTAGACTGCGCACGGAACGGAACGTCCCGGCAATAATTCCGATTTGTAAGTTCTTTCAGGCAACATATTCAATTTCAGGCGACTGGCTATTTCATCGATCCTCAGAATATCATAATCCAGATACTTTAATTCTTCCAAAATTTTTATGAAATGAATATCCCAGATTCCTCCTTCCGCTTCCGCATGAACGGGAAGGACATGAAGCCCTTCCGTCTGAAGTTTGGAAAGAATGAGAGACACTCCATTTTCAACTCCGACTTCTTCAAGACAGGGAAGATCCGAGGG
Source organism: Syntrophaceae bacterium UBA4778 (assembly GCA_002403175.1). The sequence continues at coordinate 10,660 of DHHG01000081.1, read as the reverse complement.
GATCTCCGGCAATTCGGTAATGGACTCTATAAACGGACTGTGAGCTCTGGAACAACTCAGATAAGATAATTGAAAGTTTTTCAAAATGCGGAGAGACCGTTCATCAATCAGCCAGGCAGGAGCGCCAAAGGAAGCAGGCTTTCTTCCCACAAGCATCTGATAGGCATCGATTCCCTTCCGGAACCATTCCTCAATCCACTCCTCAGATTTTGAAAGGAGCTCATCCTGCCAGCGACGATGATCCCAGGCATGGAACTCAACCTCATGCCCTTCAGACAGAATTCGCCTGACCAGATCAGGGAAGGAAAGAGCAATCTTCGGAGAGGGAAGGAGCGTCCCATAGAGGGCTGTCCGAAAACCATAGAGTTGCGTCGCCTTCGTCCTCACCATTTTTTTTAAAAAAAGAGGATTTCTTAAGAGCTGAAGCACAGCCCTTCCGGATGCATCGGGCCCCATGCTGAGATAAAAAGTAGCTTTAACTCCGAACCGGTCCAGAATTTCCAGTAACCTGGGAACCCCTCTTTTCATTCCAATGTATGTATCGACATCAATTTTGAGGCCGAGGATATTCGATTTCAAATCAATCATCCTTTTCTTCGGTGAATTTTTCAACTCATGCAGACTAACTCACATATGAATCTTTCAGGCATTTTATTCTAAAAGCCGGCAACTCTCTTGATCTTTGGCGAATCAGATGGATTTCATCTTTCGGCAAATTCAGCGATTCAAGGAAATCCTGATGCGCTTCAGGCGAAGTGGCTTCAAATTCAGCGTGCCAGCGATCCATCCCGGCTTCATCCAGGCCGGCCTTGCGCAAATTGGCAATCCACTGAGCCTTGCTTAAAACGCGAATAGAACCGACAAGCTCTTTATCTCCAAGCAGATTCAGAATAAAATTTTGCTGCACGCGTAATTGGCTGATCTCATCATTAATATGACGAAGCCGCTTGCGCAATATTTCCGCGCTTCGCGACGGATTTTGGTCGAACAGCTTTTTTATTTCTGCAAGGGGGATACCTGCATTACGCAGTTGTGAGATTTCCTCCATTCGCAAACAGTCGCTCCGGGAATAAATTCGGTAACCGGATCGAATATGCCGGACAGGGGTCAACAGACCGATTCTATCGTAATAGAGAAGCGTGCTTCTTGATAAGCCGTATTTTTTTGCAATTTGCGATATGCGGTACATTGTTTAATTGTGCCCCGCTTCGATGGGCTAGGCAACCGAAACGGGGCTTTTCTCTAATTGGAATTTCGTACTTTTCTAATTCTCTCGGCATCCATTCCCAGCCACTCCAGAAAACGCTGATGAGCTTCGGGATATTTTGCTTCAAATAGGTGGTGCCATTTGCTCATATCGGCATCCGACAGTCCTATAGCCCTAAATAATTCTACCCATTGTTCAACAGTTACCCTGTCCATATCAAGTCTCCTTTTTTATAAAATTTTAGCCATGGCCAATGGTAACTGCTGTTCTAAACTATGAAGCAGTAGACAGGTCAAGAAAATATTTACTGGAAAGGATGATAGCATATCAGGCTAGAACGATCTGCTTTTAAGAGGATTGGAAACAGAATTTTAGGAGTTAGCACCAGCAAGAGACAGCTCTCTATTGAATTGAAAGGAGAACTGTCTCATTTAAAACCATTCTTATTCGTTCTCCTCCAGGAATGCATACAATGTCTTTTTTAATGACTCTTCAAGCCCGATTCGAGGTTGCCAGCCCAGAAGGGACACGGCTTTTTCAATAGAAGGTTTACGGGTATAGATATCCTGGTAGCCCTTTCCGTAAAAGGTTTCGGACTTGATTTCCTGAATTTCCGAATATGCCTGATCTTTCCTGTGTTCCGGATGCTCCATGAAAATCCCTTTCAGGATATTTGCCAGCTCTGTAATTGAGCACTCGTTTTGGGGGTTTCCGATATTAACGATCTGGTTTTTGCAGCAATCGTCCTTGTTTTCCAGTATCCGCATAAGGGCCTCGATGCCGTCATCAACATAGGTAAAGCATCTTTTCTGATTACCGCCATCCACCAACATTATCGGTCTCTTCATTAAAAGTTCTGCGATGAACTGGGTAACGACGCGGGAACTGCCTTCCTTGGCAACGTTGAGAGAATCCAAACGCGGCCCGATCCAATTGAAGGGCCGGAATAAGGTGAAATCCACGTGCCCCCTGGTTCCATAGGCATAGATAACCCGGTCCAGGAGCTGCTTGCTGCAGGAATAAATCCAGCGCTCTTTCTGAATCGGCCCGACTACAAGGTAGCTTTCGTCCTCTTTGAATTCCGGTTCCGGACACGCGCCATATACCTCCGATGTAGACGGGAATACGATGCGTTTTTTGTATTTGACGCACTGCTTCACAATTTGCAGATTCATTTCGAAATCCAGATTGAACACGCCGATCGGGTCTTCGACATAGAGCTTCGGGGTCGCGATGGCCACCAGGGGCATGATTACATCGCACTTCTTGATGTGGTATTCGATCCATTCCTTGTTAATGGCGATATCTCCTTCGAGGAAATGGAAACGGGGATGATCAAGAGCCTTATCAAGCCGATCTGCTCCCAGGTCCATACCGTAAACGGACCAGTCTGTTGTACTGAGTATACGATTGGTCAAATGATGCCCGATAAAGCCGTTCACACCTAAAATGAGAATTTTCATTTCAATATTGCTCCTGTACTCAAATAAACTGCTATTTGCTTATCCTTAATGCGCTTTCCATCCAGTTCAATGTCGATCAGCCGAAGCCAGCCATCAGCCGCTTTTACGAGGACGCGATCTTGCATTATCCTAACCGTGCCGCAATTCGCATCTTCATCTGGGATCTCTTCCGGTATCGCCCACCATACGATAACCTTACCGCCATCAGGCATATGAGCGAAGGCACCGGGATAAGGTTCCGTTACCCCGCGGATGAGATTGTAAATCCGCAGAGAGGGCCAGCGCCAATCAATTCTGCCATCTTCGGGACAACGCCGGCCGAAATAACTTCCCTTGCTCAGATCCTGAACGATCCGCGGCGCCCTCCCCTCTTTTATCAACGGGAGTAACTCTTTCAAAAGCAAAGACGCCGCATCCTGAAGTTTTTGGAAAAGGGTGTGGGCCGTATCCTCGAATGCTATGGCGACCCGGCGTTGTCCGACGATATCTCCTGCATCAGCCCTGGCCACCATACGATGAAGCGTTACTCCGGTCTCCTTTTCACCATTGACTATCACCCAGTTGACAGGTGCCCTCCCCCGGTAAGCAGGCAAAAAGGACCCGTGAAGATTGTATGCGCCAGCATTCGGAATTCGCAAAATATCATCGTTTAAGAGATAGCGGTAATAGAATGAAAAAATAGTATCCGGCCCTAAGTCGCTGATCATTGCCGTCCAGTCGGGGTGATTGATATTTTCGGGGCTAAATACCTGTATGCCATTTTTTGTTCCCCAGTTCGCAACGGAGGAGAACCAGCAATTCTCTGCGGGATTGTCCTCATGTGTAAAAATTGCCTGAATTGCAAATCCTGCGTTTTTGAGGGCTTCCAGACCTGTTATGCCCATATTGTGATAAGCAAAGACAACGGCCTTCATTCTTGCTCCGAAGAGGAATAAACCCTCTCAATAACATATTCCGGCCTTTTTCTAACTTCGCGGTAAATGCGACCGATATATTCACCCATGATTCCCAGGGCAAAAAATTGAAATCCGACAAAAGCAAAGAGGACAGAAAATAGTGTAAACACTCCTTCTGCGGCCCAGGCGGCTCCATAGACCGCTCTGGCGATTCCGAGTAATAGACCGAAACCGATGCCCAGCATGGCAAATACAATGCCGGAATACATGATGATCTTCAATGGAAAATCGGAAAACGAAGAAACAAGATCAAATTGGAGATTGACCAATTTTCGAAATGGATAGTGCGACTCGCCGGCAAACCTTTCCTCATGTTCCACTTCAATTTCTGTTACTTTTTTTGCAAAATAGGTAGCCAGTGCAGGTATGAAGGTAGATTGTTCATGACAATCAATCATCCTGTCCACGATGCTTCGGCGGTATGCGCGAAGCATGCATCCCCAGTCTGTCATTTGTACTTTGGTAATCCGGCGCGCAACCATATTGATGATTTTGGAAGGAAATTTTCTAAAAAAGGAATCTTTCCTTTCTTTACGAATCGTCCCCACTACATCATAACCCCCTTCTTCCATAACCCGGATGAGTCTTGGAATTTCCTCAGGAGGATTCTGAAGGTCCGCATCCATAGTAACGATGATATTCCCTTTGGAAACAAAAAAACCGGCGAAAATGGCTGCATGCTGACCATAGTTCTTTGTCAGTTCGACAACCTTAATCTCAGGCCGGACGGTATATTCCTTCATAATGGAAAGCGAGTCGTCCTTACTACCGTCATCTATTAATATAATCTCATAAGCTCTTCCGATATTGCTCATTACAGATTGCAATCGCTCCATCAGCTTACTGATTCCGGCCGACTCATTATAAACAGGAATAACGACTGAGATCATGGACTGCTTCATTGGTGCAAAATCTCCTTTATGGCGTCGCATACGTAGGCAACATCCGTTTCCTCCATGGATGGGAAAAGGGGAAGCGACACAATACAGTCAGCGACCTTTTCAGTTACCGGCAAAGTGCCTTTCTGTATTCCAAAGGTGTTCTTTACGTAACCCAATAGATGGGCCGCTGGAAAATGAATTCCATAGCCAATATTGTAATCAGAAAGCCTTTTCATAAAGGCATCCCGTTCCATGGACTTTATTTTCACAATGAAGAGATGCCACACATGCACATGATCATAGGTCGGGCTTTCCGGTAATTCCAGACCAGCCACCCCATTAAGACCGGCCAGATACAGCTCTGCCAGCTGGCGGCGTTTTTCATTCATCTCTCCTAATCTCAATAATTGAGCAATTCCCAGAGCAGCCTGCAGATCCGTAAGGTTGTATTTATATCCAGGGGACTGAATATCATATTCAGGATTTCCCCCTTTGCCATAGCGTTTCCATGCATCCCGTTCAATTCCATGGAACCTAAGGAGCCTCAATCTTGTTTCAAGGTCCTGGTCATAGTGCGTCACCATTCCACCTTCACCCGTCGTTATATTCTTGATGGGATGAAAGGAAAATATTGCAGGATATCCGAAACCACCTGCATGAGTGCCTTTGTAATAGGTGCCGACTGCATGGGCGGCATCTTCGACGATTCTAATTTCGTGAGCATTGGCAATTGTTGATATCGTATCCATATCAACGGGTGCACCTGCAAAATGAACCGGTATAATTGCCCGCGTTTTTTTTGTAATTTTTTGTTCCACTGAAGCAGGATCTATATTCAGAGTGCCGTATTCAATATCTGCAAATACAGGTTTGGCACCGCACATAGTTATCATATTGATTGTTGAGGCAAAGGTCATGGAGGGGGTAATAATTTCATCGCCGTCCTTTAATTCCATTGCGAGGAGGGCCAAATGCATTCCTGCTGTTGCAGATGAGAAGGTAACGGCATAGGGAGCACCCGTTAGCTCTGAAAACTTTGTTTCAAAATCCTTGCAAAGTGCCCCTGTAGTGATCCAGCCTGATCTCAGACACGCAACAACGCCCTCGATTTCTGATTCACCAATCGAGGGTTTACTGAAAGGTAAAAAATCATTCCGGATTTTCAATTTACCAACCTAATGTTATCTCTAAGATTTCAATCTGACTAAAAAAAACGCGCCATTATCCCACAATATTTCCAAATTAGGTATTTCTTTTTTTAAGTCCTGCAGACGTTTTTGGTATTTCGTAATACAGTAGATCTCGGGTTTCTGCTTGCACCTGGCATAAAATTCAGCCGCTGACATAAAATAGTGCTTCCTTTCGGCTTCCGGAAGCTTTCTGATGCCATCCCCAAGCTCGCCAAAATCTTCTACGATAGGGGTCCTTATGTTGTTATAAAAATCGACTCCGTACAGAGCAATCTTATATTGATAAACTTCCTTGCCGGCTGGAACCAATCTTTTTATGGCCTGGGAAACAGGTTCAGCGGACTTATATGGACCGAAGAAATCATCCAGAGGAATTATCAAGGAACAGAAAAAAATTGCACTAAGAGAATAAATCGTAATGGACGGCTTGATCCGATAACTTCTTCTGAGCAAATCCGGGAGAAAAACCAGAAGAACCTGCGCAAGGACAGGGATAATTATCAGATATTTCCAATTTTCAGAAATCACGATTGGACTTTTCCCGAGTTCCAGATATCGAATAATGGGAGGTGCAAGCAAAATGAGAATAAAAAGCAGAGACTGCAATACAATCGGAAAATGATATAGCCAATTTCCCGAATGACCCGGAACCTCTTTGCGTTCAGAGACCATGAAAATCTGAGCAAAAATCACTGATAGCGGAATAAAAACGGGACCAATGTAAGGAACCAACTTGGATGAGGATACCGAAAAGAATAAAAATATAAAAATAATCCAGGTAAATATAAACCTATATTCAGTTGCGGTAAAAAGTCTGCGCAATTTTATTCCGCCCTCTTTGAAGGACTTCCATAAAAACGCGCACCATGGTGTTGTCCCCAGCAGAACGACCGGGAAATAATAAAAGAAAGTAGCATCCTTACCATGCACTGTCGTAGTGTATCTGAGAAGATGCTCCTGTACGAAAAAAAACCAGAGAAAATCAGGGTTCGCCATCTGTGCCAGGATAATCCACGGTAGCGCTATAGCTGAGAAGATCAGCATGCCAACGGGCGAAATAAGATCGAGGATATCACGCCATCTCTTCTCCAGAATCAGCCATATTCCAAGGATTGCAAAGGGGAATACTATACCGATTAGTCCCTTTGTGAGAAATGCCAAGGCAGATGAAATGTAAAGCAGATAAAGCCAAATTTTATATCGACCAAAACCGGAGATATATCGATAACCGGCCCAAATGGCAAAACAGATGAAAAACGTCAGGGGCATATCGAGAATATTGATCTTGCCAATCAAAAAGTGAAATAGAAATGTACTTAAAATAGCGGCAGCATAAAGACCTGTCTTGCTGCTTCGAAAATGAGCTCCCATACAGTACGCGAGAATGATACAACCCCACGCACATAGAGCTACGAATAGCCTTGCAGAGAAATTATTCTCGCCAAAAACTTTGAAGATGAGGGCAGTGGCCCAATATACCAGGGGCGGTTTTTCAAGATAGATGACATGATGGAGGCGAGGTGTGACATAATCACCCGTCTGATTCATTAACCTGGGAATGTCGCTGTAACGGCTTTCATCAGGTTCCATCAGCGGCATGCACGCAATCAAGAGAATGTACAATACAAGAGGGAAAACAAGTAGGAGCAGAATTTGGCTCTTCCTTTTCATCGTCATTATCCTACTCCAAATTAGTGCCCCTCGATAGGACTCGAAAATCCTTCTTTTTATACAGTGGCAATCTTGATAAATGCTTTTCCATAGGTTATAAACAGAAACAGGCGGGGTCTTGTAGCATAATTTTGGCGTAAATTGAAGTATTTAAATAATTTTAATGGCACACATCCTCTCCCGTGAGGTCGGCAGGCGAGATGCATATTTTAGTGGATGGCTATAATCTCATAAGACAATCACCGGAATTTCGTAGTTTCGAGCAACTTGGACTTGAAAGCGGTCGCAAGCACCTGATTTCACGATTAGAACAATTTAGAAAAATGAGAGGACACAAGATCACAATCGTCTTTGATGGATGGGAAAATGGCTCTCTCACTCAGGAACGTACACGCGAGGGCGCTACTACTGTCATTTACTCTCGGAAAGGCGAAAGAGCTGATGAAGTAATCAAGAGAATGGCCGCCCAGGGTGGAAGGAACATGGTCGTAGTCACGTCGGATCGCGATTTGGCATATTCTGTGACCCTTTCCGGCGCAACCGTCATTTCTTCCAGCCGCTTCGAAGAGAGCATAGCTCAGCTCGATGGGTTTAGCATGTCTTATGGAAAAGATGATGATGACCGCAACCGATTCAATATGACCCAAAAGAAGGGACCGTCAAAAAAACTTTCCAAAAGAAAAAGAGTAGAACTGAGTAGATTAAAAAATCTATAGAGCATCCGTGGAGGAGGTAATAGCTTGATTATTGCAGAGGAATATTAGTAACCTTTCCATGAGAATCTTGGGGTCCTGTCCTGTCGTTTTTAGCATCAGGTCTATTTCCAGGAGATATTCCATAAACCCGATACATTCGTCCAAGGAAAATTTGGCCGAATCCCGAAAGGCATTGTAGAGAACATAGGGATGCAAACCGGCCATATCAGCCGAACCTCTCCCAGAGCGCACCATATCTTTAATGACCGGGTATATATTTTTCTGAAAATAACCATATTCCAGGCCCGGTTTATAATTCACCAAGATTCCGGACTGTAAAAGCAACTTTGTATAAAGAAGAATTCGAACTTCTCGGACGACCATGGATAGAATCATGAGATGATGCAAACCCTGATCCAGGAGATCCGATAATATTGCAAGCGCTTTTTTCGCATTTCTTTCCGCAATGGAAGCAGTTAAAGAAAAAACAGATTCCTCTTGTGTTTTTTTTATCAGTGCAGAGATATCTTTTTCATCAATAGATTCTTTCTCTCCCGCATAAACGGATAGCTTTTCAATGGCGCCAGTCATTGCCTTCAGATCAAACCCGGTTTTTTTCCCAAGTGCCTGAAAAGCAGCAGGAGAAAGCGCTTTCCCGGATTTGGCGAGGATTTCTCTTGAGATGTCCCCCGCAATTTCTCTTTGCTTGGTTTCTGTTTTGGTTCCGGAAAAATCAAGAACAACGCCTACTTCTAGAATGGTCTTGTATATGCTCTTTCTTTTGTCAACGGACTCGGCAATCAGAATGAAACAATTGCCACTTGGAATTCCCTTCCGCAAAACATCTTCCCACCCGATATCGCCGGCACCTTTTTCCTGATCCAAACCATATCGGATGCTTAGATCGACCATACGCGGTATCCATTCTTCGCGTTTTTCAAACTCGTCACCAGTTAGTATGTTCTTCCAATCCGATTCTGGAATTTTTTTCCAAGATTCATGCTGCAAGTCGTCCAGCTTCAAACCCGCTTTCTTCAGGAAGGTCATAAAATGCCTGGCTGCTTTCAATGGATCACTGTCCATTACGTTGAGCATCTTGGAAATTATATTGGACTGGGACATGCTCGTGCGCAACACATCCATGTTACGAGCAACAACGATCTTTTCTCCAGGTATCAGAGGAGGAGTGGTAATGAACTCTTTAATGGATTCCGAACTTTCCGTTTCACCATCCACAAAAAAAAGGTTCAACTCCCGACTACCGGTGGGTAGAATGATATCTATAATTTTATGCAGGGCATCATTGATGAGATAATCCTCATTACCATACAGCAAGTAGCAAGGAAATCTTTTACCGTTCTTCAAATCGGAAAGAACGCCCGTTAATGTGTTGTCTTGGGAAATGAAAGCCATTTTATCTAAGGATGCTCTGGTTTTAATGAAAATCTTCGATTATGGCAGGATATACTGAATTAAAAATGGGAAATCAAGCCGCTTTGAATCTGCTTCGAAAAGACTTGATCAGCTTTCAATTAAATGATCACGTATTTCTGGATGTATTTAACAACCTCATCGGGATCATCTATTATTTGAATAAGTTCAAAATCCTCGGGCAAGATTTTATTATCTTTGACCAGCGTATTTTTAATCCATTTGATCAAACCGCCCCAGTATTCGCTTCCCATCAGAATAACAGGAAAACCTTTTATTCTTTTGGTCTGAATTAGAGTTATTGCCTCAAAGAGTTCATCCAGAGTACCATAACCGCCAGGCAGAACAATATAGGCGACTGCATATTTAACAAACATGACCTTTCGGATGAAAAAATACTTATAATCTATACCTACATTCGTAAAGGGATTAGGTTTCTGCTCGAAAGGAAGTCTGATATTCATGCCGATGGATAATCCGCCAGCTTCAAGAGCGCCCTTGTTGGCAGCTTCCATTATACCGGGACCACCACCGGTTATTACGCTGAATTTCGATTCAGCCAAACGGCGCCCCAAATATTCCGCCTTTTGGTAATATTCATCTCCCGGCTGAACTCGAGCAGATCCGAATATGCTTACTGCTCGACCGATCTTGGACAATTCTTCTATGGCCTCAACAAATTCGGCCATAATACGAAACATACGCCAAGATTCATCGATTGATAAGGCGTCTACTAGGTATTGCTGCTCGTTCATCCTATATGTCTACTATGATTTTGGTTATGAGGATCTTCTTCTCTGCGCTTTGGCAAGCCTGCGACGGGCTTCGATGGCTTTGCGCTTTTTTTTGACAGACGGCTTTTCATAGGCTCTGCGTAATTTAAGTTCTTTGAAAAGACCGCTTTTGGAAAGCTTATTTTTGAGGACCTTTAAGGCCTTATCTATATCATTATCGATTACTTTAACTTCCAAGATATCTATTCCTTTCTATTTGGGTTTGGGTTGTTGAATCTGCTTCGAATTGAAATTCGAATACTCTTTATCTTCGAGGCCTAAAACAACAAAATATCTTTCGCTGAACCAGATTCGGCCTCAATATCTCGACTCAGATGATTAAAACACCCCCAATCCCTATAGAACCAGCCTTAAAGAGAATTATTAATCTTT
>DHHG01000080.1 GCA_002403175.1 Syntrophaceae bacterium UBA4778 | reverse complement strand
GGGTGGAAGGCTCGTACCGTTTTATCGGACGGGTCTGGAGAATTGTTCTGGACTATTTTGCGGATATCATCGCAGTTGAGCCATTCGATGGATCAGGCGAACTGCAAGGTGATATCAAGGAACTTAGACGCAAAACGCATCAGACAGTGAAGAAGGTTACGACGGATCTCGAAAATCGCTTTCACTTCAATACGGCAATTAGTGCTGTAATGGAACTGGTCAATGCCCTGTACCAGCTGCAACGCCCTGAAAAAACGGATGTAAGGGCGCTCTCTGTCATCAGAGAGTCTATCGAAGCTGTGATCGCTCTTCTTTCACCCATCATACCCCACGTAACCGAGGAACTATGGGAAATGCTGGGGAGAACTACGCAATTACTCGACATGCCTTGGCCCGCTTTCGATCCTGAGGTCGCTTCGGCCGAAGAGATTACAATCGTGATCCAGATAAACGGCAAACTGCGTGGGCGAATCACAGTGGGAGCTGATGAATCGGATGACCGGATTAAGGAACAGGCCCGCGCCGACGAGAAGGTTGCTGCAATATTGTCTGGAAAGACTGTCTTAAAAGAGATTTATGTTCCTAGAAAACTGGTCAATATCGTTATAAAATAGAATGCTTAACATTAACACAGGTTTTCGATTGAATTTCCTGGGTTATACAAATATTGGAAAATTCCATGCTCAATAAGTCTTTATCTTCAGTCCTTCTATTTCTTATTTGTATTATTCTTTCGTGCGGTTACCGTTTCACACCGGGAGGGGAGAATATAAAGCCTGAAATCCAGAAGGTTTATATCGATAATATTGCAAACAATACCAGCGAGGCCAATATTGAAAATATATTCAGGAATGCATTTAATGACCGCTTCCGCACGACATCAAGGTTTAAGCTGGCCGAAAACCAGGGCAGCTCAGATGCCGTTTTGAAATCTTCCATCATAAACCTCTCCACATCGCATCTATCCTATTCAAGTGGAAATGTAGCCAAGGAAGACCGCGTGACAGTGACTCTCGATGCGGTTTTCGAAGAAAGCAATCATCAGGTGATCTGGGCTAACAAGGGTTTCGTCTGGTATGAAGATTATTTAATAGATCAGAACAATCCTGCAGTTACAGATGCGAATCGAAGGGCTGCCATCCAGAAACTGGCGGTCGACACAGCCGATCGTATTTATAGGGCCATTATGTCCGGATTTTAGTGGGCGCTTTTCACAATCGGCCATTAAATGAGAGTGTAAAGAGCTATTTCCTAAAGTCCTTTCGTGGATACTTTCATCGTATCTAACCTTTATCTTTCCTTGCATGTTATCTTTTCTTAAGTTTTTCTTCCCCAAAACCGATCCCTTTTAAAGATATAATTCTGATTTGGTTCGGATTAGGTGATAAAATTTAGCCGTTTCAGATTTTATTCAAACTGGCTTGTAGAGGGGAGTGGTGGAGGTATGAGCATCATCAACATCCCGAACATACTTGTAATAGACGACAGCCACACCATACGCTCCATTCTTTCAAAAGAGCTCGAAAAAATGGGCTTCATGGTTTCAGAAGCTGCCGATGGGTTACGGGGGCTTGAGATTGCCGAATCCGGAAAATTCGATCTCATCATAACGGATGTCGATATGCCGCTCATGAGTGGATTTGAAGTATGCAATAAACTAAAAAGCATGCCTTCGACTCAATCCACTCCCGTTATTATTTTGAGCGCCAGAGATTCCGAAGAGGATATTGAAAGAGGATTCAGTGTCGGCGCTGATGCTTATCTGACCAAAAACGGGGGTCGGGAGGAACTCCGGGAATGTGTGACCAACCTTCTGGAGCGGAACTCGCTTGTACGCGGACGAGCAGTACTCATGGTTGATAGATCGCGTTCCATCCGTGAAATTATCAATGAGGCGCTCGTCGAAACCGGATTTAAAGTGAAAGCGGTTTCGGATACCAACGAAGCCATTCAATCGCTTGAGGAATTCAATCCGGATCTCATATTGTGCGATCTTGAAACATTGAGAGAGAATGAATTTTCTTTTTTGAATAACTTGCATTCAGAAAAGAAGTACTCAGAAGTCCCACTGATTCTAATGAGTGCTTCTATGGATCGGGTTATGATGCGACGTATGCTTCAGAACGGGGCTTCCGCTTTTCTTATAAAGCCATTCAGCACGGATCACCTTTTGATCACCTGTGAGCGGCTTCTTTCGGAACACTTTAAAAACCTGCTCAGGGAGAAACAGCGACTGGATTCGGAACGGGAAATAATCCTCGGAAGTATAACCAGCCTGGTGCTTGCGCTTGAAGCTCGTGATCGATATACGCGTGGGCATTCTGATTCTGTAGCCCGGATAGCAGTATCAATAGCTGAAAAGTTCGGATTAAGCGAAGAGCGTGTCGGGAAAATCAAGATGGCCGGATCTCTTCATGATATTGGGAAAATCGGTATTCGGGATGATATTCTTTTAAAGGCTGGTCCCCTAAACGATCAAGAATTCGCAATAATCAAGCTTCATCCGACAATAGGAGCATCCATTTTATCTCCCATTGAAAGCTTGGCCGATACTATTCCCGCTATTCTAAATCATCATGAAAGGATGGACGGGAAAGGGTATCCTCAGGCCTTGAAAGGAGATAAAATCCCCCTTTTTGCAAGGATAATCGCTGTTGCCGATACATTTGATGCCCTCACAACTGATCGTCCTTATAGGAAAATGTTTTCTGAGGAAAAGGCGTTCCAGATTATGGAAGAGGTTAGGGGTACCCAGCTATGCCCTGATTGTCTCGATGCGTTCTTCTCCTTAACCGATATGAAATTTCGGGTACAGAAAATCGCACAGAATAGATACTAAGATCTGAAAATAAAAAAGCCCTCAATGTATAAGGGCTTTAAAATACTTTTAACGTCCATATCCAAGCTGCTGCTACCGGCAATCTGGTTCCGCTATGCGCTAAGTTTATTGACCTTTTTTGTCAATCTGGATATTTTGCGTGCCGCAGTGTTTTTATGAAGGGTTCCTTTGGATACTGACTTGTCAATTACGGATATCGCTGTTTTCAGGCTTGATTCTGAAGCTGATTTATCTTTGGTTGATAGGGCTTCAAGAACTCTTTTTGCGCTTGTCTTTATTCTGGATTTAATAGAGGAATTTTTCAAATTCCTCTTCTTGCTCTGTCGATTTCTTTTTTCAGCTGATTTATGGGTAGCCAAGATATTTCCTCCGTTTGGATATTCATAAGTTGTTATAGGTACACGACTTATGAATCTCTGTCAAGATATATTTGGCTGCGTGATTAAATTCCGTTGTGTCTGCCAATCACTTGCCTTTTAAGATTTCCGGGAAGATTTAAAGTTGCTTCATATTTCTTTAGCGTGTAAATTTTGAACTGGCATTCTTGACTTCAACAGGAGCGGAAGATATTATTTAAAGTCTAGTTACGGCAGATAGATAGATAGAGCAAAGGTGGATTTTAATATTAAAAGGAGAAACAAATGGCTGAGACGGAGCCAAAATACAAGCTTGCTTCGGCTTATGCAGCTGAACAAAAATATGAAGAGGCCATTGCCCTATTTAAAGAACTGATCGATCAAAGTCCGGAAGAAGATTCGCTAAAGATTTCTTTGGCTTGGGTATTTAGGGACAGTGGCAGGACACAGGAAGCTATTGCGCTATTTGAGGAACTTCTGGAAAAGGAGCTCTCCAGGAAAGTTTTTACAGGTTTTGCCTTTGATGAGTTGGTCAGAATCTACAAGCAAATGGATAATGATCAAAAACTGATTGAAATTTGTACTAAAGCCGTAAAGGTTCAGCCGGAAGATGTTGGCCTCCTATTCACATTAGGTGAGTCATATAGAAGATGTAATAGACTCAACGAAGCGATAGAAATTTTCGAAAAGCTTGTCCAAATGGAACCTGATTCCACTGCATATCTGTGCAGCCTTGGTAATGCGCTGATCGCATCGGGTAATTACGAGGAGGCAGAAGATAGATACAATAAGGCCATTTTAATCGATCCGGAAGGAACGGGAGAGTATTATTACAAGATGGGAAATGCCTACCTTGAGGCAGGCGCATATGAGCGGGCGCAATCCTTTTTAACGAAGGCCATTCACCATAAGGAAGATCAGTCACTTTATTATTGCGTTCTTGGTGATGCTTATCTAAAAAATGGCAATATTGAAGAGGCTGAAACAGCTTATGAAAATGCCATAAGGAAGAATCCCGACCAGCGTGCTGCCTACTATAACCGATTGGGGAATATGCTGACCGGAGAGGGCCGAAACCCCGATGCTATTCGGATTTTTAAGAAAGCCATTACCGCCGATTCGAAGAACCCGTTTCTTTATCTCCATCTGGCGCAAGCCTACTTGGCTGAAGGCTTTGTTGCGGAGGCAGAGGAGGCCTATCGTAAAGCTACCACTCTGGAGGAGGTATTTTAAGAAGGGGGGCGAATCTTTTCTTGTCCGCTGATTTTTCGTATGCCTCTTCAACGCTGATCCATTTTCTTTGAAGCAGATCCATGATGGAGTCGTCCATGGAAATCATGCCCAGCTTTTTGGAGGTCTGTATAACGGACATGAGCTGGTAGGTCTTTTCTTCCCGAATCAGGTTTGATGCCGCTACATTGCAGAGTAAAATTTCGAGCGCGGCGACACGTCCCTTTTTATCAATCCTCTTGAAAAGAGTTTGAGAGATAATGGCCTTCAGTGATTCCGAAAGAGACATGCGAATTTGCTGTTGCTGATCTGCAGGAAACTGATCGATGATACGATCAACTGTTCTGGTTGCTCCCATTGTGTGCAAGGTTGCGAAAACAAGGTGTCCTGTATTGGCTGCCTCTATTGCCAATGCTGTTGTTTCAAGGTCTCTCATCTCTCCGACCAGAATGATATCGGGATCTTCTCGTAATACCGCTCTCAATGCCGCTGAGAACGATTTTGTATGCGTTCCGACCTCTCGGTGATTGACAGCACAAGTTCTTCCGATATGGACAAACTCTATCGGGTCCTCAATAGTTACGATGTGGCTTTTGCGCTTTTCATTGGCATAATCAATGATAGCCGCTAGTGTAGTTGATTTCCCGCTGCCTGTCGGTCCGGTAACAAGAACCAATCCCCTGGGCAGCAATGCAAGATCACGCAAGAGCAGGGGAATCCCAAGTTGTTCCATAGACATAATTTTGCTGGGGATTTCTCGGAAGACTGCGCCTACTCCCCTTTTTTGCTTGAGGTAGTTGCAACGGTATCTTGCAAGGCCGGGTAGTTCGTAGCCGAAATCCATATCCCCGGTTTTTTCGAATTCCTGGATCTTATCAGCCGGCAAAATCTCATAGAGCATTTCTGTCAGATTCTTGTCTTCCAGAATTTCATCTCCGAAAGGTTCCATATCGCCTCTGACTCTCAAGGCTGGTCTTGATCCTGCAAAAAGATGAAGGTCGGAAGCTCCTTCCTTATGCATGAATTCAAAAAGAGAATCGATTTTTGCCATTTTCTTCTCCTATCAAGATATCAAAATACACGTATGCCTTCCATTTCGGCAGAAAAACCGAATAGCTTTAAAATTTTCTCAATGTGTTCTGAATCCAGAAAAAACAGATTTTATCTATTTGGGGATTTAAATTTCGAGAGATCTTTGCTTGACAGGCGGCATGGTAATCATATAATAATTGCAAACTTTAAGGCTGTGGGGATGTAGCTCAACTGGGAGAGCGCGGCGTTCGCAATGCCGAGGTCAGGGGTTCGATCCCCCTCATCTCCACCAAGACATAATCCGATAAGGTTCAATATAGTCCAAAACCCGCTGAAAATAGCGGGTTTTTTATTGTTTATTGTCTTTTAATGTCCAGCAAAGTCCATTGACATACCCCTATAATCGGGGTATATGAAGGGGTATCTAGTAGGCAGGTCATGCCACATACCCCCAAAGGAGGATTTTGTATGCCGAGAAGGATCAAACCTCTAACCGACGTTCAAGTCAGAACAGCGAAATCACAAGGAAAAGACTATAAATTATTTGATGGCGGTGGCCTGTTTCTCTTTGTGAACACATCCGGGGGGAAGCTTTGGCGGCTTAAATACCGTTTTGGAGGTACGGAGAAGCTTCTTTCGCTTGGCTCATACCCCGAAATACCCCTAACCGATGCACGCCAGAGGCGCGAGGATGCCCGAAAACTCTTGGAGAAGGGTATTGACCCCGGAGCTGTCAAGAAAGCTCAGAAGCAGGCCGAAACAGAAGAAAAGGAAACCTTCGAAGTAATTGCGCGGGAATGGTTTTCAAGATTTTCGTCTTCATGGGCTAAAGGCCATTCAAGCAAGATTATCAGACGGCTCGAGCTTGACGCTTTCCCCTGGATCGGGAAAAGGCCCATTAACGAAATAAAGGCTCCTGAACTTCTTACTGTTTTGCGGAGAGTAGAAGGCAGGGGCGCAGTAGATACGGCGCACAGGTTACGGGGAAACTGCGGGCAGATCTTCCGCTATGCAGTGGCGACTGGAAGGGCAGAACGTGACCCGTCGAAAGACCTTATAGGGGCACTATCCCCAGCGAAAGAGGGCCACATGGCGGCGATAACGGACCCGGTGAAGATTGGGGAATTGCTCAGGGCCATCGACGCATATGAAGGCAGCTTCATTGTTAAACAGGCCATGCGTCTGGCGCCTCTTGTCTTTGTTCGTCCTGGTGAATTACGGAAAGCGGAATGGACAGAAATTGATCTTGACGGGGCAATTTGGAGTATTCCAGCGGAACGGATGAAAATGAAGCAGGCCCATATTGTACCCTTATCGGAGCAGGCCGTTGGGATTCTGAATGAGATAAAGCCCCTCACAGGAAATAGCCGATATGTGTTCCCGAGTGCCCGGACAAATGCCCGGCCTATGAGTGATAATGCGATCCTGGCGGCATTTAGGCGGATGGGTTTCCCCAAGGAAGAAATGTCTGGGCATGGCTTCAGGGCAATGGCGCGAACGCTCCTTGATGAAATTTTACATGTTCGACCTGATTACATTGAAGCGCAACTGGCGCACAGGGTCAGAGATCCAAACGGCAGAGCATACAACAGGACGGCCCACCTTACCGAAAGAAATAAGATGATGCAGCTTTGGGCTGATTACCTGGACGGGCTTAAGGCAGGGGCAACGGTGATTCCTTTCAAAACTATGCGAGGTGAGCCATGACGATCGGGCAGGATGAGGCGTTGCAGAGCGCCTTTGTTTCTTGGTCTACCATGATGAAGCACCGTCTTGAGATTGTGGACAGCATACCCGGAACATATTACGGCAACTTTGATTTGAGTATGTTTTGGATTATCCATGTAAATTCGGAAATCCCAATGATGGATGGTTTTCAACGCTACATCCTCGTCAACAAAGATAACGGGGAAATGATGGAGATTGTAGCATCATAAGAATTGAGAGAGCTGATCGGGGATAGGTCGACGGGCCGAAAAGCGGTAATCCTGAACCGCCTTCCCCTTTTTAACTATCAGGGACGCACTCAGGAGGCGCGACATGAATCTATTAGGCACTACTTTCATCACTATACAAGAAGCCGCTGACCTTCTTAAAACTTCCGATAGAATAATCCGAGCAAAGATTGTTGAAGGCTATTTCGACGCCTACGGTCCTGTCCCACCGGCGGAAAGAAGTATTTACGGCACCGAGAACGCTTACCGGGTGCATCTGGTCAATCCAAGATGGATCGGAAAAAAAGTGCTGACATGCCAAGAATACATCATTTTAGATTCCGGAGATAGGGAACTCAAAACCATAAGTTCCGTTTATGACTGCTCGGAAAAGGAGGTCATGATCAAGATCGACCCCGTACAGGGAGAGGAGGAGAAGCCAGGCAGTGCTCCGGATATCGATAAATTGATATTACGGAATTGCGCTGAAGGCTCTGAGAACTCTTTAAAAAAGCAGGGCGAGATTTGGCATGTACGTTTCAATGGAGGCGGCGCCACACTAATAAGGCATCTTGACGGGTTTCTGTATATTGCCTACTTGCTTCAGGCGGCTCCAGAATCCATCTCTTGCAGAAATCTTTATCAGACAGTAAACGGGCCAGTGGTCAACTCTGTCATGGACGGTGCTGAGGCCATCTCTCAGGGGTTAAATTTTGGCGGTACCTCACAGACAATCAATGATGACAGGGCGAAGCAAGAATACTGGAATAAATACCTTTCCCTGCAATCAGACCTTAAAGCAGCGGACAGCGATCTAGAGCGCCGGGAAATTGAAGAAGCAATAGAAAAGATGTCGGCTGCGATAACAGACCGAAACTTCAGCAACCCGGATAGTAAAAATGCTCAAACCAATGTTGGGAAACGACTGCAAACGGCTTACGAAAAGCTTCGTATCTCAGGGCTTAAAAACCTTGCAGATCATTTGGAAAACAGCATTACGACTGATGGGGCGTTCGGTCTCCGATACATCGACAGCAAAATTTGGGAAATAGCTCTCGATTGAAAAATAATTACCTTCTGTGAGGCCATTACAAGTCATTGATTGTAATGGCTTTTATGTTTCTGTCTGCTTTATCCTCCCCAAATCCTCCCCCAATAGTCGGATATCCTCCCTTGAAAGTCTCCCTGTACTGTAAAAGACGAAAAGGAGGTCATTGCATGTCAAGAGACTATCAAATCCCATCAGTAGAAAATCTGCCCGAAGTGGGCCTACTCAGAATTAAACAGGTCCTTCAGTTCATCCCCATTTCAAAAAGTTCATGGTGGCAGGGCGTCCGTGAAGGCCGCTTTCCGAAACCTAGGTCCCTATCGAAAAGAGTGACCGTTTGGCAAGCTTCCGACATCCGTACCCTGATCGATGGGTTACGCAATGAATAAGATCGGGGGTGTTAATATGGAAACGGACACAGCTAAATCCGCCCCTCGAATTCTCACATTGGAAGAAGGTGCAAAGCGGGGATGGTATATCTTCCCATGTACTGGCAAAGTCCCGCTCGTTTCTTGGCGTAAAGAATCTACAACTGATCTGGCGAAAATATCCGAATGGAAGCGGAGATTTCCCAATTGTAATTGGGGAATCGATTGTGGCAAGTCCGGATTGACCGTTTTCGACAACGACTGTGGGAAGCATCCAATCGAGGCTGAAGACAGCCTTTTTAAGATGGAACTCGAAAATGGGCCACTCCCGCCCACCTTCAAGGTCGGTACCCCTTCAGGCGGTTATCACCAACACTATTCGGGCGAAGGGTGCAATTCAGCCTCGGATCGACTCGGAAAGGGTCTCGACAGTCGGGGGAAGGGTGGATTTGTAATCGGGCCATTCAGTCCCGGCTATGAGATCATTGAAGATCTGCCAATTGCGGAAGCCCCTCAGTGGTTTTTGGATTTAACAGGAAAGCAAATCGAACGCGAACCCACATTGTTACGCGCCGATGTTGAACTTGATACCGAGGGCAATATCAAAAGGGCTGCCGATTTCCTGCGGTCTGCGCGTCCCGCGATTGAGGGGGAAGGCGGCGACAACTGGACTTTTAAGATAGCTTGCCAGATAAAGGACTTTGGAATTAGCCCGGAAAAAGCTTTCGATCTCATGTCCGAGTGGAACTGTGAAAACTTGCCCCCCTGGAACCCCGAAGATCTGCAAAAGAAAATTGCAAACGCTTTCAGACACGGCAAGAACACGCCGGGATGCTCCGATCCCAGCGCGGTTTTCTCAAAATTTGAAGATCCGGCACAGTCTACCAAAAACAGCGGCGACTCGAATGTAATTACGAACGACTCAACAAGGCTGTCTTCCTTGATTATCGACCTGGCCGATCCGTCGCCCGTTGAATTGCCGGAAGATGTTGTCGAAAAAATCATTCCGGGCGGCGAGGCCACCCTTCTGGCCGGGCATGGGGGGAGTGGAAAAAGCTATGTCGCCCTTCTAATTGCGATCCTGGTAGCCACAGGGAGAGGCTTCGGGTCTTTGAGGACTGCCAGGCGAGCCGTGATCTTCTACAGTGCCGAGGACCCCGCTACAGTTTTGCGGCATCGAGTCGGAAAGATTTGCGGAGCATTCGGCATCGATCAGCCGCAGCTTGCAGGGTGGCTTCATCTGATCGACGTGAGCGAACACAATGCCGCGCTGAGCGACACGCAAGGCGGCCTGAGCCGTATGGCCCAAGTTCTTGGCGACCTGACCCGGAAGCTAAGCGCTGGGCTTGTCATCATCGATAACGTTTCGGATGTTTTTGAGGGCAAAGAGATCGACCGCCAAATGGTAAGGCGTTTTGTGCGGGGTTTGCGAAATACCCTTGCTCGCCCGAACCGGGGGCTGCTACTTCTGGCGCATATCAGTAAAGGGGCCGCTACAAGCAGAAAGATTATTGACGAAGACTATTCAGGATCGACAGCCTGGCATAACTCCTGCCGATCCCGATTGTCATTGACTGAAAAGGACGGCGCTCTTGTTCTCAAGCAGATGAAAGCAAATCATGGGGCTAAGGCTCATGATGTGCGGTTACTCTGGACGGATTCTGTGCCGATTCCGCAAGGGCCATTTGATGATGAATGGGACGAGGAGGCCAGCCCGGATAATCGACAGATGAAGCGCGATCAGCACAAGGCGACCATTGCGAGGATCATAGATAACTTGGCACAGGCGGGTGAGCACGTCCCTGCCAGCACGGTAGGACGATGCACTACTTACAGTTATATCAAAGGCCATCAGGACTATCCGGTAGCGTTGTCGAAAACCGATTGCGATAATTTGGTTCGGGAGATGCTAACAAGCGGAATTCTGACCCGAGAGCATGCCCGGACCCAAGGCAGGAAAGACAAGGTAGTAATTCGTTTAAAACCAGATCAAAGGCCGAACTAGGGAAGTGATTTCAAAGTGCGCCAAATGCGCCAAAACATTTCGGCATTAGTGGAGCTAGAAAACTGGTTCATGTACTTGATATTATGAGTTAATTAACGATTTTTTGGGGTGCGCGCGCATTGAAATCTCTTATATGTTTTACCCTCGCGGGCGGTGGCCTTTGGGCCACCACCGCTCCCGCAATGCGCGAAAACATTCTAAATTATATTTTGGCGCATTTGGCGCATTGAGCGCGCCCCGAAAAAAAGGAGATGGAAATATCGTCAGTCGATCCGGCTGACCAAATTTTAAAGAAGGGATGGATGGAAACCATGAAAATATATTTGTATGAGTTTGATGAATATGCGCGGTTAGATAATCGGCTGAAGCAACTTGAGAGCCGGATAATGGAAGAAGTTAAGCAGATCCCATTTGGGCGCAGGCTGAACTTTTTTTATGATTATATAAAGCCCGCTCTTTTGTACCTTGCAGGATGGGAAAGAAAACAGCCCGAACCCACCGAATTGCGGACCCAAAAGGCTTACGATGTTGTTTATGGTCATTTTGTAGGGCTGTGTACCGATTCGAGCTACCGAAAATTCGTTAGGGAGAAGCGCCGGGATGTCGCCCTCAAGGTCGAACAGGAGAATCCCCGGATCTTGAACCGGAAAAAGCAAGTATCGGGCTTATCATCGACAGGGCAGAAGATAATCTGCATGGCGAAGACCAGGAGAGGAACCCCTTGCAAACGTCGCGACCTTTATGCATCCGGGCGATGTAGGCTACATGGCGGCCTTTCAACAGGTCCGAAAACGCCCGAGGGGAAAGCACGATCTTCGCAGAATGGTTTTTATGGTGGTCGGAAACCTAACTCCATGAGACAGGGACAGAACGGTACATTCTAATTTGAAAGCAAAGGAGAAAAACATGGCTCAACTTAAAGGACTAAATGAAAAGGTTTGTGCAGCTCTCCATTATGAGAGCGGAGCAACCGCGTTCATTTTATATGAAGGTGGCATACTTCAGCGAGATGACGTGGTGGAATGGTTCAGCGGCATTCTTAGGGAGGCAATTCGAAAGGACGAGGTATTTCTTTCGATGAGGAGCCCCTTCCGTACGACATTTAACGGAAAGCCTGCGGATCATTTACTCTTGCAAGGTCTTCGAGCTGTTGAATGGCCAAATTCCTTCCGGATAATTCATTAACCCTTTTGCCCGTGCCTACTGAAAGCGGCATCGAATCAATCTTTAAAAGGGCGGGCGTAAAAGCGCCCGCCCAATCTCACAATTTGGCTTAAATATTCTTCCCTTGCTCTTGCATAAAAGTTCTGCCAATTTCGCTTAACATATCTCTTTTTTGCTTCCTTGCAATTACGGAAAGCAATGGCTTCTCTGTTTTCCGTTTACGACCTCTTTTTCGAGGTACAGGATCACATAACCGGATCTGTGAGGTATCTTGAATATCCAACTTATTCAATGCATCAAAATTCTTGAGTTGATCGCGAATATCATCAATCCTTTTTGTAGCTTCGTTGCCTATCCTCTTAAACATGCTTCTGATATCGCCGATTAATTCACGGCACATTTTAGTTGATGTTTCAAATGTTTCGCCATTATCAAGCTTAATCTCACCGCTTTTCAGGTCATCAAGCCTTATTACTTTCATAGACATATGGACCTGCATTGTATGCAGTAGAGAAAACAAGTGATCTCCGCAATTATCAGGAGATTTTTTGGCGCGTTTAAATATCTCTCTCAGCATCGCGATAGCGTCCGAATGCTTAAAGACAGTGATAGCGCTTGGAACATTGTCATAAACATAAACCTTTTCCCCGTTCAGATATCGCAATTTCATTTTTCAGACCCCATAAAAAATAAAAGGCCATGGTGCGCTTAGGCTCTAATAAAGCCTCCCGGCCCTTACGGGTACCGGACACCATGACCAAGTTAATCCTGTAGAACATATAAAAATAGCCACTGACGGGTGACCTCCGTATTAGATTTTAAGCGCCTGCAGATTAGATATATCGGAAAAGTTTGTCAATGCTTTTGTTCATGTTAGACCAGGATGGTGCAAATAGTACCCATAACCCCGAGCTTTGCTGTTATGATTGCCACATTAAAATTCAATGAGGAGAGAGAAATTATGTCATCAGCCGTAACCGCCGTAGTCGCCCAGGTTGTATTGGCTACAGCAGCCGTTGGAGGCGCAAGTTACGCGATAGCTTCCGGGGTAGATAGTAGCCGAAAGCAGCAACATGCCAAAGAGGACGCCGAATTCGCCGCCAATCAAACCGCGAAGCTTCAGGATGAGGCGACCAACCGGGTCAATCAGCGTAGATCCAATGTTGGCGCGATCCTCGCCGCAGCACAGCAAGCCTCTAAGGGGGGCTTGAGTGGTACGATGCTGACGGGACCGATGGGTGTAGATCCAAGCACGTTGACGTTGGGGAAAAACTCGCTGTTAGGGGATTAAGGGATGGGGCTCTTCTTCGTTATCTGGACGTCACTCAACTCTTTGTTCCCACTGTAGTCCCCGGAAACATTGCATCCTATTGACGCGACAGGGGGGAGCTACTGTTTTCTTTAAATAAAACGGGGCGGCACGACCTATTTTTGGTCATGACGCCCTCGATTTACTTCCAGGCTAAAATTTTTTGGTTTGGTGTCATAAAAACAATCGGCCTTAACCTCTTGTGATTACTCCTTAGAGATAACGGGTATAATCTTAAATTTATCATTAATTGCCGTCTGTTTCTTCTGGTATTCTGCAAGTTTAAGTCTCAGATCAGGTATGGCTTCCTTCATTATTTCCTTCATGAGGTTGTCGTAAAGAAAATCTGACTTAAATGAATATATGCCAACAGAAACATTGCCATCGTTCTTCTTAAAACTTCTTTCCCAAATAACATCTTCTGTCCTTTGATCAACAAGTTTCAAATTCATGTGCAATTGATTATCGACTACTGTAGAAGGAAATCCAAAATACCAGAGGAGGGGACCGTAAACAGAAAGCCCATAGGTTATCATTTTACAGTTATATCCAGTGGCTTCAATTTTCCCCCTAAGAATCAAATCGCCATCTCCGGTTTTAAATGAGAAGAACGCCTCCTTGAATATGCTAGCATTGTGAACTTCTTCAGCTACGGCTTTTGCAAAATCCTCATTGGGACGAAACTGCCATAGACCACTTGAGCAATGAAGATTCGATCCTTCCGGGGTATTGAAATCCTGCCACCCAAAAGGCATAAGTGGGATCAGATACATCGCTAAATAATTACTGTTTTCATTTGTCCTCTGATCTGAAAAAGGCGGCACAACGACTGTCTTGTTGATAATTGGCGATTGTTTAACGAAAGGTTCAGATTTGTAAGTCCATGCTCTTGGACTGGAGCATCCGAAACACAGCGCGATAAGAGCAAATAGAGCAATCGATTTCTTCATGAAATACCTTTCCTTTCTTATTTATTGGCAATGCATTCACGACAGGAATGCATATAGGCATTGGTAATTTGTGTCAACGTCAAATATCGTTTAACTCGATTGATCTAAGAAGGAAGGGAAGAATATAATTTGTGATTGGCGATTGTGAAAGCATCCGCTTTTTGTAAGCACAATTTCAAAAAAAGAAAATAGCTTATCAGGGAATCAACTCGGGTAAGCTCTTCGCGTAGCGCCTTGGGTTATGGAACATAAGGCCCAAAAGTCCAGGAAGAACGAATTTTGGGGGTATTTTTAGGGGTATACTAGTTTTTTAATCATTCAATAATCGTAGCATTTCAGTTGCTTGGGCAGTCAGTTAAATAGCCCTCATCCCACCATTTTTTTCCCCTCTGCCTGAAGTCTTGCCTTGGGTTCTATCAGGGTTTTAAATTTAGAAGGCCAGATCGATTTATCGCGTGCATACCGGTTGAGAAAGCATTAACAACCGGTTTTCTTTCAGTATTTACGTTTCAGGTTTGAACAAAAAAAGGGCGATCTAATGACCGCCCAATTTTTTGATTCGTCTTTTAAAAAATATTAGAAAATTCCCATTTCTTCCGGTTTTTCCACTTTTCGGAATGAAATGCGTAACTCGCGATTAAAGGCAAGGCTGAAGTAGCTTCCGCGTAAATCATCTGTTCGAATGTCGTATCTACCTTTCCCCACGAGGCGGCCTCTTTCAAGGTAGAACTTGAACAAGCTCCATCCCTGACGTCTGCTACTGTAATCTGGATTGCATATTTGTGCATTGGAACCTCTTTGCCCAACAGTTCGGCGCAAATTACTGTATCCTGTGCGAAATTTTTTGGAACGCCACCACCGATCATGAATAGTCCGGTCGTTTTTGCCTTTATCTTGACCTGGGTTAATTCCCGAAAATCCTTAACACTATCAATAGTGACATGTTCCTGAGGATTTTCGTGCTGATGTAAAACCAGCCCGAAGCCGGCGCTTGAGTCCGAAAATGCAGGGCAGAAAATAGGTACATTGTTTTCATACGCCAGCTGTACGAGAGAATCTTTCTTTTTAGATTTTTTGGTCAGGTATTTCCCCATTTCACGTATAAATTCACGAGAGGAATAAGGTTTTGGCGGAAGGCTGTCCGCTATTTCCTTGACCGCTTTATCGCAGGCTTGCAGTTGCTCCTCATCGATATACGTATCATATATCCTATCGATATAAAGGTTTCGTAATTCCCGATCGTCTACATGGCAATTCCCCTGATAGTGTTTAAATCCAAGGGCTTCGAAGAAATCCATATCAACTATTGTTGCTCCGGTTGCGACTATAGCGTCAACCATGTTATATTTCACCATGTCGGCGTAAATTTTCATGCAGCCAGCCGCGCTGGTGCTTCCTGCAATGGTCAGAATGATTGCGCAATTCCGGTCGGCAAGCATCCGGTTGAATATTTTGGAACCGTTTGCGATATCGCGGGCTGTGAATGACATTCTTTCCATGGCATTAATGATACCCACTGAATTGATCGCTGCGATATCGACGTGTTCAACCGTTTTTTTAAGATAATCTTTTTTCTTCTTAATGACCATTGATAAACCTCTCTCTTTTTTTGATATAAACCGGTTCAAACTCTTGTAAATCTCTATTGAAAAAAGTAAACTGCTGAATATTCTTATTTGTAACCCGATTTTTTAAACCATAGGGCTTCAAATGTCAATTGATTCAATTTAGAGCAGCGTAAAGGAGAGATAACAAAAGACTTGCATACCCTTTGAATTCATAATAACTTTACTCTTTTAAAATTCTTGTACCTTCTCGGGAATAGACAAGCGTGTCTAATTTCCTAGGTATTTTAGATATATTGCAGCGCATTTCTTGGTTTGGTTCATAATGAAATCATGTAAATGGCTGTTTATGCTTGAAAAGGCGAGTACAAACGTTTTATTCAGGCTTTGGATATATGAATGAAGCCAATTTTATCAGTAAGTGAATTAACCTTAAATATCAAATTCTTGCTGGAGTCGAGTTTTAGCCTGATCTGGATAGAAGGTGAAATCTCGAATCTTCGCCGGCCCCCTTCAGGGCATGTTTATTTCACGCTTAAAGACGAGAAAAGCCAAATCAGGGCAGTTGTTTTCAGGCAATCGCTGCAATTTGGAAAATTTATCCTGAAAGATGGCATGCAAGTCGTTTGCAGGGCTGCAGTGACTGTTTATGATCAACGCGGAGAATACCAACTCGTAATCGATAGATTTGAGCCAAAAGGAATCGGAGCGCTCCAGGTCGCATTCGAACAGCTCAAAGCTCGCCTGCATAAGGAGGGGCTATTTGATATCGAGCACAAAAGGCGGATCCCCTGTCTACCCACTCGAATAGGTGTTATTACATCACCTTCAGGAGCGGTAATCCGGGATATTTTGACCATTACAGCACGGCGTTGTCCATCAACGCATATTTTGATTTCTCCGGTCAAGGTACAAGGGTTGGAAGCGGCGTCCGAAATTGTAACGGCACTGGAATACCTGAACCGGTTTTCCGAGTTGGATCTCATCATTATTGCGAGAGGAGGGGGATCTCTGGAAGATCTTGCTCCTTTTAACGATGAGCATGTTGCCAGGGCTGTTTACAACTCGAAAATTCCGGTCGTATCGGCTGTTGGACATGAGGTCGATTTTACAATATGCGACTTTGTTGCAGACCTGAGGGCTCCGACACCTTCCGCAGCTGCGGAATTGGTAACTCCGATCAGAAGGGATCTTCTGGAGACCATTTCGGATTTTCAAAGCCGATTATTCAGGAGCATGCACCGAAATGTAAATCGGTTCCGGAGCGATCTGAAATCCTTGCACCAACAATTAAAACACCCTAGAAAGCGGGTTGTTGATTTTCGAATTCACCTTGACATTATGCTGGATCGGCTCCAATTGGCCATTTCGAACCGAGTAGGAATGAGCAGAAAGGAGTTTCTTTTAGGAGAGGCAAGACTATATGGCTTCAATCCTGCCGAAAAAGTCAGGAATGGCCGGTTGATGCTGGAAAACTCAAAAAAGAATCTTAGGTACGCAATGACTCACCAAATCGATACGTTGAAAAAGGATTTTTTAAGCGAAACAGCCCTTCTCAATAATATGAACCCCCTTGCGGTATTGCAGAGAGGATACAGTATTGTTCGACTCCATCCGGGGGGGGGGATCATACGCAATTCGGAATCGGTGAGTGTGGGTAGTATGGTGGACGTTCAGCTTTCATCGGGTGAATTGAAGGCCGAGGTTCGGGAAATTAAAAGGTAGGTAGAATGGCTGAGAAGAAGTTCGAAGAGGCATTGACTAGATTAGAGGAGATTGTAAGAAAACTGGAATGTGGTGATCTGAGTCTGGATGAATCGCTGAAAGCGTTTGAGGAAGGCATTCGATTATCAGGTTTTTGCAGTCGCAAACTCGATGAAGCAGAGAGAAAAGTGGAGGTTTTGACCAAAGGCGAACAAGGATTGGTCATAAAACCTTTTCCTGGAGGTGAAACCAATGACAGCTGAAGATCTCCCGGCATTGGAGCAATATCTTCGAAATCGTAAATCCATTGTGGAAGAAGCTCTGAATAGATGTCTGCCAGGTGAGGATAATTGTCCTGAATCGATTTTCAAGGCCGCCCGTTACAGTACTTTTGCAGGTGGTAAAAGGATCAGGTCGATTTTGTGTCTGGCTGCTGCTGAAGCAGTAGGCGGCAGCATTGAGGACGTTCTTCCGTTTGCCTGCGCTCTTGAGCTTATTCATACATACTCGCTAATTCATGACGATCTTCCAGCGATGGATGACGATGATTTCCGCAGGGGAAAGCCGACCAATCACAAGGTTTTCGGTGAAGCGATGGCTGTTCTGGCGGGAGATGTACTCCTCACAGAAGCTTTTTATCTCATGACCAAAAAGGAACAAGTCCGAAAAATTTCTGCAGAGACTTGTTTGGAAGTCATCCATGATATCGCCAAGGCGGTAGGTTGGTTTGGAATGATCGGCGGGCAAGTGGCAGATATACAGTCAGAAGGTAAAAAAATAAATCCTGATACACTGGATTTTATCCATACCCGCAAGACAGGGGCATTAATTCTTGCTTCTGTGAGGTCGGGTGCCGTGCTGGGCGGGGCAGACCATAAGGCCTGCGATTGCCTTTGTGAGTACGGGAAAAAAGTCGGCCTTGCGTTTCAGATAGCGGACGATATTCTTGATATTGAAGGCAGTTGCGAACTGATGGGAAAAAATCCCGGAGCCGATCAATCCTTGAAGAAGGCAACTTATCCGGCAATTATGGGATTGGAATATTCGAAGGAACAGGGAGGAAGGCTGATAGAAGAGGCCATCTCGGCAATTTCTGCCTTTGATCATAGGGCCGAACCACTGAGACAAATAGCAAGGTATATTTTTTTTAGAAAGATTTAGAGTTGTTGGAATTTGAAAGAGATTTCTGTTGCTGTTCAGGAACGCATGTTGTTTACAGATCGCTATCTAGTCTGATCTGAGCCAATATATTTTAGACATCGCAAATTGTATCGGGACAAGATCGTATTCATGAAGAAAAAGGAAAAAAAAGAATCACTTCACATTTTGTCAAATGTTCATTCTCCGGCAGATATAAAGGACCTGAATTTGCCGCAATTGAACATGTTGTCAGAAGAGATTCGGGAAATGATAATCAAGACCGTTTCCGCCAATGGCGGACATCTTGCGTCTTCACTTGGCGCAGTAGAGTTGACCCTTGCATTGCATTATGTGTTTAATACCCCTAACGATAAGATCGTCTGGGATGTAGGTCATCAGGCGTATGCACATAAAATCATTACAGGAAGAAGAGAAACATTTCATACGCTTCGCCAAAAAGGAGGCGTTTGCGGTTTTCCCAGAAGAGAAGAGAGTAGTTATGATGTTTTCAATACCGGGCATAGCAGTACATCTGTTTCCGCAGCTTCCGGAATTGCTGAGGCCCGTTGCCTGAAGGGAGAAGATTTTAAAGTAATTGTTGTTATTGGCGATGGGTCCATGACGGCCGGCATGGCATATGAAGGATTGAACTGGGCTGGCGATCGGAAGAAGGATTTAATAATCATTCTAAATGACAATGAAATGTCCATCTCATCCAATGTGGGTGCCTTGTCATCTTATCTCTATAGGATCCTGACCGGACAGAATGTGATCCGATTGAGACAAGAGGTAAAAACAATTTTAAAAGTGATACCCGTTTTAGGTGGCCTGATTATTAAATTTGTCCAGAATGCGTTGGGGTTCTTTAAAGGCCTTTTTGTGCCGGGGATGTTGTTTGAGGAACTTGGATTTCGATATGTGGGGCCGCTTGAAGGCCATCGATTGGATCATCTAATTAAAAATTTACAAAATATTAAAGACTTGAAGCGACCTGTCCTGGTCCATGTCATAACCAAAAAAGGAAAAGGGTATAGATATGCAGAGGAGGACCCGTCGAAATTTCATGGTATCGGTCCATTTGATATTAATACGGGAATACCTCTTCTGGATGTTGATTCACCTCCGACCTACACCGAAGTATTCGGAAAAACCCTTCTCGAACTGGCTGAAAATGACCCCCGAATTGTAGCGGTTACTGCGGCCATGTGCCAAGGTACCGGATTAGAGCTTTTCTCCCGGGAAATGCCGGATCGATTTTATGATGTTGGAATTGCTGAACAGCATGGAGTTACGTTCGCATCCGGCTTGGCAACGGAGGGATTTATTCCCGTTGTGGCTATCTATTCGACTTTCCTCCAAAGGGGGTACGATCAAATACTTCATGATGTCTGTATCCAAAAATTGCCCGTTGTATTTGCGATGGATCGGGGAGGTTTTGTGGGAGATGATGGGCCGACTCATCATGGCTTGTTTGATTTCTCGTATTTACGTCATATTCCCAACCTGATTGTTATGGCTCCTAAAGATGAAGATGAATTGCGGTCTATGTTGAAAACCGCCATTCTGTCTGGTTTCCCAGCAGCAATAAGATATCCCAGGGGTAAAGCAATGGGAGTCCCTTTGAATGGAGGAATTAGGGAGCTTCCCATAGGTAAAAGTGAAGTTTTGACCGAGGGTCGGGATGCTGCAATTCTGGCCATTGGAGCGACAGTTTACCCAGCGTTGGAGGCCGCAAAAAAATTAAAACAGAATGGGATAGAAGCAACTGTTGTGAACTGCCGCTTCGTAAAGCCCTTGGATGAAGAACTCCTTTGTTCCATTGCTCTTTCCGTTAAAAGGGTCATTACGGTTGAAGAAAATGTCCTAATGGGCGGATTCGGCAGTGCTATTTTAGAACTGTTCGAAGCTAAAGGCATTTCGGATGTCAAGATGAA
>DHHG01000293.1 GCA_002403175.1 Syntrophaceae bacterium UBA4778 | reverse complement strand
GTAAATTGCATTTCGATGTCATTGCGGGCAGGGCCTCCTATACCGATTTGGTGAAAGAGGTACCCAGGGCGGGCCTGCTTTTGGTCAAATCTTTTTTCAGTAGAAAATCGTGAATCTGGAAAATTGCGTTCCTGGCAGCTTGCGGCTGTGTAACTTTTGCTTTGGTTCTAACGGAAAGTTGCCCGGAAGCGCGAGATGACACCGGCGAAAAGAACGATTCCGATCGCTGCAATTGCGGCCAGCTTCTGCCACACTTGCAGCAGGCCGGCATCGCGGAAAAGCACGGCCGTGGAAAATTCAAGATAATGTCCTGTGGGCGAGAGTTGCATCAGATACTGAAGCACTTCCGGCATGGCCTCTTTGGGAGTCAGCCCTCCGGAAAGCATAACAATCGGCACAATGACAGGCAGGCTGAGCAGTCCCATCTGTGCAGAGTTCTGCGTGACCGTCGCCATAAAGATACCCAGCCCTGTGGTGGCGAAAAGATAAACAACTGTCCCCATCAAGAAAAGAATTAAAGAACCTATCAGCGGGGCACCCAAAACCCCTTTAACCATCAGAATCAAAGACAGCATAGCCCCTGCAGCGACGACGAGACTGTTGGCCCAGATCTTGGAAACCAGTATTTCCATCGGGTTTAAAGGCATGACAAGGAGGTGCTCCACTGTGCCATGCTCTTTCTCCCGTAAAAGGGCGGCTGAAGGTAATATGATGGACAGCATCGTTATCATGTTGATCAGCATCATGAGTCCGGTAAACCATTGGTTTTCCAGATTTGGATTGAATTTTATCCGATCCGCCAACACGACCGGCATCGACGCATTAGACGAGTGAATACGGACAAAATTGTTGACTTCACGAGAGATTATTTTTCTCAGGTAGGTTGCACCTGTCTTCGCCTGTCCCACAGCTGTTCCATCTATATTTATTTGTATTTCAGGATTGTGGCCGGCCAGAAGTTTTTTTTGAAAATCGGGTGGAATATCGATAATAAAGGTATAGATTCCCCGATCCATGGCCAGATCGGCTTCTCGCATATCAATTACGCGCGCAGGCTTGAATTCCGGAGACCTCAGCGCTTCAATGATCCTTTCCGATAATTTGGAATCATCCTCATTGACAACAGCGATGGAGGCATAACGCAGGTGAAATCCGGAGCCTCGGGCGGGCACAATGACTTCGACTGTAAAACAATATACGATCAGAATGATCAGAACGTAATCGTAACGCAAACTGGTCAATTCCTTCAGGCCGAGTCGAAATATGTGATGCAGTCTTTGCATGATCATTTCTCCTGTTTCCTGAGCAGCAGGACAATCCCTGTCTCCAGGACGAGAATCATGATGGACAGAACCAGATAATTGGGGAGAAGTTCCCTGAAACCGATTGCCTTTGTAAATGTGCCGACGCCGATATTGAGGAAGTAGGCTGCCGGATACAGGGTTGCCATCCATTTTGCGCTTCCGACCAGGGAAGAAACAGGACTGAATAGACCCGAAAATTGAAATGCAGGGATCATGGTTACCACGAATGCAGCCACCAGAGCCGCCATTTGCGTCTGGGTAAAGGTGGAGACGAGGAGCCCCAGACCGGTACTGGCCATAATATAAAGAAAAGCGCCGGCTATCAGGGCCAGACTGCTACCTTTGAATGAAATACCGAACACCTCCAGAACCATAATGGCCATGATCAGAAAATTGAAAAGATTCATAACGACATAGGGAATCTGCTTTCCGAGCAGAAATTCCAGCTTTGTTACGGGGCTGGCGTAAAGATTGGTGATGGAGCCCAGTTCCTTTTCTCTCACGACTCCGACGGCGGTGAGCATGGCCGGGACAATGATCATAACGACCGCCAGCAGGCCCGGTACAATGGCATTGCGGCTTTTCATCGCCTGGTTGTATAGATAGCGCGGCTCGATCCGGACTCCGAACTCCCTCGAGCCCTTCGGGAACTTTCGCGAAAAGTCCATCAGGTATCCCAGGTGAACGGCTTCGATATAGTGGCGTGCAGCTTCTGCGCGAAAAGGCATGGTGCCGTCTATCCAGACTCCGATTTCGGGTTGACGCCCCCTCTTCAGATCTTTTTCAAATCCAGGAGGAATTTCAATAGCGACGGTGAAATCTCCACGCTGGAAGGATTTCTCCATCGATTCGTAAGTTGAGAAAGCGGCTTCTTCGTGGAAATATCTTGAGCCGGAAAAATTTTCCAGATATGTGCGGCTGGCAGGTGTTTGATCACGATCCAGAACGCTGTAACGGATTTTTTCGACATCGGTTGAAATTCCGTAACCGAAGATAACCAGGAGAAAAGGGGCTACCAGAATCGCAAAGATAAAGCGAAGCGGATCACGCATTAATTCTAATGTTTCCCTTCTAGCGAGGGCGGCCAGTCGGCGAAAATTAAATACTCGTCTCTGCTTGTTGTTTGCGTGAATGTCGGAACCGGCATTCTGAAAAGTAAGGTCGGGCTTAGGTTCCTCTCTCGTTCCTATATCCTCCCCCAGGTCTTTTCGTATAAAGGTAATAAAAGCGTCTTCCAGGGACTCGCATTCGCAATCTTTTGCCAGTAGGTCCGGAGCCTTACATGCCAGAACGCGCCCGGCACTCATGAGCGCTACCCGGTCGCAGCGCCCTGCCTCATTCATGTAATGCGTGGTGATAAAAATGGTTACGCCTTTTTTTCGCGACAGTTCGATCAGAAATTCCCAGAACTGATCACGAGCTACCGGATCCACTCCGGAGGTTGGTTCGTCGAGGATCAGTATTTCCGGTTCATGGATCACTGCTACTGCAAGAGAAAGTCTCTGGCGGATACCGAGGGGCAAATCTCCGGCTTTTTCATCCATAATATTCCGCAATTCAAAGGTCTCCGCCATTTTATCGACTCGCCGTTGGATTTCTCCATTTGGCAGATCGAAAAGCCTCGCATGGAGTTCCAGGTTTTGAAGAACGGTAAGCTCACCATAAAGTGAAAAGCTCTGAGACATATAGCCGATGCGCTTGCGAAGTTCGATGCTGCCGGTTTCAACGCTGTCCTGAAAAACAAGAGCCTTTCCTTCGGTCGGATGGAGGAGGCCCGTCAGCATCTTCATGGTAGTCGTTTTGCCGCAACCGTTGGATCCGAGAAAACCGAAAATCTCTCCCTTTTCGATGGAGAACGAGACATCGTCAACAGCGGTAAAGTCTCCGAATTTTTTGGTAAGGTGTTTGGCTTCAATAGCGATCTGTCCGGCATGGGACACGCGGGAGGGGATCTGAAAAAACCTGTGGCCGAGACGTTTTTCCGGGGGAAGGAGTTTGATGTATGCCTCTTCTATGGTGCGGCAACCGAGATCCGTTTTCAGTGCGCTCGGTCGGGAATCGGCCAGAATCTTCCCGTTATCCATCATGAGCAGCCTGTCAAACCGTTCTGCTTCTTCCATATAGGCGGTTGCAACCAGAATGCTGATCCTTCGGAGACGATCCGCCATTTCATCAATCAGCTCCCAGAACTGCCGTCGAGAAAGGGGATCGACGCCGGTTGTCGGCTCGTCGAGAATAAGTATTTCCGGATCGTGAATCAGAGCGCAGCAAAGTCCCAGCTTCTGTTTCATGCCCCCGGAGAGCTTTCCCGCAGGGCGATCAGCAAACGGAAGCAATCGGGTCGAGTCCAGCAGCCATTCAATGCGTTCCCTTTTTTCACGGCCGGAGAGGCCGAAAAGACGTGCAAAGAAATCGACATTCTCAAAGACAGACAATGTCGCGTACAAATTCTGCCCCAGACCTTGCGGCATGTATGCAATCCGGGAGCATGCAGCAGTTCGGTGGGATTGATGGCGCATATCACCGTCGAGAACACGGACGGTACCGGTCTGAATTTTTCGCAATCCCGCAATAATGCCGAGGAGGGTTGATTTACCTACACCGTCCGGTCCGACAATGCAGATACGGCTCCTTTCAGGCATTTCGAAATTCACATCGCTAACGGCAACCCTGTTCCCATACCGGTGCGACAGATTCTCGATATGAATAACAGAATTCGGCTTGCTGATAGTGCTCATTTATTACTGCCTGGCCAAGGTATGGAATTACTCAAGCGGATATAGGAAACGCCGGTCATGCCCGGCTTCAGTCTCATGTCTTCAGGTTGCGTCAGGCTCACCTTGCATCTGAAGACGAGTTTTTGGCGCTCCTCTCTGGTTTCTACTTCCCGAGGAGTAAACTGGGCTTTGTCGGAAAAATAGGTAACTTTGGCAGGAAAGGGGTGGTCGGGAAGGCCGTCCAGGATTACTCTTGCTTCCGTACCAATTGCGATCTTTCCTGCTTCTCTTGAAGGGAAAAATACAGTCATATAGATATCTTTGAGATCCATGATAACCAGGACCTTGCCCCCTGAGGGCAATATTTCGCCCGGTTCGGCCATGCGCGACAGAACGCGACCATCCCGTGAACTCGTTAGAATGCCGTCTTCGATCTCGCTCGTCAACCGGGCGACCCTTGCCATTGCCGCCTCGATCGCCGCCCGTGCCTCCTCCGTCCGTGCTTTTGCAGCGACATTCGCAGCTTTGGCTCTTTTAAGATTGGTCTGATCATGATCGAATCGTTGCGTCGATATGGATCCGTTTTTGATCAACCGGTTGGAACGATTGAATTCCTTTTCGGCGAGCTCTGCCTGGCTGGCGCTTTCCGCTATCATTGCCTCGGCATATTGTTTGGCTTGCTGCGCTTGCCTGACCATCGCCTGTGCTTCCTTCAATTGAGACTCAAGAGCCGCGGTATCCATCCTGGCCAGGATCTGTCCCGCTTTCACAAGGTCCCCTTCCTTAACCAGGACAGTGCTGAGGCGTCCCGGAAATTTGGTAGCTATATCGACTTCCGTTGCTTCAATCCGGCCATTTCCATATAGAAGTCCTTCCGGAACCGCCGAGTCGTTATAACGGAACCAGAAATAGATAGCCGCCGCTACGATGACGACTATTACGCCTCCGATCACTGCCGATTTTCTGAAAAATTTCATTTTTATTTACCTTCTTTACCGTAATGATTTTTACAAAACTGGTTATCGGATCAGTTGCAGGTTTCAGCCATGTGTTTTAGCCGTGTCTCTTAATGATATTCTTGATTTAAACGCATGCAGGCTATCAAAAATCAGATTGACATGTCAATCCCTGTCTGCTAAGTACAGGGCGACCGCCAGTCGGCGGGGAGGGAAATTTACTAAAAAAATTTAAGAATACATAGGGTTAATAGGGATGAGCAAATCAAAAAATGATGTCGTTATTGTCAGTGCCGTCAGAACTCCGTTTGGTCGTTTTGATGGTGTTTTAAAGTCTGTTCTCAGTATGGATCTTGGCGTATTGGCCGTAAAGGAAGTCGTCAATCGTATCAAACTCGATCCGG
>DHHG01000040.1 GCA_002403175.1 Syntrophaceae bacterium UBA4778 | reverse complement strand
CGCGCACAGCATTCTTTGAATTTGGTCTGTTGTTCAGGATTCAGGATCTTAAGAATATTCAATTGATGAGCAACTCTCTTGTCCTCCATTTGATCTCTCAAAGCCCTGATCTCTTTCTGGACGGCTATGATTTTCGATTGATTCGGATTTTTCTCAAGCCATAGCAGTTTCAAATCTCCCCGCAAGCTGAACATCTTGTCCTTGAGTGGTTTGATTTCTTTCAGGTGAGCAGTTCTAAGTTCTTCAAATTTGGCTTTTTGATCAGCACTCAGATTGAGCCCGCAGGAGGCTACCGGGTCTTTGTATTCTCCACAGTAACCTTTATGACCTCTGCCGTGAAATGCATAAGAGGGTGAAATCAGAACTGCTGATAAGAGTATTGCTGTTAGGCATGTCCATACTTTTCTCATTGCTTTTTATCCTTTCTTTTTTTGTATGATGCAAAGCAAAACGGGTGCCACAGGTGATTGGATGCAAGCTATTGTAATGGATGAGGATTTTTTTGTTTATTGCCTGGGAGGTGGTCTTGAAAGAAAAGGTGAGCATTATGTATGCATTCATGATATTTAGGTGGATCGAAAGTATCCATAAGGGGTCATTAGAAATTGAAAAAGCAGTTGGCGCGTTTCAAATTCTGGATTTTCACTCCGTCCTGGATCATTTGGGGAGCTATGG
The DNA here is from genome assembly GCA_002403175.1 of Syntrophaceae bacterium UBA4778. Next base: position 1,825 of record DHHG01000040.1, on the reverse strand, counting down.
CCGTTCTTGTTCCCATGCTCATCTTTATGACTTATCAGGGGGTTCGTATTCAGCATGATTTGACTACCCGGTTTTACGTGGAGAAAGGAGAAGCCCTGATCCGGTCTTTTGAGGCGGGGATCAGGACCGGGTCTGGATTGAATTGGGGTGATTTTCAGGTTCAGAAACTCCTTATCGAAACAGCGCAGCAGCCCGGTATCGATTACCTGGTCATCACAGATGCTCAAGGCCGGATTGTGGCCGACAGCGACCCCTCACAAGTAGGTTTATTCTACAGAGCGGATATCGTTCATTTTCCCCTGGAAAAAATCCGGTACCGTCAGGTGAAAAATGTCGGCGGAACTGATACGTTCGAGATTTACCGCTATTTAAGCTCCACGGTGTTAGGGGAACCGTTGGCCTGGGTTATTTATGTCGGTCTGGATATGGAGCCGGTTATCAAAGCCCGGCAGCAGAATTTTACCCGCTTGACGGTGACTGCCCTCATCCTGCTGCTGGTTGCCTTTGCAGGATTGGTATCTATTTCACTGGCTCAAGGCGTCCGGACTGCTCGTTCATCGCTTGCCCGTATGAGGGCTTTTTCCGATACCCTTGCGGAGAACATGCCGATTGGCCTTATCGGAATCAGTCAGGACGGGGTTATTAGTCTTTTTAACAGGACAGCTGCTGAATTAATAAGATGGCCTGCAGAAATGGCTCTGAATAAACAGGCGGAAGAGGTTCTTTTTCCTATATTGACCTCCTTGCTAAAGGATCTCCAGAGGGCGAAATCAGGTTCAGTAGAAGTTTTGCAGAAAGAGATCGAATATCCGGTAGGTGATTCCAGGAAACCTCTGGACATCATTGCAGCCGTTCTGAAAGATGAAAATAAAAATCCAAGAGGCGTGATCATTTTGTTGCGTGATTTAACCGAGTTGAAGAGACTTCAAAAAGAAATTGAAAGAAGTCAGCGGCTGGCATCTGTCGGAAGTCTTGCTGCCGGCGTTGCCCATGAGCTACGTAACCCTTTAAGTTCAATAAAAGGCTTTGCTACCTATTTCAGGGAGCGGTACCGGAACTATCCTGATGACGTGAAGAATGCGGATATTATGATCCAGGAGGTTGAGAGATTGGACCGGGTGATCGGACAGTTGCTGGAGTTCTCACGTCCGCTAAATCTGAAAAAAACCAAAGGCCCGCTGGGAGAGATTATCCTTCATACCTTGAAGCTGGTAGAAAAACAGGCAAAGGACAGGGGGATTTCGATCGTTACCCGGATATTTCCTTCGATAACAGCCGAGATTACTTTTGATCCCGACAAAATAAAGCAGGTTTTGCTTAATCTTTTATTGAATGCCATTGAAGCCATGAAAAAAGGTGGCATGCTTTCGGTAGAAATGAAACGTAATCACAATCACATTGAAATCCTTGTGACCGATACGGGTATTGGTATGCCTGAAGATAACCTTGCGCGGATTTTTGACCCTTATTTTACGACAAAGCCAACAGGAACCGGGTTGGGACTTGCGATTGCGCACAAAATAATCGAGGCTCACGATGGTTTGATCCGGATCGAGAGTGAGCCGGAAAAAGGAACAACGGTTGTGATTGCGCTACCTTTCAACAGTTCTGACGAGGATCGCATGGTTTGAAAGTGGAGTTTTCCCGGAGGGATATGCAGTTAGACTTCCATAAACAGAGAAAAAAAATGAAACAAATAAATACTATTCTTATCGTCGAAGATGATCAGGCCCATCGCGCCATGTTGCGGGTTTTGCTCGCGGGCTGGGGATATCAGATTAGCGAGGTCGAGGATGGCGCTGCTGCTATTGATGCCATCCATTCA
>DHHG01000054.1:1758-3272 GCA_002403175.1 Syntrophaceae bacterium UBA4778 | reverse complement strand
TGTGCCAAGCTGGGAGCTATTCTGGTGCCGCTAAACTGGCGCCTGGTGGGGCCGGAGCTTGAATATCAACTCAATGACTGTGGTGTGCGTCTGCTGGTATTCCATGATACTTTTTTAGGAAGCATTGATTTGATAAGAAACAAGCTTAAAGTTGAACAGGGCAAATTCATCTTCTTGCCAAGTGGAAACAACCTTCTTCCCGGATTTCAGCCTCCTAAATGTCCTGAATGGGCGGATGATTACCACAAAATTGTTGACGGGCAGCCTGTTTCGGAACCGTGTGTGGAAAATCCGGTAGACTTGGATGACCCTCTTGCCATCATCTATACTTCCGGAGTTACCGGCAAACCTAAAGGCGCCGTTGTATCGCATCTACAGACCTACTTCAAAAACTTCCAGGTGGGTGTATATACGGATGCTCATCCGGAGGATGTGATTATAGCGCAAATGCCTCTGTTCCACTCCGGCGGCTTATTCATTGTTGCGACTCCGGCGTTGTGTGGCGGTTTGACAATGATCATGCGCAGAGGATTCGATCCGAATGAATTTGCCGAAGACATTCAGAGGTACAGGGGCACAATAGTCTTTGCACTAACCACTATGTGGCGCCTTATTCTGGAAACCGGCAAGCTTGACCAGATTGATGTCAGTTCGGTACGGCGTGTGGTTGGTGGAGGAGAGCGTACTCCACCGAGTCTTTTTGAGGAACTTGCCAAACGCAATCTCCATTTGCAACAGGGATTTGGCCAGACGGAAAACTCCGCTATGATGTTACTGCCCAAGGAGGATATCCAAAGAAAGATTGGTTCTATCGGGAAACCCGGTTTTTTTACGGATATCTGGATCAGTGACGGGAATGGCAAAAGACTGCCGCCGGGTGAGTTCGGCGAGATATGTGCAAAAGGACCAACCGTCATGAGCGGATACTGGGGTAAACCGGAAGAAACCGCCAGTACGATAGTCAAGGGCGTCCTCCATACCGGCGATCTGGGATACGTCGACGAAGAAGGATACTTCTATATTGTAGACAGGGCAAAAGACATGTACCGCAGTGGTGGCGAAAACGTTTACCCGGCAGAAGTTGAAAAAGCGTTAATGACTCATCCCCTGATATCGATGGCAGCAATTATCGGAGTACCTGATAATAAATGGGGAGAGACAGGAAAAGCGTTCATTGTTACGACCCATAATGAGACGATCACGGAAAGGGAGATCATTGAATTCCTGAAGGATAAAGTTGCCAAGTACAAATATCCGACAAAGTTCAAATTCATGAAAGAATTGCCGCTCACTGGAACAATGAAGGTGAAGAAATCAGAGCTCAAAGCATTATATTCGGAGGAATAATAACATGGAAAAAGGTTGGGAAAACCGTATCACGGATTTGCTCGGATGTGACTACCCGATCATATTAGGTCCCATGAGGCTCATAACCCTGGGCAGTATGGCCGCTTGCCTATCGAATGCCGGCGGGTTCGGTGTGATAGGAGCTTCGGGTCTCTCCAGGGAGAAAC
>DHHG01000054.1:0-1601 GCA_002403175.1 Syntrophaceae bacterium UBA4778 | reverse complement strand
GCGGGAGTTGATGCGGTCGTGGCCATGGGGTATGAAGCAGGCGGACATATCGGACGTGAGGGAATAACGACCTTTTGTCTTATACCTGTGCTTGCCCAGTCATTGAAGATCCCTGTGATAGCATCGGGTGGTATCGCTGATGCGAACGGNNGCGCTTGCTCTTGGTGCGGAAGGTGTGGAGATAGGGACCAGATTTGTGGCTACCAATGAATGTCCTGTGCCACCCTTTTTTAAAGAATCACTCTGCGCTGCGGATCTGACTTCAACCATTGTTCTCGGTAAGGAGGCTATGCCGATACGGATACTTAAAAATGAAATTATAGAGCAAGCTACTGTCATTGGTGAGGCAAAAACCGATCAGGTTATGGCACAGCAGGGAAATGCAGATGCCCTCTATGTGGGAGAGGGCGGTAACAAGCATACAGCTGTAATGCCCTGCGGACAGGTGGCAGGACTTATCAATGATGTAAGTTCTGTAAACGACGTGCTTTCCAAAATGATCAATGGTACAAAGTCCATTTTGGATGTGCTCAATAAAATGACTTCAGGAGGAAAATGATGAGTTGGGATCATGTGCTGCTTAATGTGGCGGATAATATAGCTTTCATCACTCTGAACAGACCGGAAAGGATGAATGCTTTTGGCGGCAAGATGCGCCAGGAGATCGTCGAGGTTCTGGAAGGTGTTGCTGTTGATAAGGATGTTCGGGTTGTGGTGATTACAGGAGCAGGTAAGGCATTTTGCACCGGTGGAGACGTCGGAGAATTTGGGGCAGGCACGACCAAAGCCCTGGCGCCTGCGGTATCCAATGAGAGACACGCCATGTGCAAAGCGGTGCTTGCAATCAACAGGATGGAAAAGCCGGTTATTGCTGCAGTGAATGGTATTGCCGCGGGAGGCGGCTGCAATCTGGCTCTTTCCTGCGATATCAGATTAGCGAGCGAGAAGGCCAGGTTCAGCCAGATTTTTACCAAAAGAGGGGTCCATCCGGACTGGGGAGGTGTCTATTTTCTGCCGCGTCTTGTAGGTTATTCCAAAGCTGCCGAACTTATTTTTTCTGCAGAGATTATTGACTCTGCGGAAGCATTTCGCATCGGTTTAGTCAACAAAGTGTATCCACATGAAGAATTTGAAAATTCAGTAAAACAATTTGCTCTGCGCATCGCCAAGAATGCTCCCATACCCATTGCCTTTGCCAAACGCGGGCTTCAGAATTTTCAGCAGTGGGATCTGGCGCAGGCCCTTGATTATGAATCATACGTATTGGAAGTGTGCATGAAAAGCAATGATATTGCTGAAGGATTCGGTGCCTTTCTGGAGAAAAGGGAGCCAAACTTTAAGGGTAATTGACTACCCCCCTTAGTTAATTATACGTGAGTCTATATCTGTCAGTCTTAATCTTAATAAAATAGATAGGGCTTCTTAGGGGACACTTATGACTAATTATTCCCCAATTGGAAGCGATCATGCCAAAGATAATTAAGAGGTTTAATCTTATATATAAATAGAAACATTGTAAAAAGTGACAATTTATTGGTTGGCACTATCTTTGCTAAGAATATGAGGTTGCATGAAGTTTTTGATAAATATGCTTGTGCAAT
>DHHG01000059.1 GCA_002403175.1 Syntrophaceae bacterium UBA4778 | reverse complement strand
CATAAACGGCCTCTGTACCTGCAAGTGCTCCCGTATGCGATGCAGCTGCTCTGGCACCGGCGCTGGTTCTACCCGACTTGATGACCAGGACAGGCATGTTTCTTTCGCCGGCCGTAATCTTTTTAACTGTCGAAACGAACTTCTCACCATCTCGTAACTCCTCGATATAAATCATGATCACCGCCGTGTCCGGATCGGTGTAGAGGTACTCCAGAAGATCGATCTCGTCAACATCGGCCTTGTTACCGATCGAAATGAATTTGGAAAAACCGATATCCCGGTATGCTGCAAAATCCAGAACGGATGTGCAAAGCGCACCGCTCTGAGAAATGAACGAAATATTACCGGCAGACGGCATCCTCGCAGAGAAACTCGCATTCATGCTTACATTCGCCAGCGGATTGATAACGCCCAAACAGTTCGGACCGACCAGCGGAACCTGGGCCTCGCGGCACATTGAAGCTATCCGGTTCTCGACCTCTCGCCCCTTGTGCCCTACCTCCCGAAATCCTGCAGAGAGAATAACAATCCCTTTTACGCCTTTGCGAATCGACTCCTCGGTAGCCTTGAGGGCTGCGTCCGGAGGCAGAACAATCATCGCCAGATCAACAGGATCCGGAATTTCAGATATGGTGGTATATGACCTGATACTATGGATCGATCTGGAACTCGGATTAACAGGATAGAGAATCCCCTTGTAATCACCTTTAAGAATGTTTGCAAATAGATCATGGCCGACCTTACCCGGAGTTGCTGATGCCCCGACGACAGCAATGCTGCTCGGGGTGAATATACCGTTAAGATTTTTCATTTTACACTCCTTTTACAGTGCAGTTAAAAATGAATGCCCAATTTGTGAGAATGTGATTTCAGCAGTAAGAGATTCAGTCGAAAGGGAACGAACGCGACACAGTGAACTTGAAAGCATCTCATTTTTGTTTTTCAAAAATTAATGCCACTTCTCAAAAAGAAATTCAAGCCTAATTAGCAGATTGAAAATAGTTGTTGCGAACGCGATGGGTGTATGATTCTTGAAGGGAGCCTATTGCGCTCTGATCGCGCATTTGCGACAGAACCGTTTGACATTTGGAAAGGCCTCTGTTTGATTTTCACTTGTTTATTAATCAAATGCAATCCCGTATTTTTCCAGTTTCCTTTCCAGTGTCGGGCGGCTGATGCCAAGCACTTCACAGATTTCGCCTTTATTCCTCCCGATAATCTCAATGACCTTGCGGATATGTTTTTCTTCGATTTCATCCAACGTGAGAAGTCTGTTTCCCTCTTTTTCGCAGCTATCAACAGATATAGATCTGGACGTATCGATCAGGTCCGGAAAATCCTCGCGGGTCAAAACATGCCCTTTCGCCACAACGGCAGCCCGAACCAGAAGATTTTCAAGCTCCCTGACATTACCAGGCCAACTATATTTTAGAAATATATCCATCATCTCCCCGGAGACACCCGCAATTTTTTTGTGGAGATCCCTATTAATTTTATTCAACAGATATTCGATCAGAACGGGAATATCCTCCTTTCTCTCCCTAAGGGGCGGAAGATCAATGGTCACGATATTGAGTCTGTAATAGAGGTCATCTCTGAACTTGCCATCTTCGACCATTCGCTTCAAATCCTTATTGGTAGCGGCAATAATCCGGGCATTCACCCGAACTCTATCCTTACCCCCTACCCTTTCAACCTCCATCTCCTGCAGAACTCTCAGGAGCTTGGATTGCAGATTAAGAGACATCTCGCTGATTTCATCCAGAAAAACGGTCCCGTATCGGGCTAATTCAAATTTTCCAAGTTTTTTGTTAATGGCTCCGGTAAAAGATCCCTTTTCATGTCCAAACAATTCCGATTCAAGGAGCGTATCCACAATAGCCGAGCAGTTCACGGCAATGTACGGTTCCACAGGCGATGTATTGTTGTGAATGACTTTGGCAATCAATTCCTTCCCTGTTCCGCTTTCGCCCTGAATCAGAACGGTCGTCCGGCTCTGAGTCACCACGCCTATCGTTTTGAATATTTCCCGCATGGCCTTTCCGTTGCCGATGATATCTCCCACTTTGAAGCTCCTGGAAGACTCCGTAAGGAGGCCATCAATCTTTCTTTCCATTTCGCCGGCTTTCAAAGCCCTCTGAATAGCGATCTCGAGCTCGTCTATATTGATCGGCTTGTGAATATAGTCGAAAGCCCCCTCCTTCATAGCCCGGATGGTCGTTTCCATATCATGATGGGCTGTAATCATGATTACCTTGGCATTTTCATTCTCCTCCCGTATATCCTCCAGAACAGTAAAACCGTCTATATCGGGAAGCCGGATATCCAGAACAATTACGTCAGGGGAACTCTGCACGGCCTTGTTGAGACCGTCCGTCCCGGTATTGGCAACTTCAACCTTATATCCTTCTTCCGTCAAATAGAGTTGAAGCGTTTCAGAAATCGATTTGTCATCGTCGATAACAAGTATTTTGGGCATAATTTTTAATTAACCTGCTCCTTCATCCTGGTTCACTAATCGTTCTAAAAGACCCGGTAAAAAGTCGGGTCGGAATACCTTCACGCCACAACAGGCAAGGTTATAACAACACGGGTTCCTCTTCCCGGTTGACTGAATATTTCAAGGGTCCCCTGATGCAGATCGATTATTTTCTTCACCTGTGTAAGTCCCAACCCCGTACCATAACTTTTCTTGGTGAAAAAGGGATTAAAAATGTAGGGGAAATCCTTTTCATCAATACCACATCCGTTATCCTCAACTACGATTTCAGCCATTTTGTTTTCGGTTGTGGTTTTTGTTGTAATAGACAAGCTCCCTTCTTCCGACATGGCATCCACTGCATTCAGATAGATATTCAATAGGGCCTGTCTTAATTTACCATTGTCGAACTTGAAGGCTTGAATGTCAGAGGAGAGGTCAATATGAACTTTTATATTTTTTTCCATGATCTCCTTCTCAGCCGATTTCAGAGAGCTTCTTATAAACTCATTAAGGTCCGACAAACGCAAATCCAGTTCATCGGGTCTCGCATAGATAAGGATATCGCTGACCAGCTTTTCCAGATGTTCTACTTCTTCTTCCGCTATATTAAATCTTTTGAGATCATTGCCCTCCGGCTGAAGCCTTCTCCGGAGAATTTGAAGGCTCATCTTGATGGAAGAAAGCGGATTTCTCACTTCATGAGCAATTCCGGCAGAAAGCTGACCGACTGCGGCAAGGCGTTGACTTTCATAAAATTTCTTTTCCAATTTTTTGATTTCGGTAATATCCCTCTGAACAATAATGAATTTATCCATTCCTTTGATCGGCGTGACACTGAGCAGAAGATTTCTGGTTGAACCATTTTTCAACCTAACTTCTATCTCATAAGGAGTGAAAATGCCTTTTTTAGCACATTCCCATTTTTCCAGAACCAGGGCCCTGTTATCGGGATCGACCGTTTCGGTCATGTGGGTTCCTTTGGTTTGCAGGTTGGAACCGTCAAACCCCCTGCTCACATAATAGACCATACCGTCGTTTTCCAGGACATAGATCTTGTCCGGAGAACTTTTGATGACCGATTCAAGAAAAACATTAAGATTCTCGATTCCCTTCCTGAGATTTATATTTACATCGAGCTCGTCTTTCAGTGACTCCGCATATTCCTTGAGATTGAGCTCCATCTGTTTCACTCGGGAGACATCCTGCAGGGTTTCAATCGCCGCAATAACTTCCTTGTTTTCGTTGTAGATTGGGGCTGCAAGAAAATACAAATGCTTCGGGGTTCCCCCTAGTTTACTGTAATAGTCATACGCCTCATAAGCTCCTGGAATAATGGCGGATGGCTGAGATCTTTTACTCCCATAGTAATGAACCATTCCTAAAAAAAGTTCCTTGCCCTCTTTGTCCCGCTCGATAATCAGATCGGCAAGCGTGGGCCGTTTTTCAGAATAGAATGGCATGTATTGTTTTTCGGTACCGATCATCTCCTCCGCTGCATAGCCGGTCAAATCCGAACAGGCTTTGTTCCAGAGAGTAATCCGGTGGTCACGACTGATCACGAATGTCGGGATGGGCGACCCCTCGATAATTCCATCCACGATTCTTTTTTCCATGGCAAGCTTTTCCTGCAAACCACTTTTCTCTCGGAGGTGTCTTATTTCCTCTTCAAGCCGAATGCGCTTTTTCCCAAACTGAACCATGGAATAGCCTCCAACGGCTACGGCGGAAATAAGGAGAAATGCCCCGATCATGATTGTGTAATAGGTCGTTTTTAATTGAGCGATTACCAGCCGGTGAGGAGTGCTTACTGCAATTTCCCATTTTCTCATACTGAGCGATATTGGGGCATATGCGACAATCATTCTCTCAACCTTACCTTCGTTCAGCAGTTTATAAACACCCTTGCCTTCCTTCATTTTAAGCATCTGATCCCGCAAGGAAGCAGAATTTCCTGTTTCTAGAACAGAAGCATTTTTTCCGATCAGTGTTTTATCAGGATGGTGAACGATTATACCGGCATCATCGATAATCCAGGTATAACATGAAGAATCATACTGTGTAGCATCGATGTAGCGATTCAGAATACTGGGAAGGGAAACAGCAGCCAGCAGGGTTCCTGTGATCCTGTTATGTATATCCCGTTGCGGCACTGCAATGATAACGAGATCCGGATAAGGTTTCCGTTTATATTCAGTCTGATTTGAATTCAGTTGTCCTATGAAACCGGTACCTTTTTTTTCAACCTGCCGAATAAGAGGGGAAAGATCTATTTTATTTTTTTCAAAATCATCCGGATAGATAGATAGTAATTTCGAATCACTTCCGGCTAAAAATTCAACGTTGCCTTCCAAAGCCGTATACAACAATTTCAAATCCCGATCTTTGGATACAGTGACACCTTGCGACGCCCCCTCCCGCAGGAGAGGAAATACTTTCAAGCTCTTTTCAACTCCCGCGATCAGGTACTCAATTCCGGATGAAATTCCCTTTGCAATTGCCGCCTGTTGACCATTGAACTGGTCGACCATTTGCCTCTGCCTTGCATCATAAATGATCAAAGAGAAAATCAAAATAAGGACGATTACCAATAAGGTGGTCAGCCAGGCTGGGATTCTCGGGACATTTCTACCCTGGGTCACTCCGAGCCTCCCCTGGATTTTTTAACCCTGCTTTCTCTTACTGCCATTAGAAAATAAACGCCAACGGCCGCTCCCAATGAAATGAGAAGTTTTGTCAGGCCACTTTCAATACCTAAAACCTTATCACAAGCCAGCCAAGCAATTACATAGGTTGCGGCAGTCAAAATCTCTTGCATCAATATCTCCTTCCAATATCAGCAATTCCGTTCAAGACGGACGCCTTAAATACTCTCCTAACCTTCCGGCAAGATGTTCAACTTGATTCACTCGCATTCCTGGCGGCTTACAGTGCGGCATGTGAGCGCCGCCGATTCAGGAAATCATCTGCCGGTATACCAAAAATCGTTAGTTCCAGCATTTCAATAATGAGATGCTCAAAATGGCAAGGCATACCCAATACTGGCAATCCAAATCTGCTGAATTAATACCTTTCCGATCTCAAAATTTCAATAAGAATATGAAATTTCCAGGGTTTTCCCCTCCCATCCTGATATTTGGCCGTTTATTTTTTCAACCGGTATCATTATAATCATCCAGTTTGTTAAGATTCCTTTTCTACTCCGAATCTGCATGGTTCTGAAAAGAGCGCTGGAATGCCGGATAAACATTTCGTTCAATCGAGGGAAGCAATTTTAAAGAAATGTTAAAATACATGGAAAGATTCCGGAGAATGTTTAATCGTTCTCTTCTAAAATACGAATGCTTGCTTTAGGTTATGGAAGCATGAAGAGATTTTTTTTGTGGCATATCAATTGCAGTTGATCTGATCGTTCGTCAGGAAGGAAAAAACCATTCCTGAAAGGAATAAATAAATTTTTCAAAATCGGAAAGGAGAAAGTAAAAATGTTAAAAAAGATCTTACTAAGCATCCCAATGGTACTGGCCGCTTTTTTTGCGTCCTCAACGGCCGCCCTTTGTGCGGAAGCATTGCCCTCAGGAGATTCCTATATAAAGGTTATCTTTGTAGTCGGAGCCATGATCGCAGCAGGAATTGCAATCGGTGGAGGAGCAATTGGAGCCGGCAATGGTATTGGAACAGCAGCGGGCGGAGCATGTTCAGCGGTCGGAAGAAATCCTGGCGTTCAGGGCAAAATTATGATGACCATGCTGGTCGGTATGGCTATGGCCGAATCTATTGCTATTTACGCCTTGGTTATTTCTCTGATTCTTCTTTATGCAAACCCCTATAAGGCTTTTTTCCTCGGCTAGAAGGCTGCAAGTTAAAAAATCTAAAACATAGGGGGAGAAGGCAATGCCAGAAACAACCAAAGGTAAGCAGAATTTAACAGTAGCGAGGATTTTCTTCCTGCTTATCGTCATCCCCATTTCATTAATGGCTATTTTGATCGCAAACGGTCTCTTTAAGGTGGGAAACATAGCCGCGGAGCGGACCTTAACCGTCTTGGATCAAAAATCACAGGAAGAAATAAAAGTACGTGCTATCAATACTGCGGATGAGGTTGCCAATTTCCTCATGGAAAGAAAAAAGGACCTTTTGATCGCAACGATCATACCGGCAACCGAATCCTCTTACAAACAATTTGTAGCTGAAAACAAGAAAAATTTATGGGTAAAACTACCTGACGGCAAGATTTCCCAGGTCATGACCCCGCTCTATTCCGAAATGACGTTTATCGACAAAAAAGGGAACGAGCAGATTAAGATCACTAACGGGGAAGTTGCTCCAAAATCTTCTTTAGGAAACGTCAGTGATCCCCAAAATACACCATTCAAATCTGAAGATTACTTTCAGAAAGCAATCGCTCTGAACAAAGGTGAAATCTATGTCTCCCCTTTGACCGGATTGTACGTAGATCGATTTGAGTTTGAAAAAGGTAAGAGATACGCCGGTGTTATCCGGTTTGCAACACCAGTATTCGGCAGAGAGGGTCTTACCGGAATCCTCGTAATCACTTTGGATTATCGCCACCTCGCTGAATACACAAACCATATTATACCGACACAGACCAGCTATGTTTACAGAGCGGACGCATCATCGGGGAATTACGCATACATGGTAGATAGCAGAGGATTTGTAATCGCACATCCCAATGATTATCATATCGAAGGTCTTTATAGTGACGGCACTTGGGTTCCCTCATTGGTGAAAGAGAATTATACCGAGCTGATGAAAAAGGGAATTGAAGTACTTAATTTGAAATATCTGGGTTTCTTGGATCCAGCTTTGCCTGACATCGAAAAGGATGCATCTGCCGGAAATTCGGGCTCCAAGACATACAAATTTTCAGGTCACACCAAATTTGTCGCTTACGCGCCCGTTAAATTTTATTCAGAGAACCTTCCGAAACCAGCTGGGTTCGGGTGGATCGCAATGAGCATAGATGTGGATAAATACAATGAATGGGCCAAGGCAACCTCGAAGAACATAGAGAAAGAAGCGAAGAACTGGACGACAACGATTGTTATCATTCTCATCATAGCAATCATTCTTCTCTTCCTGATCTCGGCTCTATTGGCCAAAGGTATTTCCCGTTCGATATCGAAGGAAGTCCCGGAAGGCTCCGAGGGTATTGCAGATTACTATGAAGAAGATGACGATGACGATAGAAAATAAATCGAACTTCTTCTGATGTACACGAGGGGGCCGGAGTTTTCCGGCCCCTTTTTGTTTTTTACTTATTGCGTCAGCTTGCGTATCCGAATTCTTTCTAATTGACATATTCGAGCTTAGTTGATAAATTTCACAATTTAAAATATCAATAATAATGGCACTTTCAATACTAGAGGAGGCTTTTGATGGACGATAAGTTCGTGTTATGGTTCAATGAATTGGAATTAAAAGATATACCTCAAGTTGGAGGGAAAAACGCATCTCTGGGTGAAATGATCCGAGAGATCACCTCTAAAGGAGTTCAAATACCCGATGGCTATGCTATAACGGCCCATGCATATCGTTACCTTCTGGATTCTGCAGGTATAACGGAAGAGATCAATAAAACGCTTTCCGATCTGGACACACATGATCTTCAAAATCTTAGTGACAGGGCGAAGAAGATCCGCTCCCTGATTTATCAGGCGGAAATGCCCAGTGATTTAAAGGAAGAGATTGTAAACGCCTATAAGAAGCTGTGCAATGAATATCGAATGGACGTCTGCGATGTTGCCGTACGCAGTTCGGCAACTGCTGAAGATCTACCTGACGCCAGCTTTGCGGGACAGCAGGAAACATTCCTGAATGTCAGGGGACCGGAAGAACTTATCGATGCCTGTAAGCGTTGTTTCGCGTC
>DHHG01000001.1 GCA_002403175.1 Syntrophaceae bacterium UBA4778 | reverse complement strand
TCATGTCTCTTTGTTACGGATCAACACTCATCCGCAATTCGAAAGACAAACTATTTATCACCCAGAATCTTTCTTCTCTTTTCCTCAATATCCAGATCAATTGCCTTCATCTGTTCAATCTGAAGTTCCAGGATTTCAATATGTTTTTTGAAGGCCTTGATTCGTTTTTCCCGGTTGATTAACTCCCGTAAAAGCGGAATGGTTCTTTCCGCCTCCCCCCGACGCGAACTTCTCGGGAATTCTTTTACCAGCTTCAGAAAACTGTCCAGTGCTTTTTGATAATCCCGATCATTGTATTTCGGCGATGCATAGATTACGCCGATCTGGAAAAGGGCCTCATCTGCAGATCGCGGAGACCTCTCCAGAATCCTTTTATAAAATTTCAAAGCTCCGGTATAATCATCTCTGGATATCGCAAGCTCTCCCTCCCGAAAATCAACCTTGGGCTGAAATCCTTTTTTGCTCTTTTCAATTAAAGAGCAACCCACGATCAGGAGGACACAGATTGTAAAGGCAAGGAGAAGATAAACGTGCTTCCTTTGCCGGCCTCGCTCTCGGCCCATATGGATCCTCCATGTGCATTGATGATATGTTTGGCTATAGCCAGACCCAGTCCGGTACCCCTGACCGATCCCTTTCGGTCATCCACCCTCTTGAATTTTTCGAAAATTTCTTTCAGGTGCTCTCTGGGGATTCCGCATCCCGTGTCCGATACGGAAACTTCAACTGTGTTTTTTTCCCAATTTCTACACAGCGATATAAAAATCTCACCCCCTTCGGGGGTATAGTTCAAAGCGTTTCCGAGCAAATTCTCGATCACCTGACCAATTTTCTCTTCATCGATTTTCAAGATCGGAATGCCTTCGGGAATATTCAGTTTCAAATCTATCATTTTCCTCTGGGCGATAGGAGAAAGCTTGGCCCCTATTCTTTCTATAATAGGATTCAGATCTGCGCTCTCGAATTGAAATTGCGCCATTCCCGCCTCCATGCGCGAGAGATCCAGTGTCCGGCTGACTGTTTTAATCAGCCTTTCACATTCACCGTTGACGATATCAAACAGCTCCTGCTGTTTTTCCGGAAATTGCGAGAAGATACCCTCCATCAGCATACTGGAAGCCTCCTTGATAGCGGTTAAAGGCGTTCTCAATTCATGTGACAGATGACTGATAAAATCGATTTTCATTTGATCGAGTTCCTTTAATCGCGCACACATCGAATTGAAGGAAGCAGCCAACTCACTGATTTCCGGGGGCGATGTTATTTCCAGCGGTTGGCCGAACTCGCCTCCTGCTGTCATTTTGGTTTTTTCCCGTAAAAGTCTGATCGGCCTGTTAATACTCCTTGTAATGAGAAAGGAAATAAGAATAATCAAAATGATTGCCGCTGTTTCCGTAACGGCGATCGCTTTCACAATCTGATTGCTGATCTGTTCCGATAACTGGAGCTTCTCGTTTCTCGCCTTATCAGACAAATCCGCAATCTTCCTAATAGAGAACTCAATATCTGAAATGACTTTATCTCTTTCCAGAATGACCTTTTGCGGGTTCTCCATAGAAACGATACGGTTGAACAATAATCGGTACCTCCCATGAGATCTTTTGATCCTCTGCGAGAGGGATTTCAATTCCGGGGTGGCAGCTATTTTTTCCAGCTCTGCCATTTTTTCATCCAGGTGAAGATTCATTTTCTCGAACTGTTCCTCAAAATCGCGATCACCCGAAATGAGATATTTTTTTTCAAAACCTATCTGGATATAAACAGCCTGCGCAATTTCCCTTGTAATTCGGATTGCCTGGACATCGATCGCATTCATTACGCGGATAGTTTCATTCAATTTATTCAAGCGAAGGGTCGTATAGAATCCGGTAGCAACGACCAGCAGAATAATCAACAGATAACCAATGACCAATCTCTTGAAAATTGTGAGTTTCAGTAGGCTCATTCTCTTTTCCAGTTGACCGGATCAGATGCACGAATGCCATCCAGGTGAATATTTATCAATTCCGGATCAATCGAGAAAGCGGTGGTAGTTTTTCCATCAAACAAGCTGGGAAGAGACACCTTGCAGATAATGTGAAAGCATATTGAAGAAGCTGAAGTATTGGTTCTAATTCATTGCGTCTCTCCGGATCATAACTCCGGATCAGTTTCACAGAGCTACTTGCGCCAATTCAGTATGCGGCATATAGTCCCTGTTTCCACTTCATAGCGTCTTGTATTTCTATATGCATGTGCCTGTCAAGGAAAAAATAAGCTTTCGAATCAGCGGAAATCTTTCTTGGAGTTCCCGATGATGCATGTTATTGATTAAGAAGAATGTAATCGAGATCACAACCGGAGGGAAATTTGGAAGGTTTCAAGATAGCCACTTACAATGTCAATTCCATTCGGTCACGGCTGCATATAATCCTGCCCTGGCTGGAATCGGCAAAGCCCGCTGTACTCTGCATGCAGGAAACCAAAACCGAAGATCCTCTTTTCCCGGTTTCGGAATTCGAAGCTTTGGGCTATCATGCCATTTTCAAGGGCAGCAAAAAAGGGAGTGGTGTTGCTATCGTTACTACCATGAAGCCCGATCAGGTTGTCTACGGAATGGAGGATGGCCAGGGTGACGAAGACCGCCTGATAACAGCCTCTCTCTCCGGAATCATTGTTATGAATGCTTACGTCCCCCAGGGGTTTAAGATGGAAGCCTCCCAGTTCGCGTACAAACTGGCGTGGTTTCAACGCTTTTACGATTACCTGTCCAGAAATTTCGACCCCCGGCAAAAGCTGATCCTGTGCGGTGATCTCAATATAGCCAGGGAGGGAATCGACGTCCACAATCCGAAAAGGATTCTCGGGCACGTTGATTTCAACCCGGTGGTATGGAAAGAATTCGACAGGATAAGAGACTGGGGCTTTATCGACATCTTCAGGAAACACCATCCCGGTGAGCCGAACCAGTATACTTTTTTTGATTACAGAGCCCCTCGGACTGTAGAAAAAGGCTTGGGGTGGAGGGTCGATCACATTCTGGCGACAAAACCCCTCGCAGAGCATTCGGTTGGATGCTCCATCGACATGAATCCCCGTCTAGCCGAAAAACCTTCGGATCACACCGTCCTTCATGCGGAATTCAAGATTTGATCTGCTGACAATTTCAGGATTCCGGTTCTATTAGAAATTACCCCCGCACATGGAACCGCCGCAACATCCATCTCCGCCGCAACGGGTCCCGCAGTCGCCTTCGGGTCGGCAGGGGTTCCCGGCACATTCATGACTATGCGACTTCCCTTTCAGAATGAAACCCGAGCCGCCACTAATCATGCGCCGAACCTCTCCACCGCACTGCGGGCATTCCCGTATCGGATCTGCAGTGATACTCTGATGTTTTTCAAAAAGGTGTCCACAAGAGGAACAACAATACTCATATGTAGGCATAGACTATTTCTCCTATTAACCAGTCTGATGTTCGATTCGGATACGACCATATCAAAAAACAAACAATATATTAAGCCCAGATCGAACAATTCCTCATAAAATGTTTGCACATCCTGCCTTCCAGAGGATCAATCAGAAAAAATCATGAAATGAATTGACAGAAGATGGAATTTGACGTATCCAAAATAAAGTTCGGAACTCATACTCTCCGATCCGACATTGCTTCGACCAGGAGATTAGTTGGAATGAACGGATTCGTCAATTTGATCCTTCTTATTTAAATCGGCTGTATCTCGCCGGATTGACATTTGTTGATTTCCGCCGGTGAATATCCCATTTTGCGAGTAAATGATGAGCAAAAACAAAAAGGATCAATTCCAGGAAGGTCAGGGATTTTTAACCGATGAGTTGGAAAACCTGTACCAGAGCCCCCCGGAACAAAAGGGTTCCGATCCCGACATCGATGAAATCCGAATGGGTGACCCGGAAACTCACAGGGTTTCGGAGGGAGAAAATGTCGTATCAAAAAAGAGATTCCTGAAAACCAATGGCATCCTAAACAATATAGCCCAAAAATCTTTTCTATTCATCATCCCTCTTGCCCTAATCGCAGGATTTGCTCTCTTCATCTGGCCAACCCCGTTTCAATACGCTCCCTTTAAAAAAGGAGAGAGAATCTATATCGTAAAAACAAACCGGTTGACCGGATCTAAATCTTATTATCACGAAGGACGCTGGTTGAGCGCTCCGCTGCCCGACCTGCCCGCATTGCGGATTCCGGATCCGCTTTCAATCAAATCTCCGGGTGATGAACCCCTTCAGATCAGAGAGAAACCCATTCAGGCAACCGTAAATACCGAAAAGAATATTATTCCGGAACAGCCAAAGATCCCAGAGGCCAAAGTTGAAGGTCCTGCTCCGGTTGAGAAAATCAAATCCTACACTGAGCCCAAAGAGACCAGCGAGAAAAAAGAACGGGCCAGCCGAAAGAAACCGTATGCAATTCAAATTGGGGCTTTTCGAAATGCGGATGATATGAATGCATTTTTGCGAAAGGTTAAAGCAAGTCCCAACCCCCACCATTCGAAAACGAAAATAAAGAATCTGACTTGGCACAGAGTTTATTTAGGCCGGTTCGCGAATAAAGCAGAGGCCATAAAATTCATTCAAAAGAAAAAGCTCAATCTTTTGTACCCGGGATGTTTCGTGCGAAAAATCAATTGATCTTCCCTTTCTTGCTCCCCTCGTACAGCTTGTATTCCAAAAGCCTGCACTCGATTCGCCCATTGAACAGGATGACGCGGCGACTCGTTTTCAACCCCACCTTTTTGGCTAGTTCCAGATTGCCGGTGAAGACATATCCCGTATAACCCTGGCAACGCTGTTTGAAAAAGTCACCGATTCCCGCGTAGACGCTTTCCAGCTCCTTCAGCTCACCTAGTCTCTCGCCATAAGGGGGATTGAATAACACCAGCCCGCCCCCATCCGGAACCTCCGTTTCTGAATAGTCGCATTGTCCGAAACTCATCAGGTGTTCAACCCCGGCAGTCAGGGCATTGCTGCGGGAAGCCTGAATCGCTCTCGGATCGATATCGGTCAGTATCATCCTGACACCCGATTTTTTTTTACTCTTTTTCCTGGCCTCATCCCGCATGATATCCCATTCCGAACGCCGAAAATCCCTGAGGTGCATGACGGCAAAGTTATTTCTCAACAAGCCCGGCGCCTTATCCAACGCAATCAAGGCCGCCTCGACCCCCAAGGTTCCGCTGCCGCACATCGGATTGATGAAATTTCCCTCCCCTTTCCATCCGGTTGAAAGGATGACGGCAGCCGCAAGGGTTTCCTGCATTGGAGCCTTGAACGGATCTTTACGATATCCGCGCCTCGCAAGGGGTTCACCGGAAGTATCGATGTAAATACTGCACTTGCTTCCTTTCCAGTACACGAAGAAAGAGGCGCCTCTTTTTGCCGGACCTGAATCGGGGCGCCGTCCGCATTTCTCCTTCATGCGATCGGCAATGGCATCTTTGCATTTCTGATTGGCGAAGCGCGTATCTTGAATGGAAGAATTGTCAACGGACGATTCAATGCTGATATATTCATTGTCCGGAATGATATCTTCCCAGGCAATCCGCCTGATCCCGGTATAAAAGTCATTTACCGTCGAAGCGGAAAAATCCTTTAAAAGAAGCAGGACACGGTGGCCTGTACGGACATGCAGGTTCAGCCTCATGCAATCAAATATCGTCCCGAACGTTTCAACGCCTGCCGGAAGTTCCTTCTGTACAGGCAATCCGAGCGCCAGTACCTCTTCTTTCAGAATAGGGGCTATCCCCTTGGAACAAGTAATGAGAATGCGATTTTTCATGGGAAGCTCTTGTAGCACAGTCGATGGCAAACTGCTACTGAGGAAAATAAGGGGAGATTCAGGATTCGAAGGTCAATGTATCGTGCACAGCGACAGAGTTCCTGCAAAGGTTATTATATTTCTCTGAATGAGTTTTGACTCTTCTTAGAAATCTATATGGAGAGAAAGAACTCCGGACAGACAGCCAGATCTTTTCAGCTGCCAAACAAAAATGGTGCATGATTCGAGGTGAACAAAGGCGGATCGCGTAGGATGATGGGCCTGATGGCGGGGTGCATCTTGAATTCATTTTCAAGAAAGGTCCTCACGGCTTTTCTCCCCCAGTTCAGTGGATGAGTAAAATCCCGGTAAAGATACAGGTCTCCTTCATAGAAATCATTGGTCCGAAGTTCCGGGTAACTTTCATTTTCGGCTGGCAGATTAAAAATGGCCGCATTGATAAAATCGATACAGGCCTGATGCTTCACAGTGAATTCCAGCGTTTTTCTAGCGCTCTCTTCATTTTCCGGAGGCGTCCCAAAGAGGAGATAGACATACGTTGCGATCCCGACCTCCTTGAGATTTTTCAGGACCTGCGAAGCCATTCCCAGATCGATTCCTTTATCAAGATCATCCAGAACACGCTGATCGCCGGATTCTATTCCGATCTGAAGCATTGTACATCCGGACCGATTCAGCGCCCGGCAGAATTCGGGATCAGTCAGATCGGATGAGCTCCTGGTAAAGCCATACCAGGGCGTACCGCGATGGTGCCGAATCATGGCTCTCATGAGATGAGGGCTGATCGCATTATCGAGAAAATGGATGAGTGACGGTTTGATTAGGTCTTCCAGGGAGGCCAGATCGGATATGACCTTTTCTGCCGAAACGGGGCGATATTCATTCTGTTCCGCCTTTTCCGGACAAAATTCGCATTTGCGCCAATAACAACCTCCCGAAGCACTGTACGGCAGAATGGGGCCCGGAGAAAAATAATCCTGCCAGGGGAATGCGCTGTATTGTGGCGTATAAGCCTCACCACATCTGGCGGAGTTGCCGCAAAGGGCAACGAGGGGTGCTTCCCCATCCCCTGCAACGACTTCATCAACCAGCCCCCGGAAAAGATCATGGAGATCGAATCTACCGGCCCACGACGTAATCAGGCCTCCTCCCAGAAGGATCTTCAAATTCGGATTTTCTTTTTTCAAAAAACCGATCATGGCGAAGGCGGTCAGGGCCTGACTTAAAAAATTTACGGATAATCCTATCCACGAAAAATTATTCTTCTCCAGCAAATCTGTAAGTCTCCGCCGGAAATAAATATAAAATGGATTCCTTTCAGGGGATTCAGCAGCCCCAATTAAATCCCAGCTCTTCAGCGGGGAAAGCATTCTGTCCTGATAATTGGAAAAGCCTATTTGGATTCCTGAAGCGGAACCGGAAAGGGAGACCAGCCTGTTCAGATCATGAACAGCTCTGCGGTAATGATCCGGACGGCTGTATAGGTCGGAATTTTTGAGCAGGTCCTTGTTCAGATTTCTGTTCTTAACCGCCCGTCGTGTCCAGGGATCTTCCCCCGTTGTTGAAACAATCTGTGAATCAATCAGGGAAAGAAAACCTTCCAGATTGGCATCCAGCAACACGCTTTGGATTCCATGGGCCTTTAAAGCGCCTCCAAGGCGTGCCAATCCCGCCGGAGGTTCACAGGGTTTCACCACAGGAGGGTAAATCAGAAGCAAGCTCATCGGCTTTTCCCATGTATATCAAGATAAATTATAGCCCTGAACTTGAATAGCGCTACCCTGTATTGCCAGACAGGAGAAAAATCAGTGCATGATGCATTTTTCGAACACAAGCCCATAAATTTTCTTTTGATCATCCCAGCGATAGTATACTATTAAATAAACGATCAGATGCAGTGCCGCTTGTCAAGCAAATTTGATTTTGTGGAGAATACAACTGGGATGAATCAGGAGATAGAAATTCAACAGGAAAACACGCCAAGCAGGAAGATCCAGTTGGTGGAATTCATGGTTTTTGTTTTCCTGTTCCTGCCCTCCATTGTCCTTTCCTATTTCGAAAATACCTTGAACGAAGATAGTTTTATTCTGACGGCCTGTGCTGTAATTTTTCACAATATTTCATTAGTTGGACTGATTCTCTTTTTTCTTTGGCGCAATGGAGAGTCGGTGAGGCGTATCGGCTGGATACCAGTCGGATTTGCCCATGAAATTTGGATCGGCCTGATTCTATTTATACCCTTTTCCGTTATCATTCAGTTAGTCGGGAACCTTTTCCTCAGTCTGGGGCTTAGCGCCCCCCCGGATTCTCTGCCTTCCTTTCTTGCAGCTCAGGGTCCCATCGAGATGGCTCTCGCACTCGTCCTGGTTACCGTCGTGGCGATTGGAGAAGAGACTATTTATCGCGGTTATCTGATCCTCAGATTACAAGCTCTCATGGAAAGAAATTGGGTATCTTTGGTTATTTCATCAGTTATTTTCGCCGCCGGTCACGGCTACGAGGGATCTGCAGGGATGGCGACAGTCGCTGTAATGGGCCTGGCATTTGCCGTCGTTTACCTCTGGAGGGGGAACCTTATTGCACCGATTGTCATGCATTTTCTGCAGGATTTTATCGGTATTATTCTCTTGCCGCTGCTCGGAGATTAGATCAATCGAGATCGAAATTCTCTAACCTGCCTTTGCGAATGGAATCCTGATCCGATATGCATTTAGTTCAGGAAGCACCTGAACTGGAAATTGAGATCTCTTGAAGACCTCCAACATCGGATCATTGTCGGTGAGAACGTCAGCCGTGAATCCTTTAATTCCCCTGGAAGTGGCGATTTGAATCAGCTTAGCAAACAGGAAGGTTGCAATTCCTTTGTTGCTGTATGCTTCGTCTACAATAAATGCGGTGTCGGCGTAGTTTTCTTCAGGGTCGCGAACATACCTGGCTTCCGCAATGATTTTTTCAGATCCTGATTCTTCAATGAGACCCACGATAGACATGGTATCTTTGTAATCGA
>DHHG01000322.1 GCA_002403175.1 Syntrophaceae bacterium UBA4778 | reverse complement strand
ATGTCTTCCTGAAAAGGCAAAGCGCTGTGATTCCTTTCCCTTTGTACTGAGCCGGTACAGTTCCTTCCACGTTATTTGGCCTGGGGACCTCCCCGGTTGAAACAAAAGCATAATGCCCACTGATCTTCATATCGGGGGTACCGCTTATTTTGATTTCCAGATCCGATTCCACTCCCTTGAATGTATCTCCGCATCCCGACAGGATGAGTAGTAATAGTATGCTTATTATCAATACAAATTTTTTCATGACTTCTCCTATTATATTTCGGATCAGTTCCCGAAATGATCCGTTCTGGTTATGACTCTTTGTGTGATTTCATCTTCATAAGTCTCTCTATTCGCTTTTCAATAGGCGGATGCGTACTGAAAAGATTCGAGATAGAGTCGGCCCGAAGTGGGTTCACAATAAACATGTGAGCCGTTGCGGGACTCGCATCCATTCTCGTCTTTCTCGAAGCGGAACTCAATTTTCTAAGGGCATTTGCCAGTGATTCAGGATGCCCCGATATTCGGGCACCGCCCTCATCGGCCACATACTCCCGCGAGCGCGAAATTGCCATCTGGATTACTGTTGCTGCGACGGGAGCGACAATTGCAACAACAGCCGAACCGATCACGCCTCCCTCGCCGTCCTGCCCACCTCCAAAAATTGCCGCCCACTTTGCCATATTGGCCAGGATTACGACCGCTCCGGACAGGGTGGCTGCCATGGAACCGATCAGGATATCCTGGTTTTGGATATGTGCCAGTTCATGACCGATTACCCCTTCGAGTTCATTT
The DNA here is from genome assembly GCA_002403175.1 of Syntrophaceae bacterium UBA4778. The sequence goes on along the minus strand of DHHG01000322.1, from coordinate 21,226 downwards.
CGATCAAGCGTTTCTAAAAGTCCCTGGGTGACGGCAACGGCTGCATGGTCCTCATTTCTCCCTGTTGCAAAAGCATTTGGCGCGCTTTCGGAAAGGATATAAAGCTTGGGCATGGCAATATGGTTTTTTTCAGACAAACCTTTAACTGCATCGTAAAGAGCGGGTGCTGCGGATTCTGAAACCGGCTGCGCGTTGTTCATCTTTAATACGAGCGAATCAGAATACCAGTAAGCGCCTATATTCATGAGACAGGAAAGGACCAGGGCTGTCAATACACCCAGTCGGCCGGCAACAACGGCTCCCACGATCATAAGGACGCCTGAAAGGGATGCCAGCAATATAATGACTTTGAATGTATTCATTTTCGATCCTCTAGCATCGAGGTGTTAATAATCTTTTTTGGGAGTTATGCAATTTGGTTGGCTCGGAACTTGAAACCAGACAACCCGCCAGACATTTGTCCGAGCATTCGCCTGTGCAGGGCTCTATATGAATTGTCACAGTCGTATGGGGCAGGTGCTCCTTTATTTTATTTGACAGTTTTTGCGACAGAGAATGAGATTCCTCCACTGTCATCTTCCGGTCCACCTGAATATGGAACTCGACGAAACGGAAATGTCCCGCCTTGCGGGTTCGGAGATGATGATAACCAAGCACCGTATCCTGCTGATTCTCGATAAGTCTCCGAATCCAGTTCTGCTCATCCAAGGGGAGGTTGGCGTCAAGCAGGTCCCGGGCAGATTGAACGGTCAGATCGTAAGCGGCCTTAATGATCAAAAGAGCCACTCCGATTGCGCAGGCCGGATCCAGCCATCCAATGTCGTATTCCGGGAAATACCAACTGCCGGTCCAGATCACGCACAACCCCGCCATAACACCTGCAGAGGTATAGACATCCGTCCTCAAGTGCCAGCCATCGGCTTGCAGGGCTATGGAATCCGTCTCTCTGCCTACCTTAAATAATTGTTGAGACACGAGAAGGTTCGTGAGGGTTGAAAACAGCATGATTCCGATTCCGAGAAGTGCGGTTTCGACTGGCCTGGGGTGAAGCAATTTATCAATGGCCTCAATAATGATCCAGCCTGCAGCTATAAAAATGAGCAGCGCTTCTAATGTACCGGAGATGTTCTCGATTTTGCCGTGTCCGAACGCATGGCTTTCATCGGCGGGCCTGCTGGATGTTTTCACGGAAAACAATGCGATGATCGAGGCCACCAGGTCCATTCCGGAGTGAATGGCTTCAGAAATAACGGAAACCGACCCGATCATTAACCCCACGATGAGCTTCATTAATACAAGTGTCGCATTGGAGGCAACCGACAGGAGTGCAACCCGGGTCTTCCTTTCCTGCACGTTCATAGAATTTCCTCTTTTCGATCAGTCGAACAAGTCGTGAAGGAATCCCTTCCTCTTGTGGTGATGATAATTATCATGATCCCTATGATCTTTTCCCTGATGTCTATTGTAATCTTCCTTATACGAGCCGGGTGACGCTTGGGGCCGGTTTTCACCTGTCGAGCGTTCGATGATTTTGTCCAGTTCGCCTCTGTCAAGCCAGACGCCTCTGCACTGAGGACAATAGTCAATCTCAATCCCCTGTCTTTCCGACATGACCAGGGCTACATTGCATATGGGACAGTTCATATTCAATCTCCTTTTTATTTTTTGAATTTGAAGTAAGCGGTTCCCGGATCCTGAACAGGCATGATGAGCAGGTTTCCGAGTCGCAGAAAAATTCAGCGCTTTTCTGGTTTAAAAGTTAAAAACTGGAGGTGCCTTGTTGAAAAAAGAAGAAAAAAGGATTTTGGATTCGGGTAAGTGATCCATGAGGGGGATCCCCCAGCATTCTTGGAGGTGGTTCCCGAAAAGGGGTGCTTTAAAAGTTGAAAGGATGTGGTCCGGTAGTGACTTATTGGGAGTTCCGGAATTGGAATTCTTGACTTTGCAAATAGAACAAGAGACCGTCTGAAAAGGGTAATCGTCATGGTGCACGGCCAATGCCAGAGATGATACAAAAAATAGCACCGCAGCAATAATGATGGATGTTCTGGTCATCTGGATTTTCATTCTGATACCCCGTGACTGAGTCTTTTAGCATCTCCATCCTTTAACTGTCAAGGCTCCTGGAGAATTTAAATTATCTAATTATTCCATTGGGGATAATTGATCAGAAAAGCACGCCCAGTACACCGTCGATTTCTTTCAGTGTGCTGAAAATATCCTTGACCTCGCCGGGAGCGAGTCTCTGGCAATGGATCCCGGAAAGAAAATTCAGTACGGCGTCGCAGGCCTTGGAGACATTCAGGTCGTTGTCCATTTCCCGCATGAAAATTTTTTTGAGGTGAACCCCTCTATCGGAGTGCATTTGGGGAGAGCTTCCGGATAAACCATTGAATTTTTGGACCATCTCCCGTAATTTTGCAAGCCGGTCCGAGCTAGCTCGGAAATTCTTTTCCGAATAGTTGATTTTTGCACGATAGTGATTGTCTACGAGAAAGAACCTGATCTCGGCGGGAGAGTATCCCAGCTTCAGCAGGTTCTCCGTGTAAATGATATTTCCCAGGCTCTTGGACATTTTGCGTCCGTCGGCATACAAATGATGACAGTGCAGCCAGAACCTGGACATCGGATAGGGTTTTATCGATTCGACAACTGCGACGGAATAATCATGATGTCGGATGATGTTATCGATTCCGCCGCAATAGATGGAAAGTGTCTCATCGAAATACCGGCTCACCATGCTTGCATCCTGAACATTCCAGGCGGGCCTTCCAAATCCGATGCGGGTATTCCAGCAATAAGCTTCGTCTCCGCTGCATCGATGCCAGAGGATGAAATCACCCAGATTCCATCGCATTCCGGGATAGGTGTCGCGGCTGAACCTTCTCCTATTTTTTGGCCATTTCGACATGTCCAGGCCGTATACTTTTCCGAAACCCGGAAAGGTCAACGGATCGAAAAACACGTCCCCCTGATGCCAATATGCATTTTTTTTAAGTGTCAGATCCTCGATAATGGACACCGCCTCCCTGACAAGACTGGAAGCGAGGGGCAGGATATCAGGTTTTTTGATTTTCAGCAGGCCCGCTTCTTCAAAGAATTCACGGATATTATTCTGGGTCAGAATTTTCAGGCTTGTATTTTCTTTTCTGGCTTCCACAATGGCCTTGTCCTCGATATCCGTTATGCTCATCCCTCGTCTTACTCTGTAACCGGAAAACTGGAGATATTTTACGAGAATATCCTCAAAGAGGAAGGTGCGGAAATTGCCGATGTGAGCCCGTTGATAGACCGAAGGGCCGCAGGTAAATATATTGACTACATTCGGATTGACAGGATGAAATGGCTGGATTTTTTTCCCGAGAGAATTGTAGAGGCGTAGCATGTTATCTCCTATAGTGTTAAAGGGGAACAGGGATCGAGGGTTCAAAGATTCGAGGTAATTACCAGAATCCTTTATTTTATTTCCAATTTTTTCCAGTTTCCTTTTTTAAACCACCAGGCCATGATGAGGCCCTGGCATGACATCGAAAATGCCATAGCGCTCCAAACGCCGGCGGCGCCATATCCCATTGTGAGCGCCAGAAAATAGGAAAGGGGAATTCTTATGAACCACATTGCGAAAATAATTACCCACATGGTCGTGCGGGTATCTCCTGCACCCTGAAGACCGCCGCCCATCACTGTGCTGAGGGCCATGAAAGGTTCGGAAAGCATATTGATTCTGAGATACAGAGTGGTTTCCGCCAGAACAGGACTCTCTCCGGTCAGTATGGATGCAAAATATTCGGCCCAGATAAAGATAACCACTGCAATCAGGCTGGTAACAGCTATACCGACGGAGGCGATTTTCCAGCCCATTTGTTCAGCTCTGTCCGGATTGCCCGCCCCGAGATTCTGACCAACAACGACCGACGCGGCCATATTGAGGGCAAAGGCAGGAAGATAGATGATGGCCTCTATCCTTAACCCGTTGGCAATGGCTGCGAGGGCGACAATGCTTGACTCCTTTAATCTTCCGAGAATTCCATAAAGGGTCAGACTTGCCAGGTTCCAGGCGATCTGGAGGAATGCGGCAGGCCAGGCTATTTTAAAGATGGAAACTACACTTTTCCAGGAGATCGATTCTCGTCTTGAGTATATCGATCTCCACCTGTGGCTTGTTCCGAGAAAAATCAAATTCAGGACCGTTCCAAGAAGGGTGGCCGAGACAGTGGACCAGGCAATACCCGGGTAACCGAGTTTCGGAAAAGGAGAAATCCCCAGGACAAGAAAAAAATCCAGGGCGATATTAACCAGACTGAGAACCAGCATGCTTACGAGAGGTTTTTTTACCTCTGCTCCGGCGCGGAAGACAGCATTCGAGATGATCAGAAGGTAATTGGGGCCGAGTGCGAAGGAAAAAATGATGAGAAATGTTTCCGCAATGTCCCTGATCTCCGAAGGAAATCCCGCAATGGCTATGATAGGGCGATAGAACAGAAGGCAGGCTGCAGTAAAAGCTATAGAGACGATTAAACCCAGAGTGAGCGACTGTCCCGCCGCGGAAATAGCCTTATCCTGATCTCCTGCTCCAACCGCTCTGGCGATTAAGGCCAGCGCTCCAATGCTGATTGCGTTAGCCACAATCACCACAATGAAATAGATCTGGGTGATATAGCCGACCGCCGCCTGGACCTTCGGGCTGATGAACCCGGCCACGTAAACATCGGTGAATCCGACAAAGAAATTGAAAACCATCATGATCAACATGGGCCAGGAAAGTCTCCAGATACCTGTCCATGTATCACCGGAGGTCAAATCAATCTTCTGATCATGAATTAGGGCCATTGTCTCACGTTGAGGATAAATATTAGAACAATATTTATCATACGGCGGGCAGGAGGGGACGAACGACCTTTTAAAGGTCGAAAGGAATATCATCCGGTCATCCAGCCCGAGCGCGGCGGAGTCGTAAGAGTATGGGTTCTAGCCTTTTCCATGCGCTCTTCGGCAGGCCAGGGCGGCTTATTCCTGACTGCCATATGCTGGTGACCGGGGGAAGGCAATGTAAAATATGCTTTCCAAGCTAATCAATTCATTACATGTTTTTGGCCTATCCTGCTATGGCAAAAAACCTGAAATTTATCTTTCGAAAAACCTGATTTATTCTTCAGCCAAAAGAATATATTCTTTTGGCCTTTAATATCTGAAGATAGCGGCCACTAAAGCCCGATCGGGCATCTCCTGAGGCTGCAGCTCGTAAACAACTCCTTTGTTCAGAAAGGTGTAAATAGCGGCCAAATCGCAGAGGTCTTCGCTTCCCTTTTCTTCACGCTGATGCAGGGTGATTTCATTGCTCTCAGGAACGAAAGTTCCCCATTTTCTCTGGCCGGATGCGGCAAACAGAATGCCCGTTCTTCCCTGGTAACAGGCTGGGACGATTTCTTTCAGATCCGTTGATGTGAGGCCTGTACCGGCTGATTGGCGATATTGCGCCAGGGCTGCATCCAGGGTTTTATGATAGTAGGGCTGCACAATATCCCAAGCAGCCTTGGAGAGTTCGTCTGGACGCTGTGCATCGGGATTTCCTATGATTGCCTCGCTGAGCAAATTTGGATTGGAAGTGAGGTCACGGTAATAGGCGAAGATATAATCCACTCCGGCAAATACGATAGGTGCCTGCTCCTCTTTCAGAAAGGTTTGGATGCTACGGTCGATGTCGTTCAGATATCTTACGACCTGATCTTTGGTTTCATCCTGCCATGACCCATGGCCGTGGAAAAGGGAGGTTGCACCTGCCCTCGCACCGGGTCGGTTTCGATTCTGCCTTTCGGTTACGTCGAATTTAATGGTATCGTCGAGTTTTTTGGGGAGGTTTTTGGGTTCCAGCTCGATAATGCAATTACGCATTCCCTGATAGAAGTGAACCGCTTTTTTGCTTACGGACAACAAATAGTACCGTCCGCTGCTGCTGAATAGGGGAAGGAGCGGCTGAAGGTGAAACCGATCCTTGACCGAAATCACTTCCGGAAGTTCCAGGGGCAAGCGGTAATACCTGAAAAGATTTTTAGATATAAATGTCGCAAGGCCGGTGTTCTGCTCTCTCCAGAAGGGAGAATTTTTCTGGAGAGCATATCCTGGCGCAAGCATTTCCTGTACATCCTGCGCACGCATCCCGTTATCCTCTAATTGATCCTGGGCGCTACGCAACAGGTTTTTAAAGCGAATGTGATTTTGCTGCATATCTGCGCCGATCCAGGAGGTCGGCATGTAAATGGAAATGCAGAATTTCTCGGTTGTCTCTGCCAAAATTTCTAATTCGTTTCGAGTCAGGATTTCCTGCCTAGGAATTACATCGATCATGGAGGGCACCTCCCAATGGAAATGATCATTTTTGATTGAATTAAATGGGATTGAAAAAGGTTGAGAAACCGATTAGAAAAAAAACGAAACTGAAGAAAGATGGAAGAATAATCCTTGAGGAAAGCTTCCTTCAAGATAAAAACCCTTTCAACATCGAACTTTGTTATAGTTTAAATGAATGAAAAGGGGATGTCAATCCCGACTGTTTGTAAACCTCAACCGAGCTTTCTGTCCCCCCGTGCCAGTTCTTCAACTGCCTTCCTATCAATTATCCGGATAATAGATTTGTCAGTAGAAATCAGCCCCTGTCGATTCATCTTGTTAAGGATTCGGGACAGCGTCTCCGGGATGGTCCCCAGCAGCGCTGCCAATTGCCCTTTTGAAATCTGAAGCTCCAAATCATTGGAACCGTCCTGAATGCTGCTCAGGTAAAGCAGATGAGCTGAAAGACGGCTTGGAACCTCTTTTAGAGAAAGATCCTCAACCAGATCTGAAAATTTATGCAATCTCCACGACAAGGTTGCGAGCATATTCAGGGCCAGGGAGGGGTCCTGCTTTATCAATTGTACAAAATCGAGGCGAGGGAAAAAGAGAACATCGCCATCTTCCTGGGCCTCGGCATTGGCCGGATATCCCTTGCCTGTGAAAACGGCAACCTCTCCGAAAATTTCTCCCCGATGGAAAAAGTGAAAAATTTGCTCTTTCCCATCCGGAGAAAGCTTGAATATTTTAACCCGACCCGAAACTACTGAATACAAGCCTGCTCCGGGATCGCCTTCGGAAAAGATTTTCTGGCCTTTCCGGTAATGCTTCCGAATGGCAATTCTGTTTAGCGCTTCACACTGTGATTTAGGCAACCCCTCAAAAAGAGGAATGGAGGATATCATTTCTAGAGAGTCCATAGTTTCGTTCATATCATCGGCAGTCAAGTCAAGCAAGAGGCAATTATTCCATTTTGACATATTTTTATGAATCCACTACGTTTTACTTAGGTCCCGATCTCTTTCGAAATAAAATTGAAATGCTATCGTACCTTTTACGAGGTGACGGGATGGAATTCGATATTGTCATTGCCACGCGAAATCGGCTCCCTGCTCTCAGGGTATCACTTCCCTTGATGCTGTCCCAGGAAAAGCTGCCCCGGAATCTGATCATAGTCGACGCAAGCGATAACCATGCGGAAACCAAAGTGGAAATCGAGCGGATCATTAACCAGGCCGGAAAGGATATCAGCCTCCAGATCCTCCTGTCAAAAGCAGGCTCTTCATACCAAAGGAACTTCGGGCTCCGTTCCGTAAAATCGCCGGTTGTCTTTTTCCCGGATGATGACGCCTTGTGGTATCCGGGTTTGACCGAAAGGGTCATGCGGGTTTACGAACGGGACCGTGAGGAAATGATCGGAGCCGCTTGTCCCTGCGAAACTTCCGAACCTCCTCCCCAATTCGGATCGCAGTCAAAGGAAAAATCAGATCGCAAGAGCCGTTTCTATTTGCGTGAGGTTATGAGCCGCTTCATTAATATGTTTGAAAGAACCTTTTTCATGGACCCCATCTATGTGGAAGGCTTTTCGAGACTTAAAAATAGGACCGTTCCGCCCTGGCTGGGAGAAGAAAGCGCTGTCCCTTTCGGGCCGATGACCGGGTTTCAAATGTCATTTAGAACGGATATGATCCGAAGAACCGGTTTTGATGAAAATCTCGGCCGTTATTCACTCATGGAAGACCGGGATGCATCTCTGTACGTTCTGCAGGAGCGCCTGATCGTCTGTTGCGAAAAGGCCCTCGTATATCATTTTAAAATGCCCGGAAAAAGGACGGACGATTACGAGTGGGGATTGATCAATATGCTGAATCGGGCTTATGTGGTTTGCAAGCACGCGTCCCCGGGATCGCCTGCCAGGAACTGCTTGCGCCGTTACAGCCTTTACAGGTTTTTGATTTATCTGTTGCGGATTGCCTCTCAGGACGGCAGAAGCAGAATCAGGGGGGCCTGGGATGGGATATCCTGTTTCGATGAATTGCTGGCTGCTCCACGCGAACAGGTGACGGAGAGGTATTTACATTTAATGGAAAGATGTATTTCCGGTCCGTGATCATTTTTTATGCAACCATATGAAATTTTGACTTAGATCAAGGCGGTTCCTGTATAATCGGGTATAAAAAAATCAAAAAGGAAGAGGGGGGATCGCCATGAAGACAGGCAGAAAGATTATCACCATTGATGAAGAAAAATGTGATGGCTGCGGTTTATGCATACCAAATTGCGCGGAAGGAGCAATCCGGATTGTAAACGGAAAAGCTAAATTGATATCGGAAAGCCTTTGCGACGGTTTGGGCGCATGCCTGGGAGAATGTCCGAAAGGGGCTTTGAAGGTAATCGAGAAGGAAGCTGAAGCTTTCGATCCGTATGCCGTTGAGATACATCTGCAAGACCGAAATCAGAAAAAGGAAGGGGATGCCACTGTGATGCCGTGTGGCTGTCCGTCAACGCTCATGCGTGCATTGAAAAAGGAAAAACCATCGCGATCCGAAGAAGGAGCTGTGAAAGAACGGAAAAACCCATCCGAATTGACCCATTGGCCTGTTCAGATCAGGCTAATCTCTCCGTCAGCGCCTTTTCTGAAAGGGGCTGATTTATTGATCGCAGCGGATTGTACTCCTGTTGCCTATCCCGATTTCCATCGGGATTTCCTGAAGGGCAGGGCGGTCTTGATCGGTTGCCCGAAATTCGATGATGTCCAGGGCTACATCCAAAAATTGAAAGCCGTCTTTGAAACAGCCGACATCCGCCGTGTTACGGTGCTCATGATGGAAGTACCTTGCTGCCGTGGCCTTTCCGTCATTGTCCAAAAAGCAATGGAACAGGCGCAAAGATCTATCCCTTTGGAACAAGTAACCCTATCGGTTGAGGGCAAGATCAAAAAGACAATTTAGAAATAGCGGGGCCGAAGCCCCGCATCATACTGAGTTATCGAACTACCGGTTCTGAAGAGGACGGAACCGAACTTTGAGGCGCATTGCTTGGAACGGAAGCAGAAGGTGCTGGTTCTGTTGACCCTACAACGAGATTGGGGGTTACGCTTTTAACTCCTTTGGTTGACTTTGCCATATCGATCAATTTTGTTTGGGCAGCTTCGCTGGGGACTCTTCCGGTCAGGGTAACATTTCCTTCATAGCTGTTGACATTAATTTGAAGGAATTTCAGATCGGGATCTGCGAGGATTTTGCCGTTCACGTTGGAAACTATAGCCGCGTCATTAGTAGCTTCTTTGGTCGTTTCCCCCGTCATGGACTTGCATCCAATCATTACAAATGCAAAGAGTGCCAATATGATAGCCAGCTTTTTCATATACTCCTCCTTTAAAATTTTTTTTATTTGTTTTCCAAAAGCTTCCGGAACCGAATGTGCGCAGGATGGGTATTCTCATCCGATGCACGTGCGCCCGATCTCTCTTCTCAAGCTTATTCTCGAAAGTACGTGTTTAATTTACCACAGGTAAGTTTATGAACTATTGAATTATCCCCGATATTCCCGGTTAAAAAGCCTGAATTTATAATAGGGATAAAGATAAGAGTCTTGGAGAATTTGGAATCCCGCTGAACTTTCAGGTGGTATTCCATTGGGAGTTGCGTATCTCGATGTGCTTGAGATGGTCACCTCCTGCGAGGCAACCTTATCAGGAGTACTCTGGAAAATAATGATCGGTGCGAGATCGTCAGTTGTGATGATTTCGTAAAAAGTCCTGAAACGGGTCATTGCGCTTGTCCCGAGGTCTTTGTCGGAGAGCGAAGCGAAGCAGTCTAAGCTAATGAATTTATAAGATTGCTTCGTCACTGCGTTTCTCGCAATGACAAGGAAAACTACTTTCTCCGAGGCCGTGAGTCGTAGCTGCACCAGAGATATTGGATTATTCTCGGTTGGGTAGCGCAAAGTAAAAAATAGCGCCCTTTCCGACCGCTCCTTCCGCCCAGACCCGGCCGCCGTGGCGATGAACGATACGCTGGACAATTGCAAGGCCGATACCGGTTCCCTCGTAATCACTTTCGGAATGAAGCCTCTGGAAAACGCCGAAAAGCTTATTGGAATACTCCATATCAAATCCGGCCCCGTTGTCTTTCACATAATATACGTTTTCCTTTGCATTCGAATTGCTCCCGATCTCAATCATTGCTGTTTCTTTCCGTTTGGAAAATTTTACTGCATTGGATATTAAGTTCGAGAGTACCTGGCGGATAAGGTTTTCATCTCCAACTGCATTGGGGAGCGGTTCCTTTTTAAGTTCCAGCATGCGATCAGGATTGGCAGAGAGCTGGTCTTGCCATATTTCGGTTACAAGCAGTTCCATGCTGATTTTACTGCGAGATATCGCGGCCCGACCGGATTTTGAGAAATATAAAAGATCGTTGATGAGCCTATCCATCTTTTCTGCATTCTTCCGGATAATGTGAATTTTCCGATTCGTTTCCTGGTCGAACTCGTGCTCCTTGCTCAGAAACATTCGGGAGAAACCATCTATGGCCCTAAGAGGCGCTCGCAAATCGTGCGATACGGAGTAGCTGAAGCTCTCCAGCTCTTTGTTCGCCTCTTCCAGGAGCTTTGTCCTTTCTTTCAATGCCGTCTCGGCCTCTTTCAGATCGTGTATATCAATAGTCGTTCCGACCCATTTAATTAAATGTCCTTCTTTATTGCGTAAAGTTAAGCACCGGCTAAGATACCATCGATAGATTCCGCTCTTTTCTTTCATTCGATATTCCGCCTGAAAATCCGTTTGCGACGCGATAGATTGGCTGAAGATCTCAACGACTGCCGGAAGATCATCGGGGTGAATGGCAAGCCTCCATTCCCAGAACCCGTCAGGACCTCTCTTGATACCGGGAACTTCCTCATAGCGTTTATTAATATAATCCATGTGGCCATCCGGCGTTCCCGTGAAGACAATCCCGGGCATGGCATCCGCCATCTGACGGAACCGCTGTTCGTTATCTTTTAGTATTTGTTCAGCTTCTTTCCACCAGCTGATGTCGATGAAAATGACTGAAGCGAATGCTTGCCCTCTCTCGCTCCAATAGATCACAGAGGATACTTCGCCGGGGAAGGTTCTGCCGTTTTTCCTTTTCCAGTTGAGCTCTCCAAAGAATTTTCCGGTGCGGGCGCGCTTCTCCATGGCCATTTGAAACCGGGTGTCTGACGTGTCGACTATTCCATCAATGCCATTCCGGATAATTTCCTCTTCTGTCATGTCCAGAATTTTTTGGGCAGAGGGATTGGCCGCAATAACCGAACCGTCCGGTGTGGTAATCAGGATCCCGCTGATACTGCTTTGGAATATGAGGCGATACTTTTCCTCACTTTCTCTGAGGTTTTCTTCCGCTTCCTTGCGTTCGGTGATATCGTTAATGGCGCCGAACCATTCTTTAATCTCACCCTTTTCATCCATCATTGGAACGGCTCGCGAGAATGCCCATCCCAAACTGCCGTCTGGTCGCCAGACCCGGTTTTCCAATTCAAGAAAGCTCTTCTCCCGGATAGCTTTTTTTACAGCAGCCATAACAATGGGCACATCGTCCGGATAAATAAATCTTTTAATCCAGCTACGGATTGGACCTCTGCTCATACGCAATCCGCCGCCATAGAGCTCTTTCAACTCGCTCCAATCCGGGCTCATACGGTATAAATATTCCGAACTGGCTTTCACCAGAGCGTGAAAAAGTTCTTCGCTCTCACGCAGTTCTTCCTCGGAACGCAGCTTTTCGGTAATGGCCCATGTCCGATCGGCAACCTCCTGGATAAGGGCTATTTCATCTGTGCTCCAGTCCCGTTTCGTGCTGAAAGCAATGTTTAGTGTCCAGGTGAGCTTTCCATTTCTGACGATCGGCACCGTAACATACGCGCGTACATTCCTCTCCAGAAGAGTAGAGCGTGCCTTTGCAGAAATGAAAGCTGAACATTCCGCATCCGGAATTGAAAATGGCCGGCCATTTTGCAACGCGGAGAGTAATTCATCAAAATCAGAAAGACGATACCGCCCAACAGCGCTGGTCAGACCGTTCCGAAAGTAATCGGTTCGAATAAATGCGATATCCTCATCTTGATGAACTTCACTGTAACAAGCGCGATCCGCTTTCAGGTACTCTCCCAACATCCGGCAAGTTTCGGCCTGAACCTCTACCGGATCGATTACCGGCCGCAAGGCATCTCCCAGTTTGAGGAGGAAAGATTGCCTCAACTCGGTCTTACGTAAGGCCTCCTCCACCTGCTTGTGCTCGGTGATTTCGTGGATGATACCGATGAACTGCGTACCATCCATTTCGGTTGAGACCTGTCCCTTGGAAGAGAGCCAATGAATGCTCCCGTCCGGCCAAACGATACGGTATTCCTCAGAATAGATTTCACCGCTGTCGATAGCTTTCTTCCAGGCCTGCTCTACACGGGATCGATCGTCTGGATGAATCTGGTTGTAAAAATCCAAGAAGTCCTTTTCCGGGGAATCGGCCGGATGACCAAACAGAATTTTGATCTGCGGTGAAACTTTCAATTCTCCTTGAGGGGAGAGAATCCATACACCGGTACTGGTTCTCTCAAGGGCGGTCTTCAGTAAATGCTCACTTTTTCGAAGAGCTTCCGTTCTTTCCTCGACTCGGGATTCAAGCTCTTTCAGAAGACTATCCCGTTGCGCTTCCGCCTCTTTTCGCTTTCTATGCTCGTATAATTCTTCTAGAGCACGGCGGACAGCCGGTACGATTCGGGAGAGATTTCTTTTCAAAACGTAATCGGTAGCGCCTCGGGTGAGCATGTCAATTGCCCGTTCCTCGCCGACAGCACCCGTTACGAGAATAAAAGGTACTTCGGATGCATGCTCCTTTTTTACGTCTAAGGCTTTGGCTCCCGTGAATGAGGGAAGATCATAATCGGAAATGATGATGTCGGGGCAAAATTCTCGGAGGGCTTTGATATAATTGTTACTGTCGGTAACCAGTTTTGAATGAAAAACAAACCCTGCTTCCCTGAGCTCGTTTTCCAGAAGCTCCGAATCAACCGGATTGTCTTCAAGGATCAAGATCCGAATACCTTCATGCGAATCTGTGTGCTTCGTCATACTGCCCTCAAAAAGAATCGACCTTATTATAATTTAAATAATTAATAATTCAAGCTGAAAAGGGTCAGGTCTACACTCTTGACAAATCCATCCAGGAAGGCGGATCGAAAAGGTCGGGTCTGCTCTATTGACACATAAAGACAGAATTCTGATTTGATGCAGAATCGGAAGAAAATGGAATGGTTGAAAACAGGTATAAAGGTTTTCCTATATTGCCTTTCGGAGGCTTTTCGCGAATGCACCTACTTTCCCGAACAATTGCTTATTCGCTCCGTATTGCTCTATCAGGCGAACGAAGGCGCTTCCGACGACAATCCCATCGGCATGCGGGGCAATTTTGGCTGCATCTTCCGGCGTTGAGATGCCAAATCCCACAGCTATAGGAAGGTTTGTTGTTTTTTTTATGTTTTGAATATCACGCCGAATAAGATCGACTTGGGGCTTTGCCGTTCCGGTTACCCCTGTTATGGAAATGTAATAGATAAATCCCGAGGCGGTCTTACAAATGGCCGCAGCTCGAGCAGAGTCTGTAGTCGGTGCAATGAGCGAGATGAGATCGATTCCAAGGGGATCGGTGAAGCGCCTTAGTTCGTTTGATTCCTCCGGAGGGAGGTCAACGATCAGGATGGCATCCACACCTGCTGCCTTTGTATCCGCAGCAAAGCGCTCACACCCGTAATGGAGAATGGGATTAAAATAACCGAACAGCACAAGGGGAATATCAGACGTCCTCCGCAGGGAGGTAATCATTTTGAGAATGCCGGAAAGGTTGGTTCCGCTTTTCAGCGCCCTCTGGGAGGCGGCCTGAATGACAGGCCCGTCTGCTGTGGGATCGGAGAAAGGGACTCCGATCTCGATGATATCGATTCCGGATCGCTCCAGCTCGTGAATCAATTCGCTGGTTGTTTGCAAATCGGGATCGCCTGCGATCAGATAAGCAATCAGCGCCTTGTCGCCTGTTTCTTTCAGCTTCAGAAATTTTTGTTCGATTCTTCCCATGATTATTTCCCTAAGTATTCGGCAATGGAAGCAGCATCCTTATCTCCTCTGCCGGACAGATTGACGATAATTATCTTCTTCTTGTCAAGCGTCGGGGCGATCTTCATGGCATAGGCCAGGGCATGTGAACTTTCCATCGCCGGGATGATGCCCTCCGTTTTGGAAAGGAGAATAAATGCTTCAATCGCCTCCGTGTCTGTGACTGTCACGTAAGCGGCTCTTCCTGTTTCGTTGAAATATCCGTGCTCCGGACCGACTCCCGGGTAATCCAGTCCGGCGGCGATCGAGTAGGCATCCCGAATCTGGCCGTTGCTGTCCTGAAGGAGATACGTCTTGTTGCCGTGAAGAACTCCGATCTGTCCCGCGCTGATGCTGGCGGAGTGCATTCCCGTCTTTATGCCTTTTCCGGCGGCTTCCACTCCGAAAAGACGGACCTCTTCTATGTCCCGGAATGGATAAAAGATTCCCATTGCATTGCTTCCGCCTCCGACACAGGCAACGATCATATCCGGAAATCTGCCTTCGGCTTTGATGATCTGTTTTTTCGCCTCTTCACCGATTACGCATTGAAAATCACGCACCATCATCGGATAGGGATGCGGGCCTGCGGTGGTTCCGATCATGTAAAACGTATCCCGCACCCGAGACACCCAGTGGCGCATGGCTTCGTTCATGGCATCCTTGAGGGTTGCCGTTCCCGACGCAACCGGGACAACCTCGGCCCCAAGGACCTTCATCCGGAAGACGTTGGGAGCCTGCCTTTCGATATCTTCCTCTCCCATAAAAATGCTGCATTCCATCCCGAAAAGGGCAGCGACTGTGGCGGTTGCCACTCCATGCTGGCCGGCGCCTGTTTCAGCAATGACCCGTTTCTTTCCCATGCGCCTGGCAAGCAGGGCTTGCCCGAGGGTATTGTTTATTTTGTGGGAACCGGTGTGATTCAGATCCTCCCGCTTGAGATAGATTTTTGCTCCTCCGAGTTTTTTGGTCAGCCTTTCGGCAAAAAAGAGGGGAGTCTCCCGACCGGCATATTCGCGGAGATATCGGAAAAATTCCCGGCGGAAGAGGGGATCTTTTTTTGCGTCCCGGTAAGCCCTTTCCAGTTCTATCAGAGCGGGCATCAGGGTCTCCGCGGCATACCGCCCACCAAATTCGCCAAAGTGCCCCTTTTTATCAGGTAATGATTTTTTCATTATTTCCTTTCAGCAGCACCAATCGTTTTCTGCTCATCCTTTTCAACTGCAATTTCGGTACGGGTGAAGATTTTTATCTGTTCCCCCCCGCTTGCCGGAGATGATCTCCGGACGATTTCGATAACGCTCCTGATTTTTTCCGGATCTTTTTGCCTCGGCATCGATTCGACACCGCTGCAGAAGTCCAGTGCGTCTGGACCGACTGCCGCAATCGCTACGGCGACATTCTCCGCCTTCAGGCCTCCGGCCAGGATCAACGGGCGCTTGGATTTCATCTTTGCGGCCAGATTCCAGTCTACAGTTTGTCCGGTCCCGCCATACTTCGAGTGCGTTCGGGAATCTACCAGGATCGCCTTCGTTGGATAGTCTTCCGCACGATCGACATCCTGTTCGTTTACGGGGGAAAGGGATTTGATTAGCCGGGAAGCCGGGAGCTTACGACAGTAATCAGTAGATTCATCTCCATGGAGTTGAATCAGGTCAAGATTACAGAAGGTAGAAATTTCGTTTAAATTGAGCAAATCGAGATTGACGAATACTCCGACTCTGCAAATTTCAGGGGGCAATGCCTGGATAATTTTTTTTGCCTGTTCGGGAAGAATATAACGGGGACTCTGAGGATAGAATATGAACCCGACTGCGTCTGCCCCGGCCTCGCAAGCGGTAAGGGCATCTTCCTTATTGGTTATTCCGCAAATCTTGATTTCAATCATGGAGCAACTCCGAGAGCTTTTTAGGGATATTTCCGGAACGCATCAAAACTTCACCGATGAGAAAAGCATGGACTCCGAATGACTCCAGCCGCTCTATATCCTGGCGCGACTGAATGCCGCTTTCACTGACTACAATGCTGCCGTCGGGAATCTCTTGAACCAGATCAATGGTTGTCTGAAGATCGATCGTAAATGTCTTTAGATTGCGATTATTGATCCCGATCAGATCCGCTTTCGCGTAAACAGCCTTCTCCAGATCGCTTCGATCATGCACTTCAACGAGCGCTGCCAATCCGAGTTCCGCAGCAAGGCCGATGTAGCCGTTTAGTTGCCCCTGATCGAGTAAACACGCGATCAGCAGAAGCGCATCTCCTCCCAGAATTTTCGTTTCATAGATCTGGTAAGGGTCGATGATGAAATCCTTTCTCAGTACCGGAATATGAACGGAGTTTTTGATTTCCGAGAGATAGGTTCCGTCTCCTTCGAAAAAATGTTTTTCCGTTAGAACGGAAATTGCTGCTGCTCCGTTTCCCTCGTAAAGAGACGCAATCTCAACGGGATGGAAATCGTTTACCAGTCTACCCTTGGAAGGAGAACTCCGCTTCACTTCGGCAATGATTGCGCGCGGCTTTGCCATCAGTGCCCCTTTAAAGTCGCGGGGCATTTTTTGATCGGCAAGATACCTTTTTATCTCAGACAGGGGCTGGCTAATTTTCTGTTGTTCCAGCTCCTCCTTTTTTTTCTCAACGATTCGGTCGAGAATCATCTTTGTTCCTCGGATTGCATTTGGTTTGTTTATCAAATGTTTTCATCCCATTTGGGGTTCGAAAAGGTTGCAAACTTTATTGCTATCAGTTCCTAATCAAAATTTCTAACCTTTTTTGCTCTTTTCATCAGAAATTAAGGATCGATATTTCCTTTCGATCCATTTGCTTCAGTTGTTCGTCATTTCAATAAGCGCCTGGAGTTTCTTCAAAGCGCATCCAGTGTCGATACAATCCGCTGCAATGCGAATACCTTCTTTGATATTGTCCGCTTTTTCGGCTGCCATAATGGCCAAGCCCGCATTGAGGAGAACGATTTTTCGCGGTGCTCCATTTCTGCCGGACAGAATGTCTTTGGTAATCTGGGCATTCCGGGCAGCGTCTGCTCCTTTAATCTCCTGTCCTTCATAGGCTTCTCCGAAAAGGCTGATGGGATCGATATTGTATGTTGTAATCAGTCCCCCCTGGAGCTCCGAGACCCGGGTCGGCCCCGTAACAGTGGCTTCGTCCAGGCCATCCGAGCCGTGAACAATGAAAGCCCGTTTCGTTCCAAGATTTTTCAGAACCCCGGCAAACATCTCCGTCAATTGAGGACTGTAAACTCCGATTAACTGGGCCGTGGCACCGGCGGGATTGGTCAGCGGACCAAGCATATTGAATACAGTCCGGATACCGATTTCCCGGCGGGGACCGATCGCATATTTCATCGCCCCATGGAGTTTGGGAGCAAAGAGAAAGCCTATCCCGATCTGCTGAATGCACTCCTCCACGATCTCCGGTCCGACATCAATGTTGATGCCCAAGGCCTCCAGGACATCGGCACTGCCGCATCCGCTGGAGACCGCCCGGTTTCCGTGCTTGGCGACCGTAATGCCTGCGGCGGCGACAACGAATGCCGCTGTTGTGGAAATATTAAAGGTGTTCATCCCATCTCCGCCCGTTCCGCAGGTATCGACGATAACCGACGAGCAGGCATCGATTCGGGTTGCCTTGCGACGCATTATCCGCGCGGCTCCGGTTACCTCGTCCACTGTTTCCCCTTTGATTCTCAAAGCGGTTATGAAGGCCCCGATTTGGGCGGGGGTGGCTTCGCCCTCCATGATTTCCGTCATCCCCTGCATCATTTCCGTTTCGATTAGATTGTTGCCGCCGACAACTTTTGCAATTAATTCTTTGATCATGACAAGGAATCTCCTTTCTCCTGTTTATCGGATTTGATCATATCCAAAAAGTTTTTCATCATGCGTTTGCCGTTCGGGGTCAGGATCGATTCCGGATGGAACTGAATGCCCTCAACCAGAAACTCCCGATGCCGGATTCCCATAATCTCTCCCTCCTCCGTTTCGGCGCTGATTTCGAGAAAGGGTGGTAGCGAATTTCTATCTATAATGAGTGAATGATACCGTCCGGCGGTGAAGGGATTGGGGATGCCTTTGAATATCGTGCGGCCGTCATTTTTGATGCTGGATGTTTTTCCGTGCATGAGTCTGGTTGCCCGCACCACATCAGCGCCGAAGGCATATCCGATCGCCTGATGACCAAGGCAAACCCCCATCAGCGGCTTGGTTTTATAAAAGGCCTTGATCACATCGACGGTGATGCCCGCCTCGCGAGGCGTGCAGGGACCGGGGGATAGGAAAATTGCCTCCGGGTTCATTTCTCTAATCTCATCCAGAGAGACCTCATCGTTTCTGCGAACCTCCACCTCAGCTCCGAGCTGACCCAGGTACTGGACCAGGTTGTAGGTAAAGGAATCGTAATTGTCGATCATCAAAATCATCTTTCCCTCCTTTTAGAAAGGCCCATAAAAAATTGCGGGTGCTATCAAAAATTTCTCTTCAGGTGAAACCCTGCTCATTTTACATCAGTTCAAAATCGGCAGCAGCAATCCGGACTGCCTTTAACATTCCTTCGGCCTTGTTCAGGGTTTCCTGATATTCCAGTTTCGGATCTGAGTCGGCGACAATACCAGCCCCGGCTTGAATGAAGGTTCTGCCGTCTTTAATCATCAGCGTCCGGATCGTTATGCCGAAATCCATATTTCCTGTGAAACTGAAATATCCGACCGCCCCGCCGTATGGACCTCGGTGTGCGGGTTCAAGCTCCTCGATGATTTCCATGGCCCGTACTTTTGGCGCCCCGGACAGAGTTCCGGCGGGCAGGGTCGCCCTCAGGACATCAAAGGCACTCTTGCCAGGAAGCAGCTGCGCCTGAACATTGGATACGAGATGCATCACGTGTGAATAACGCTCGACGGTCATGAGTTGATTGACCTGTACGGTGCCGATCTCGGCGATTCTTCCCAGGTCATTCCTCCCCAGGTCGACCAGCATGACGTGCTCCGCCCTCTCTTTGGGGTCCTCCAGAAGTTCATCCGCCAATTTTCGGTCCTCCTGCTCATCCTTGCCCCGCCTTCTCGTGCCGGCAATGGGCCTGAGTTCAACAACCCCCTCTTCAAGCCGGACCATAACCTCCGGCGAGGAACCGATCAGATAAAAGTCCTCCATTTTAAGAAAAAACAGATAAGGCGATGGATTCACAAAACGAAGGGCCCGGTAGAGATCAACCGGGTCCAGATTGTTTTCAATCTCGAAGCGTTGGGATAAGACGGCCTGAATAATATCCCCTGCTGCTATATATTCCTTCGCCCGGACGACCATGGAATGAAAATCGTCCTCTGACATGTTCGACCGGAGAGATACATGGTTTCCCGATACCTTGGATTTGTTCTGGGAAAGAGGCGCCTTCACAATCTGATGCAACTGGTTGATTTTATCGATACAGGAATCATAGACCTTCCGGAGGTCTCCGCCTTCATCGACTTTGGCGCAGGCCACGATCTTCATTGTATGGCGGGCATTATCGAAGATCATGAACGTATCCGTAATCATGAATACGGCATCAGGCGTTCCGAGCTCTTCTTTGGAGCCGCTGGGAAGGCGCTCGAAATAACGCACCATATCGTATCCAAGAAAGCCGACTGCTCCTCCGTAAAAGCGGGGCAGTCCGGGTACGGGCACGGGTTTGCAGTCGTCGAGCAACTCCTTCAGTATTCGCATCGGATCTCCCTGATGCTGAATCCTCCGGGGTACACTGTTTTCCGTGATCAGCACATCCTCTCCTTCGACCTGGAAGATGATACGCGGGTCCGCTCCGATAAATGTGTATCGCCCCCATTTTTCTCCTCCTTCAACGCTTTCGAGGAGAAAGGCATAAGGACGGCCGCTCAATTTCATGAGGACGGACAACGGAGTTTCCGTATCGGCCAGGATTTCCCGGTAGACGGGAATCAGATTGCCGCGGGATGCCAGTGATTCAAACATTTCAAAGGTCGGATAGTGCATGTTTAACTCCTTTGAGAGGATTAATTAATAATATGATCACCCGAAAATTAAAAAAGGCCGTGACTTTCGATCACGGCCTTTTGGTTTATAAACAAAAAAGCCGTGGAACCCGGAGAAGGCTTCCACGGCTTAGATTTAATTTTCAATTTCAGCGGTGGGCAGACCTCTCCTCAGAATTGCTCCACCACCACCAATTTAAATTTATTATTAAGGTTGACTTCATAGATCTTCTTCAAATTGAATTTGGTTATTTCTTAGCAGTGTACAAGTAAAGTGTCAATAATTTTTTAACATGAATTTGTTAAAGGTTAAAGATCTGTGTCGTCTCTCAAGGGTCATATGAACTTCGGATATACATTAAAAGGAATTGCCGACATTGGTAAATTTATACAGGTCAGCAAGGGAATCTATAAGGTTGAGGCAGAAAATTGTTTTTCCAAGGCCGTGAAACCAGCCATGCAGAAAAACTATTGTCCTACAAAGATTCAGCTTGACATCATGTCCCTATCCTCATAATTAGAACTCACGATTACAGTACAAAGATGTAAGATTTAGGACGACGTTAATCTTACTACGCACGTATTGAACAAAGGTCCGGCAGCAGAGGCGGCTTTGTTATGTTCGAAATAAAGCGAATCTCTTTGGAACAGTCGATTGACCTTAAATAAAAAGTGAATTCAAGGGGTGTTATGCCGCAAATAATTGCGGTATTTGAGTTTTATACAGATCCATATAAACCTTGTTAGGTGAGATCGGTCGTCAATAGTGGACA
>DHHG01000295.1 GCA_002403175.1 Syntrophaceae bacterium UBA4778 | reverse complement strand
TGTCGGAGTAGAATTAAGTTCGTTTTTTTTAAAACCCGTTGCACGGTCATATGCGACACGGATTCCGCAAATCTAAGCTCGACGGCCTTGTCCGCAAGCAATCTGACGGTCCATCACCGATGCCCCTCTGTGGCATCTGAACAGGCCAATGTTATCAATCTTGCCTCAAATGCCCCGTCAAAAATGACCTCCCTTGGCGGCTTTTCCCTTGGTTTACGATCAAGAGCCGCTTCGAGCCCATCCTCCACAAAGCGCTTCTTGAGGTGTTCAATCACCCGGCTGGTCACCCCAAGAGCTGTTGCAACATCGGCAACATTCCAAGCCGGGCCATTCGCACCGGCGTCACACCGCAGTAACGCACGGGCATGGATAAATCGTCTGGCATGGGTTTTCCCGCGGTGTGTCATTGCATCGAGCTCTTTACGTTCCTCATTGGTCAACGTTACTCGACATCTTGGCGACATGAGGACCTCCTTTATTGTTCAAGGAGAAATACCGGTGGCGCTCCGGCATCGAGGCAACCTTCACGGAAATGGACAAAAAGACAGGGGTCCAACGACTCAGGGTTCGAGGTCTGTCCGCTGTCGCCTATTTTGCCCGTTTAAAAGCCATTGCCGTCAACCTCTTCCGGGCGACCAGGGTGAAGAAGGCTCTGGATGCCCTCAGAGCCGCCCCGGGGACAACGTTGTCGGCTATCGCCTCCATTTTTTTGACTGTCAAAGAGCGTTTCCTGAGCCCGTGGCGCCGGCCAAGCAATATTTTCAAAGCGCTGGCTGAAAATATGTCCTACACCATCAGAATCGTCGCATGACTTCTTACGAGGGCGTCAGTCTTGACCTGATAAATTCACTAATTTCCTTCATTTGAGTTCCGGATGTAAATACTTCATCTACACCCATCTCCTTTAATTTGGGGATATCTTCTTCAGAAATTACACCACCCAAGACAACCAAACGTTTCCCAACACCCTGTCTTTCAAATTCTTCCATAATCTTTTTAGTCAATGCCAGGTGTGCCCCCGAAAGAATTGATAGTCCAAGAACATCAGCGTCCTCTTGAAGCATCGTCTTGGCAAGTTGATCGGGGGATTGACGAAGTCCTGTGTAGATCACTTCAAAACCCGCATCTCTCAGCCCGTATGCCACAACTTTTGCCCCGCGATCATGACCATCCAACCCTGGTTTAGCCACCACAACTCTGATTTTTTTCTCTTCATTCATAATACAACTCCTTTTTAAACCTTTTAATTTTCTCAGACTTATATTGTATTTTTCTTTTTATAAGGGAATATTTCCATGGCGCTTCCGGATCCCGACATCCCTCTTTTTAGTCTCAAGAAACTTAAGACCCTTAATCAGCACTTTCCTGGTCTCTTTCGGTTCGATAATGTCAATTATGGACCAGTTTGACGATGCATCACGTACCGGATTGGAATACCGGTCTGAAAATTCTTCAATTTTTTGTCTCCTCATCTCTTCCGGATTTTCCGCCTCGGCAATTTCCTTTCCGAAGTAGAGCATAACCGATGCCTCCACACCCAACACGCCGGATTCCGCCGTAGGCCAGGAATAAACAAGATCCGTGCCCATCCCCGGTACAACTCCCATACCCAGAGTGCCTCCTCCGTAAGCTTTCCGTACTATCACCCCTATACGCGGTACGGTTGCCTCGCATAATGCATAGAGCACCTTGGCGCCATGCCTGATTATCCCCGCATGTTCCTGGGCTTTACCGGGCATAAAGGCTGGCGTATCAACCAGCAGAATAATCGGAATGTTGAAGGAATCGCAGAACCTCATAAACCTCGCCTGCTTATCCGAGCTGTCAACAGTAAGACTCCCGGCGCGAACCATGGGCTGATTTGCAACAATTCCTACCGCCTGACCGTCCAATCGCCCGAAGCCAACAATCATTTCTCCCGCAAATTCGGGTTTTATTTCAAAAAACCGTCCCCCATCCAGAATCGAATAGATCACTTTATGCATATCATAGGGACTGTTCGGCGCCGCAGGAATGATTTTCAGCAGATCGTCATTTATTCGTTCCGGCGAATCGTCGATTTTGTCGACAGGGGCATGTTCATGGCTGCTTGAAGGAAGATAGCGCAAGAGCTCCTTTATTCCATCGAGACACTCCTTCTCACCAGGAAACCTCTTATCAGCAACGCCGGATATTTTACAGTGAACAGCGGCACCACCCAGGTCATCATAGCTGATATCTTCACCAATAACTGCTTTGACCATTGCTGGCCCTGTTATAAACATGTGGCTCTGCTTGTCAACCATAAAAATAAAATCGGTCAGAGCAGGCGAATAGACCGCTATACCGGCACAGCTTCCAAAAATTGCGGATATCTGTGGAATTACACCGGATGCTTGTGTGTTGGGAAAGAAAACTGACCCTCCATTTTTCTCTCCTATCACGGAACCTATCATTCCATCTTTATCCGCTAACCGGGGTAGCCGTGCACCGGGAGAATCATGGAGTCCGATAAGTGGAACTCCCATCTGCAGAGCCGACTCAATTATGTGATACATTTTAAAACCATGGAGTCCTCCAATGGACCCTCCCCTGACAGTCTGGTCTTGAGAATAAACACAAACCTTTCGTCCCTCTATTGTACCGTGACCGCTCACAATGCCATCGCCGGGGGTCTTCTGGGCATAACCGAGCAGCATGTTGAATTCGACGAAACTCCCTTTGTCGAGAAGATAATCAATCCTTTCCCGGGCAACCATCTTCCCTTTTTCATGTTGAACCGCAATCTTTTCGTCGCCACCCCCCTTGAGGGCTGCCGATTTTACCTCCCTTAACTGTTCTAACATTCGTTCTCGTTTGTCACCCATTAAAATTTCCTTTTCAGTTTAACCTATACGTTCAGATTTTATAATTATGAAATTCATCAATGGGGCAAACTAGCAATAAAAAGCGTCGGTTATTCATTGAAATATCGGCAACCTTTTACCGGTCTTTGCCTTAACAATTGGCTAACCAAACCCCTCTATTCGGAAATACCTCTCAAGGTATTTCCTTCCTATCCCCGTTACTTCCCCGTAAACAATGGCTTGCGCTTCTCAAGCATTGCCATCACACCTTCTTCGGCATCACTACTCTGATTCGCAGAATCGGCAAGACGCCTCAGTTCTTCCTCGATAACCGAATCGATTGGCTGCTCTTCAAAAATCTTTCGTATGGTCTGTTTAGTAACGCTGACTGCAAGGGGTGCCGCTTCTTCGGCCAGATCCCGAGCGAATTCCGCGGTCGTTGACTCAAGCTCATCGTGACTTACCACATTATTGATCAGCCCTATCTGCCATGCACGCTGAGAATCTATCAGCCTTCCTGTGAGGAGTATCTCTTTCGCAGGGGAAAGACCGATGAGACGGGTCAGGCGTCCAATCGCCGTGTAGTAATAGGTTCTTCCGAGTCTGACCAGTGGCGCACCGAATTTTGCTCGCTCTTCGGCAATCCTGAAATCGGAAATAACGGCTATGTCAAGTCCGGCTCCTATCGCAGGGCCATAGATCATGCTGATAATCGGACATGAACACTCAAGCAATCCCGTGAGGCAATAGTCCAGTCCTTCAATGGTTCTCTCAAAATCAGACGCGCCAGCGGAAAGATCCACGCCGGAGCAAAAAACCTTGTCCCCTTCACCTCTGAGCACAAGCGCTCTCGCCGATTTTTCCCGTTCCACATCTCGAGCCAATTCACCGATTGCAAAAAGGGCATCGGCATTCAGCGCGTTACGCTTTTCCGGCCTGTTGAATAGAATCGTCGTTACATACCCGGAATCACTCCTTTTAATCTCTTCTCCCATTTTCATCTCCTTAATCATCTATTTGATCAGGTTTCTTCATAATGGATGCCTTCCTCCGCTCTAAGAGATACAGTGAACTGACATCTTCTTTCCCGGCTATTCCCTTAGCTGCGATTGGACCGGTCCGATTATCTCCTGAACAATGGAATATGGATCACGCTTCCGCTCAAAAACCTCTCTGACCATGGCATTAATTTGTCCGTTTTTTTCCCACTTGGCCCTGACGAAACGAGCAATTTCTCGCTCCATGAGGACCAGTATCTCCTCCTTCAGATGCTCTTCCTCCCGCGCCGTTTCCCTCTCGCGCGACTCGAGGATGTCGAAGATTTTGGCGGTCAGATTTTGAATACCGTCACCATGGATAGCAACCGTTTTGAGAACAGGAACGGGTAGCATTGTATCAGCAGTACTGATATCCAGCATACCTTGAATATCCATGACTACCTGGTCTGCTCCCTCCCGATCCGCTTTATTGACTACAAAGATGTCGGCGATTTCCATTATCCCGGCTTTTATGGCCTGAATTGCATCACCCTGCCCCGGCACACAAACGACCACAACAAGATCGGTAGTCTTTACAACATCAATCTCATCCTGCCCTACGCCCACTGTTTCAATGATGATGATATCTTTACCAAATGCGTCCAAAATTTTTGCCACGTCGCGAGTTGCCTGGCTCAAACCACCCAAGGAACCCCTCGTTGCCATAGAACGTATAAAAACATTGTTCAAGTTACCTACCGATGTCATTCGGAGGCGGTCACCCAGAAGGGCGCCACCGGAAAAGGGACTCGATGGATCAATCGCTATAATACCTACTGACAATCCTCGCTCAACAAACAAACGGGTAACCTGATCCGTCAAAACACTTTTGCCCGCACCGGGAGATCCGGTAATGCCTATTATACGAGCCCTCCCCGTGTCCTTGAAGATCAATTTCATGGCCTCTATCCATCCCGGATCGCGGTTTTCAACGCCGGTAATCAGTTTCGATAAGGCACGTATAGATCCTCCTTTCATATCTTCTACCAGTTTCTCCCATTCACCTTCCATTGACCACAACCTTTCTTGTCATTCCCTACTTGATCGAGAATCCAGCCTCTTTGCTCATTTTCCCCTTGATTTTCACTTTCGTGTGATTTTTCAATACTTTACCCATATCGACAGACCGGCTGTCAAACTCTGGGAGTCCCCCGGCACAGCCGGGGGATTACTCAGGAGAATTTACAATCCTCTACTTCATCATACTCGGAAGCCACAGGCTGATCTGCGGGAATGCGATGAGTAT
>DHHG01000034.1 GCA_002403175.1 Syntrophaceae bacterium UBA4778 | reverse complement strand
GGTGATTGTATTTCAAAAAAATTGATTATATAATATTGTACATTTTTAAAGGAGTTGGTGATCGATCATGAAGAAAGATATACATCCGGAATACAACGAGACCACGATTACCTGCGTCTGCGGTAATGTGATCAAGACACGGTCCACCAAGAAGGATATTAAAGTGGAAATCTGCTCTAATTGCCATCCTTTCATGACAGGTAAGCAGAAGATCATGGATACTGCCGGTCGTGTTGAGAGATTTCAGAAGAAATACGAAAAAGTCTCCAAAAAAGCTTAAGTTTCGTTTATTGAATGGCCCAGGTCCATCATCGATGGTAATGGGCCATTCCTTTTTTATTTCCAATCTATATCGGCCGGAAATCCAATGCTGGGAAAACTCAAAGACATAGAGAAAAGATTCGAAGATCTGGAAATCAAGTTGAGCGATCCGGAAATTGTCGGAAACCGCACAGAGTACCAGAAAATTGCCAAAGAGCATTCCGATCTTCGAGAGATTGTCGAGGCTTTTCGACAGTATGAGAAAATCGATCTTCAGATCAAGGAAGACCAGAAATTACTGGAAGAGAATGATGAGGAATTAAAGGAAATCATAAAAGAGGAGATTCCGGAGCTCAAGAGCAGGCGAGAACAGCTGGAAAGTGAGCTGAAAATACTCCTTTTGCCGAAAGATCCAAATGACGAGCGGAGCGTATTTTTTGAGATACGGGCTGGCACAGGCGGAGACGAGGCGGCTCTTTTTGCAGCCGACCTCTTCAGGATGTATGCCCGATATGCTGAGCGTTCGGGCTGGAAAGTGGAAATCATGAGCAGCAGCTCGGGAAGCGGTATGGGAGGTTTCAAGGAAGTGATTGCCCTGGTTGAAGGCAAAGGTGCATACCGCCGACTGAAATACGAAAGCGGCGTTCACCGGGTTCAACGGGTACCAGCGACGGAGTCGCAAGGGCGGATACACACTTCCGCTGTTACGGTAGCTGTGCTACCGGAAGCTGAAGAGGTTGAGGTCAACATTGATCCTAATGAAATTAGAGTCGATGTTTACCGTTCCAGCGGCCATGGAGGCCAGAGCGTGAATACGACAGATTCTGCAGTCCGAATTACACATATTCCCACGGGACTCATTGTGACCTGTCAGGACGAGAAGTCTCAGCTAAAAAATAAAATCAAAGCAATGAAAGTCCTGCGAGCTCGATTACTGGATAGAATGATAGAGGAGCGTGATTCCAAAATTTCCGAGGAAAGAAAAAGTCAAGTCGGAAGCGGAGATCGTAGCGAGCGTATCAGGACATATAATTTTCCTCAGGGACGAGTCACTGATCACCGGATCGGGCTCACACTCTACAATCTGGAAAATATTCTGGACGGCGATATCCAACCCATTATCGATTCCCTTACGACCCATTATCAGACAGAAGCATTGAAAAAATCGGCCGCATAAAGGGCACTGCTTATAACGTATTCGATGCTTTTATAAAAACGTCCGATTACCATTCTTATTTACAAAATCCCAAAAAGTGTTAAATCATGTCACAGTTTGAAATACGAAATGTATTGAGAGAGGCGACAGCAGAATTGACCGGCAGCTTTTCTCCAAGACTCGATGTAGAAATTCTTCTCGCATATTCTCTTAATCTGGAGCGCTCGGATTTACTCTGCTCGTCCAAAAGGACGGTAAGTGCTGTGGAGCTGGATTGCTTTCGAGAATTGCTGGACCGGAGAAAAAAAGGGGAGCCTATAGCTTACATAACGGGCCGGAAAGAGTTCTGGTCGCTGACTTTCACGGTAACTCGCGATGTTCTCATCCCGCGTCCTGAAACGGAATTTCTGGTTGAAGAAACAGCTCGACTCTGCGGCAGTCAGACTGGCAATCGCATCCTGGAAATTGGGACGGGAAGCGGAGCAATCAGTATTGCCTTAGCTGCTACCCTGAGCCAGCCCTATATAACGGCAACTGATATCTCTGAAGAAGCCCTGGCGATAGCGATACAAAATGCTGAATCGCACAAAGTCAGTGATCGAATTAGGTTCCTAAAAGGAAACCTGTTTGAGCCTGTTCAGGGGCGTTTCGACGTGATTGTGTCGAATCCACCTTATATTTCCGAGTGCGAATACAAAATGCTTGGCATTGGCGTGCGTGAATTCGAGCCCGCCTGCGCGCTGCTTGCCGGGCCGGACGGAACAGAATTCCATCAGCAGTTGATCGAAGGCTCACGAGACCGACTGGAATCCGGGGGATGGATTCTGATGGAGTTTGGGGCTGGTCAGGAAGACAGGATTACTGCAATGCTGGAACAATCTCGTTTTAGAGAGATCGAGCTTATTAAGGACTATGCCGGTTTTTTCAGGATGGTTAAAGCAAAAGGGGAATAACTTTGGATAAGATTATCATTGAAGGTGGGTGTAAATTACAGGGAGATGTCACGATCAGCGGTTCAAAAAATGCTGCACTTCCGGTGATCGCTTCTGCTTTGCTGAATGATGGATGGAACACATTTCATAATATTCCGAATCTGGTGGATATTAGAACGATAAAACGGCTGCTCAAAAATTTTGGAGTCAAAATAGAAGGAGAAGGCATTCTTCGGATCAATGCGGGCGAGATCAACAATTTTGAGGCACCCTATGATCTTGTGAAGACAATGCGGGCCTCTATTTTAGTATTGGGCCCCTTGGTTGCCAGGTTCGGAAGGGCGCGCGTCTCCTTGCCTGGAGGCTGCGCGATCGGTGCAAGACCCGTCAACCTCCATGTGAAGGCATTGGAGGAGCTGGGAGCCGAAATCGAGTTGAAGGACGGCTATCTCGAAGCAAAGGCTTCCCGTCTGAAAGGAGCTAAAATTTACTTTGACCTTGCGACGGTTACCGGGACCGAAAATATCATGATGGCAGCTGTTTTGGCCAAAGGGGTTACCGTTCTGGAAAATGCCGCCCGAGAGCCTGAAATAATAAACCTGGCGGAAGTTTTAAATGGTATGGGTGCAGTAATCAGCGGAGCCGGAACGGATGTAATCACAATTGAGGGGGTCGATTCTCTTCATCCCGTCGAGGCAACGGTTATTCCCGATCGAATCGAGGCTGGGACTTATATGATTGCTGCCGGTATTACAGAAGGGGATATAAAACTTAGAAATTGCGAAAGCAATCATTTGGAAGCACTTATCTCCAAGCTCAGCGATACCGGAATATCGATCATACCCGAAGCAGACGGCCTCCGAGTCAAAAGCGGAGCAATACGCAAGAGCATCGATATTAAGACACTTCCATATCCCGGTTTCCCGACCGATTTGCAGGCCCAGATTATGGCCCTCATGACCATCAGCAACGGGTTGAGCGTGATTACGGAGACGGTATTCGAAAACAGATTCATGCACGTCAGTGAATTAATCAGGATGGGGGCTGATATTACAATCCAGGGGAACAGCGCTATCGTTAAGGGAGTTGACAGGCTCAAAGGAGCTCCGGTTATGGCGACCGACCTGAGAGCCTCCGCTTCACTCATTATTGCAGCTATTGCTGCGGAAGGCACGACGGAGCTGTCCCGAGTTTATCATCTGGACAGAGGATACCAGGAAATAGAGAGTAAGTTGTCACAGCTCGGCGCAAATATCAGGAGGGTAAAAGAATAATGCGTATTCTGCACACTGATGAGGCTCTGTTCGAAAGCGAATTCAATCGAATCAAAGATCGGGGAAAAATTTCCAGTAACAGTGACATTAAGAAAAAAGTAGCCAGAATTTTGAAGGAAGTGGAAGATGAAGGAGATGCTGCTCTTTTCCGTTACAGTAAAAAATACGACAGGGTCCAGCTGACGAAGGAATGCGTTGAAGCCAAACCGGAAGAGATCCAGGCCGCAATGGCAGAGGTTTCCGGCGAGGACCTTAAAATCTTAAAAACAGCAGCTGCCCGCATTGAAAAATTTCATCGCAAGCAGATGATCAAGCCTGTTCTGGACACGAAAGAAAAGGGAATAGAATTGGGATGGCTTGTCCGTCCGCTGGATCGAATAGGAATCTATGCTCCGGGTGGTTTGGCAGCCTATCCTTCAACTGTCCTTATGGCGGCTATTCCGGCCAGAGTGGCAGGTGTCAAAGAGATAATTCTCGTTTCGCCTGCAAAAGAAGGAAAACTGAACCCACTCGTATCGGCGGCCGCTTTTTTGAGCGGAGTTTCCCGAATATTTAAAATTGGTGGAGCTCAGGCGATTGCTGCACTCGCATACGGTACGGAATCGATTCCTGCTGTGGATAAGATCGTCGGTCCGGGCAACGCCTACGTTGCCGAGGCCAAAAGGATGGTTTTCGGGCAAGTGGGGATTGATATGATAGCAGGTCCGAGTGAAATCCTGATCATAGCTGATAAAAAAGCCAATCCTTGCTGTGTTGCTGCAGACCTTCTTTCTCAGGCTGAACACGACAATCTTGCGAGCGCTGTTTTGATTACTCCTTCAGAAAACCTTGCAAAAGAGGTGGCGGCTCAGGTTCATTCGCAATTGAAGGAGCTTTCCAGGGAATCGATTGCGGCAGCATCGATCCGCGATTATGGGGCAATCGTAGTCACAGCAAACATTGCTGAGGCCATAAGGATTGCGAACCGATTTGCTCCAGAGCACCTTGAACTCATGGTCGAAAAACCGGCAACACTGCTTCCGCAAATAGCAAATGCTGGAGCTGTTTTTTTAGGTAATCATACTCCCGAAGCAATAGGCGACTATATTGCAGGCCCCAGCCACATCCTGCCGACAGCTGGAACTGCACGGTTTTCATCTCCACTGGGAGTTTATGATTTTGTGAAGAGATCCAGTATTATCTCTTTTTCTCAGGAGGCCCTAAGTAGATTCGGTGCCCAAGCGGCTCGGTTTGCGCAGCTCGAAGGGCTTCAGGCGCATAGCAAATCGATTTCTTTTCGACTTTCAAAAAGATCTTGAAGAAATCTCTCTGGTCGGATACAATCGCCCTCTAAGTAGAGGCGGGCGTAATTCAGCGGTAGAATGTCAGCTTCCCAAGCTGGACGTCGTGGGTTCGAGTCCCATCGCCCGCTCCAAAAAATCAAGGAATTAGCCGATATGGTTAAGTCCTTTTTTCTAGATATGACCCATTGTGTTTCTGGTTGGCAGAAAAATGCCATAAAATGTGCGTCATTCTGATGAATATCGAAACCTGAATCCCTCCACCCTGAATCGTATCGGATAAATCTCCATTATTCACCCGCAAACGTTTTTGAACAGCAACTCGTAAGGTTTCATGATCGGCATTTAACCGGCGCTGATCATCTATTATGTTTGGCATTGTTCTCTCGGATCACAAATTCTTGCAGTAATTCCCCATTTGAAAGCTTGGCCGAAATATCGTGTTATTGTCATTGAGCCATATGCGACGTCACGGTAAGCTTACGATATAAAACGTTCCACTGTGCACACCTGATAACGGCGAAAAAAACGACTCGTGACGATGGTAACCATGGAGAATCATGCCATGGCAGAGAGCGGTTACACCTTTGGCGTTAAAATTCGGTTGGAGGTTGAGGACGCTGAACTAAATTTACTTCAGGCCCGCAGCAATCTTGCACGAGCTAAAAGAGATTTCTTGGTGGCCATAACCGGACTGGAAAGAGTGCAGGGCATTTTAGGTGAATGAGGCTGGACGTCGTGGGTTCGAGCCCCATTGCCCGCTCCAAATTCTTAGTGTCCCTTTCGGGGATGGTGGAAACCCCTCTCCTTTAGGCGAAGAAAATTTATATACTGTCGCTATGCGACGTTGTCAGCTTGGAGCACATACAAAAGTGATCTTAAAGTTCAGTTGATCTGAATACCAAAGTACCGGAAAAAAGTTTTATTGGGTGCTGTAGCGATTTGCGCACGAGATAATTCAGCAGTATATTCAAGAACAAGAGGGAGAACCCGTAATTGATGACAGTCGATTTGAAATCGACCCATCTTAAAAATCTTGGCTCAAACCCCTCGACTTATAGTCGAGTGGTTTAGTTGAATTCTTTTTTCTTGCATTTAGCCAAATATTTTGCTAATCATAATTAAATTCAGTTGTATTTTAATGAGTGGGCTTTCGCCCACTTTTTTATTTTGTGACAAAAAAGGTCTTCAGATGCTTCGGGAAAGGATAAGAGAACTGATTGAGCCGGCTCTTGCACTGGAGCGGATCGAGCTGGTTGATATTGAAAGCCTGAGGATGAAGACACGATGGCTTGTGAGGATTTTTATAGACAAAGAGGATGATCAGGATAGCAGGATCACCTTGGACGATTGCCAGAGAGTAAGTCACCTCGTAGGTGATATTTTGGACGTAAATGAAATTCCCTCCGGTCCTTATACGTTGGAAGTGTCCTCGCCGGGTCTGGATCGTCCACTGACCCGTGATAAGGATTTCATAAGGTATAAAGGGGCAGATGTAGGGATCAAGACATCAGAGAAGATAGAGGGATCCAGAAATTTTCGTGGGAAGCTGATCGATTATCTGATTGAAGAGGATGCGAAATTCGTTCTCCTTGATGTGGATGGCCATTCGATGAGAATTCCAAGGCATAGCATTCTTAAAGCTCATATTGATTCGGAAAAAGCAGAAATTCCCCGAAGTCAATCTCGGGGTAAACGACCCAGAAATAAGAAATAGAAATAGGATTCACTGAGAGGCGGTGGTCGCCACGCGCCGGGGTCGATGCGAAAACGTAAGCATTATTTTAGTATCACGGAGGTTTTTACCAAATGTTACCAGAACTGAAGCGTCTGATCGAGCAGATGGGCAAAGAAAAGGGATTGGACAAACAGATCATTATAGAAGCATTGGAAACGGCGATGGTAACCGCTGCGAGAAAAAAACTCGGAACCAAAGCTGATATCGAAGCGCACTATAATGAAGAAGTGGGCGAGATCGAGGTGTTCCAGTTCAAGACGGTTGTCGATAAAACAGTAGATCCCGATATCCAAATTACCAGAGAGGATGCCCGGCGTTTTTTCGATGAAGAAGCTGAACCTGGGGACAGTCTCGGAATAAAAGTTGAAACAAGCACTTTCGGCCGTATTGCCGCTCAGACCGCTAAGCAAATTATCATTCAAAAAGTCAAAGATGCCGAGCGGGATAACGTTTTTGATGAGTACAAGGATAAGAAAAGTGAGCTGGTCAACGGTTTTGTACAAAGATTTGACGGCAATAACATCATTGTCAACTTAGGAAGAACAGAAGGAATTATTCCTCAATCTGAACAGATCCACAAGGAAGTGTTCAAAAGAGGAGAACGAATTCGTGCCTATGTGTATGATGTAAAAAGAATTTCCAAAGGTCCGCAGATTGTCCTCTCACGGACTCACCCAGGATTTCTCCGAGCTCTATTTGAGATGGAAGTTCCCGAGATTGCCGAAGGTTTAATAGAAATCGTAAGCGTTTCGAGAGAGCCCGGAAACCGATCGAAAATTTCGGTAAAAACTAAAGATAAAGATATCGATCCCGTCGGCGCTTGTGTTGGAATGCGAGGCTCGCGGGTTCAAAGTGTTGTTCAGGAGTTGAAAGGGGAAAAAATCGATGTGGTACCCTATTCTGATGATCCCGTAAAATACGTCTGCAGTGCCCTATCCCCCGCCAAGGTGGACAAAGTCTTATTATATGATGATGTCCGATCAATGGAAGTGATTGTTCCTGATGACCAGCTTTCTCTGGCAATCGGTAAGAGCGGGCAGAATGTACGTCTTGCAGCCAGGTTGACGGGGTGGAAGATCGATGTCAAAAGCGAGTCCATGACAAAACAATCTGATGATGGGTATAAGGCCCTGATGAATATTCCGGGGCTGGACGAAAAAATCGCGGAGAAGCTCTACAAAGAAGGATTTAAGAGCGTTTCCACTATTGCATCAG
>DHHG01000260.1 GCA_002403175.1 Syntrophaceae bacterium UBA4778 | reverse complement strand
CCCTGAGGAATCCGGAATGTTCGAATTTATAAAAAAAGATGCCAAGAGCAATGCGCGGTTAGGCAAGATTTCTACACCTCACGGAGTGATACATACCCCTGCCTTTATGCCGGTTGGAACCCAGGGTACAGTCAAATCGTTGCTGCCGGAAACAGTCAGGGAACTGGGAGCGGAGATTATCCTCAGCAACACGTATCACCTCTATTTGAGACCGGGACACCAGCTCATAAAGAAATTAGGCGGCCTGCATCGGTTCATGAACTGGAATGGTCCAATCCTCACGGACAGCGGCGGATTTCAGGTATACAGCCTGGGAGCGCTGAGAAAGATCAGTGAGGAGGGGGTTACCTTCCAATCCCATATCGACGGTTCCCGCCATTTTATCAGCCCGGAAATTTCGATTGAAATTCAGGAAGCGCTCGGATCGGACATTGTCATGTGTTTTGACGAATGTACGCCCTATCCGGCCGACTTCGATTATGCTCAGAAATCATTGGATCTGACACTGCGGTGGGCAGAACGATCAAAAAAAGCAAAAAAGGAAAACGGTCAGGCCCTGTTCGGTATTGTCCAGGGAAGCGTTTATCCGGAGCTGCGAAAAAAGGCAATTCAAGAAATTGTCAATATAGGATTTGACGGATATGCCCTTGGGGGACTGAGTGTTGGAGAGCCGATTGAAACTATGTTAGAGTTGGTCGCCGAGCATGCTCCTTTATTGCCGGAGAATGCGCCCCGATATGTAATGGGTGTCGGCACCCCCGGAGATATTCTGGCGTGTGTCGAGCGGGGGATAGACATGTTCGATTGTGTTATCCCGACCCGCTGTGCAAGGAACGGATTGTTATTTACAAAATTTGGAAAAATTGTTATAAAAAACGCTATTTTTCGTGAGGATGAGAACCCGATTGATCCTCAGTGCGATTGTTATACATGCAGGAACTATTCGAGAGCCTACCTTCGGCATCTTTTCATGGCCAAGGAGATTCTGGCCCTTGTTCTGAATACGATTCATAATGTCAGGCACTACATGGCTTTAATGGAAGAGATCAGATCCGCTATCGAAGAAGAAAAATTCGATGACTTGAAAAAAAGTATCATGGCTGCTGCCAAGTCGGCGCCTGTTGATGAAAAGGAGGTATAATAAATGGGATTGGCTTACGCAATGGGCAACGGTGTCGGAGTGCCCAAGGGGGCAGGGGGTGACTTCCAGTTTTTTATTATGATGGGGATCATCTTTCTGATCTTCTATTTTCTGCTGATACGTCCGCAGCAGAAGAAGCAAAAGGAATTGAAGGATATGATCGCGAATATAAAGCATGGCGATACGGTTGTTACGACAGGCGGTCTGCATGGGAAAGTCGTAGGGATCACTGAGTCCATCGTGACCCTGGAGATAGCGGATAAAGTCAACGTGAAGGTATCCCGTGGGCATATCGCAGCGGTAGCCGGAAAACCTGAAATATAGGATGAATTGCTTGGAGGGCGGGCTACCGTTGGTGCGGTGCCTTTCATTGTAGCATTAAGAACATTAGGAAAGGGGTACTTAATGTTTAAGGATCTCAGAATAAGAATTTTGATTACAGCTTTGATTGTCGGCGTATGTCTTTTCTTCCTGATTCCAAGTTTGGTCCCGGAAATTCCACCGGAATTAAAATCGTATTTGCCCAAGGATAAAATCCGTCTGGGTCTGGATCTTCAGGGTGGAATGAATCTGGTTCTGGAAGTCGAAACAGAGAAAGCTGTGGAGAGTGTTATCGATCGGTCCATTAACGACATAAAAGAGGCGCTGATCAA
Organism: Syntrophaceae bacterium UBA4778; assembly: GCA_002403175.1. The sequence continues at coordinate 1,188 of DHHG01000260.1, read as the reverse complement.
CGGAAAAGTCCGTTTTAGAGATCTGGAAAAAACCGGCTCTACGATTTCACTCGAGTTGGCCAATAAAGAATCAAGTGATACTTTTACCAAACTGCTTCATGACAGTTATCCCGATTTCGAAGTTAAGTCTTCTGAAGTTGTTCAGGAGCGGGAGAAAGTCGTGCTGAAGTTGAAGGATAAAAAGGCCGAACAGATCAGAAAGTCCGCTGTGGAACAGAGTCTTGAGACCATCCGCAACCGCATCGATCAATTTGGCGTTTCCGAGCCGGAGATAATTCCGCAGGGCGATGACCGCATTATGATTCAGTTGCCCGGTATCAAGGACCCGAAGCGCGCCATCAATCTCATCGGCAGAACGGCCTTGCTGGAATTCAAGCTGGTTGATGATGAAAACAGCGTTGAAGAAGCGGTCAAAGGAAATATACCTCCGGGAGATGTTGTTTTATACGGATCGAGTGAGGGTCGGAAAGGCGAGCGGGGAAAAGTTCCCTATCTGCTGAAAGCAAAAACTTTAATGACAGGCGCTTCTGTAGAAAAAGCGGAAGTTCAGATCAGCGACCGCTTCGGTGAGCCCCATGTCTCCATATCCTTCAATTCACAGGGAGCCAAGGATTTTGACAGGATCACCGGTGAAAATGTGAAAAAACGGCTGGCTATTGTGCTGGACAATGCAGTGTATTCGGCCCCGGTGATCCAGGAGCGGATTTCCGGCGGGAATGCACAGATCACGGGAAGCTTCACGGATGAAGAGGCGAGGGATCTGGCTATTGTTCTGAGAGCCGGGGCACTTCCTGCACCCGTTAAAATTCTGGAGCAGGTTACAATCGGTCCTTCTCTTGGCCAGGATTCCATAGAAAAAGGTATTCTTTCCGTTTTAATCGGTTTTTCTCTGGTTGTGGTTTTCATGATCTTTTATTACAAATGGTCGGGCATGGTGGCGAATACCGCTCTGTTCCTCAACGTCATTTTGATTCTCGGGACCCTTGCCCTGTTCAAGGCTACCTTGACTTTGCCCGGTTTGGCGGGAATCGTCCTCACGATCGGTATGGCGGTCGATGCCAACGTCCTTATATTCGAAAGAACGCGTGAGGAAATGCGGGCAGGAAAGACGCCCAGGGCTTCAATAGAAGCGGGCTACGGAAAGGCTTTCCTGACGATCTTGGATACGCATGTCACCACCCTTATTGC
>DHHG01000334.1 GCA_002403175.1 Syntrophaceae bacterium UBA4778 | reverse complement strand
TTCGACAAATCCTGGTATTAAAGGTGCCATACCGGGATCGATACCCTGTTGGGGAAAATACAATCCCTTTTCCTTCCCAAACTGGGCTGTAAAATATTTCATTGATGCATTGCTATTAAAGACGAAAATACTGAAGGCAGAGAATTAATGGTCGATCAAGGCTTCGGGAAAAAACTCGTTCCGAATACAGTATTGAAAAGTGCACGAATCGTGCGGAAGCAGTATTTTCGCACGGTTAGAAAAATTAGAATGATGAATCATCAAAAGATATCTCGCGAAGAGATCGCCATTAGTCTGAGAAGGCTTGGATTGGATCGTGGTAGAGATATTCTGGTACACAGTTCTTTTCGAACAGTAGGTCCGGTTGAATCAGGGCCGGTTTCTATCATTCATGGGATTCGTGACGTGATAGGTTCGAAGGGAAATATTCTGATGCCGGCATATCCTTTGAAAACTACGATGCTGGAGGCAATGGTAAATACCAGACCCTTCGATATGATAAACGAGCCGTCGCAAATGGGAATTCTATCGGAGGTCTTCCGGAATCTTCCGGATGTCAAAAGGTCAGGACATCCGACGCATTCTGTGTGCGTACAGGGCCCGGATGCGGAATGGTATACCGGTCAACATTATCTGAGTCTTTCGCCATGCGGTGAAGGCTCACCCTTTCGGCGGCTTTCCCAGCGTGAGGGAATGATCCTGTGCATTGGATGCGGTATCGGAAAGGTAACGTCGCACCATAATATAGAAGACATCGTAGCCCGGTATCCGCTGAATGTCTACCTGGCAAAGATATTTACAAAAGAGATTTTATTTCCGGATGGATCGCACTACGTGGCTAATGTACTTGTTCATGATCCGAGTTTATCCGTCCTGAGAATTGATAACCAGAAGAGCATAGAACGAAAATTCCTGCAGGAAATGAAAAAGAGGCGAATCGTTCAGGAAGGGAGAATAGGTCTTGCGCAATCATTCTTATTCGGTTCAGCCGAATTGGATCATATGCAAAGAGATCTTTTAACTCAAGGGATTACGATTTATAAAATAGAACAAGGTTTAGTGTGAAAGCTGTTCGAAAAATCACCATTCCTGAAATTCGTTACCGGCTTCAGCAGTATGCCTGGAACAGATTAAATGTAATCTGCTCGACGAAATATTGTCAGGAAAGAAAGGATAGGCTATTCGAACCTTTCATCCGGAAGAGATTTCTGGTTTCTGAAAATGAATTGCAAAAAATAGCAACATCAATCAATACACACAATGCAGAATATACGCAGGATTTACTGGGAAAGGCGGAAGCTGTCTGTCGAGGCGAATTCAATCTGTTAGGCCTAAATCGAATATCTTACAAGCACAACGATAGAATTGACTGGCACCGGAATCCTCTGTCATCCGTAAGAACCCCTTTCCTGTCGTGGATTAATATCAATAACCGCCACCTCAAGGACGCGGGAGACCTGAAAGTCATTTGGGAACTGAATCGACATCAGTTCATGATTTTATTGGGGATGGCCTATCGTCTCTCAGGAAATCAAAAATACAGACTGGAATTTATTCGGCAGATGGAGGGCTGGTTTATTTCCAATTGCCCTAAAAAAGGTGTCAACTGGTTAAGCAGTCTGGAGATGGCCTTCCGCTGCATATCCTGGATATGGGCCTTCCATCTGTTTTCCGGTGCAAGCAGACCGTTTCATCATGCATTTACATCCGATCTGATGCGGTACATGGAAATACAGGGAGAGCATATAGAACATAATTTATCGTATTACTTTAGCCCGAATACTCACTTAACCGGCGAGGCATTGGGCCTGCTGTATATCGGTTTATTTCTTCATTCGGAAAGGTCATCGCGCTGGATCCAAATTGGGTCGCGAATTCTTCAGGAAGAACTCGAAAGGCACATCCTGCCGGACGGCGGGTACATGGAGCGATCTTTCTGGTATCATCGATATACCCTGGAAATATATCTGCACTATCTTCTGCTCTGTAGATATTACAAAGTTGAAGTCCCTGAAAATCTTGAGGGGAAAATAGAATCCATGGGTGAGTTTCTCATGTATGCGATGCAGCCTGACGGAACATTTCCTCTTATCGGAGACGATGACGGAGGATGCCTGATTCCGCTCGATGAGCTGAAAGGCAATGATGTTCGGGGTATTATGTCGACACTCGCCGCTCTCTATGGAAGAGGCGATTTCAAGTATGTATCTAAGGAGTACCGGGATCATACTTTATGGATGCTTGGTTGTGATAGTCATAAAGGTTATGAAGCGATTCGTTCGTTTACTCCCGATCGTGAGTCGAACGGATTCAAAAATACGGGCTTCTTTTTTCTGCGAAGCGGTTGGTCGGATTCGTCAAATTATATGGCTTTCAAATGCGGTCCACACGGATGGTTAAATGGAGGACACGCGCATGCGGATCTTCTCAGTATTCATATCACAGCAGGGAAAGAACCTGTCATCGTCGATCCTGGGACGTATACTTACTGTGAGCCGTGGCGAAATTACTTCCGTAGAGCGGAAAACCATTCTTCCATCACAGTGGATGGCGCCCATCCGACAGAACCGGCAGAGCCTTTTCACTGGAAGAGAGTATCTCACCACTGTCTGATTAAATGGAAACCAGGTCGGGAATATGACCATGTGATAGGCTGCCTGTCGGGAGATACCGAATGGAAGCATACTCGCGAGATTATCTTTTATAAGCCGGATGTATTTGTAATCAATGATAGCTTACACGGTGGCGGAAAGCATCTAATCAAACTGAATTATCCTCTGGGCGGTACGGAATGGAGGTTAGAAAGAAATGTATGCATAAGAAATAAGCATATGATTGAGTGCCTGAATCCGGAATTGATTCCGCAATTGGAGGATCTCTGGATATCCTCATATTATGGGGAAAAACATCTCTCCAAAAAGCTGGTATTTTCCGGCCGGATATCTCTTCCATGTCATATCACAACTATCATCCGATTGAACAATCGGAACGCTTAGTCCATACCTGATAAGAAAGGATCAGATTACATATTTATGTGTGGCATTAGCGGCATACTTTCCCTGAATCTAAACCGTCCCATTGACGAGCAGAAATTGATCGCAATGAATAATATACAGGAGCATCGCGGGCCCGATGCTTCGGGGCTGTATTCCAAAGGATGTGTCGGTCTAGCACACCGCAGGCTCAGTATTATCGATCTGGCCGGCGGCCATCAGCCGATGACGAATGAGGACGGTACTGTCTGGATCAGCTATAATGGTGAAATCTATAATCATGATGCAATTAGAAAATATCTTCGAACCAAAGGACATATATTTAGAACGCGTTCGGATACGGAAGTGATCCTGCATGCCTATGAAGAATTTGGTCCCGAATGCGTCACCCATTTTATTGGAATGTTTTCATTTGCCGTATGGAATGAAAATAAGAGGGAGTTATTTGCCGCCAGGGACAGATTGGGTATCAAACCTTTTTATTACGCCTTACAGGACGGACAATTCATTTTTGCGTCGGAGATTAAAGCCATTCTCATTCATCAATCCGTTTCCAGGATAGTAAATACGGAAGCTTTGAACTACTATTTGAAATTAAGGTATGTCCCCGGACCTCTGACAATGTTTCAGAACATAAAGAAACTGATGCCAGGCCATTATATTCTGATCAAAAATGGATGTATGACAGAGCACAAGTACTGGGAAGTGGATCATGCCAAAGAGTCAAACCATACAGATTCAGCGGAATCCATTCAAGAGCAAATGGAAAATCTCCTGGAAAACTGCATCCAAATGAGACTCATGAGTGAAGTTCCGCTGGGTGTTTTTTTGAGTGGGGGGATTGATTCGAGTCTGATTGCGGCAATGATGGCCAGAATGGCAACCGGTAGGGTTAAGACATTCTGTATCGGTCCCGAAAAAGCGGATGGAGCCGGCGAGTTCGCATTTGCACGTATGATTGCAGATCGTTTCGATACTGAGCATCATGAGTACCCCATTAACGCCCAAAGCTTTTATGATTTTATACCGGATTTCGTCTGGCATATGGATGAGCCTGTGTCGGACCCTGCCTCGATACCCTTGTATTTTTTGTCGAAGTATTCGCGCCCCCATGCGACGGTTGTTCTGTCCGGAGAAGGAGCCGATGAAGTATTTGCGGGCTATTACATCTACAAAAAAATGCTTCTGATTGAGGAATTCAGAAAGCTGAATTCTGCAAGAATCTTGCTTTTGAAGCTTGCTAAAATATCTTCGGGAGAGAAGTATCAAAGATATCTGGAAATGGCCTCATTGCCTCTGGAAGAAAGGTACAGGGGAGTATCCAAAGTATTTACGGCGGCAGAGCTGATCAGGCTCTATAGCAATGGAAATAACCCCGCTACCGATCATGATTCTGTCTTCAGCAAGTACTACAAAAAAACGGAAAGCAATTCCCCTTTGAATCGAATGCTCTATGTGGACATGAACACATGGCTTCCGGATGATTTGCTAGTCAAGGCGGACAAGATGACAATGGCGTCATCTCAGGAATTGAGGGTTCCATTTCTGGACCATCGTTTGGTTGAGTATGTATATTCGCTGCCTCCCAATCAGAAAATCAGAGGACGTCAGACAAAGTATCTCTTGCGTAAGGCTGCAGAGAAGGTGATTCCTAAGGAGATTATTAAAAGGAAAAAAGTTGGATTTTATACCCCGATAGACAAATGGTTCCAGGAGGATTTCAATGGGATTGCAAAGGCAGTCCTACTGGATACCTCGAGTGCATGCAGCAATTACTTTCATTGCTCCTATATAGAATCCCTATTAGATGATCACAAATCCGGAACAGTTAATAACGGTGAGAAGTTGTGGAATCTTTTGGTATTTGAGATCTGGCATAAACGTTTCATCAACAGTGGATTCCGGAGCTGAAGGCGTGGATCTGAAAGGAAAAAATATCATCTGTTTTGCGAATGATTGGGAAAGCGATCCGACCAGCAAGCATCAGGTTATGAAACTGTTGTCCAGAAACAACAGAATCATCTGGATCAATTCCATCGGCATGAGAAATCCCAAGCTGAGTGGTGCTGATCTGAAGAGGATAACAAGGAAAATAAAATTGTGGAGAAAGGGTCTGGTCCGGATAAATAATAACCTGCATCATTTTACTCCCATCGTGATTCCTTTACCGTCCTCTCCTGTGGCCAGGGCTATTAATAAATACATCCTGAAAGCATTCATCAATCATTATAGAAAAAAATTGGGTATGCAGAGCATCCAGATTTGGACCTTTCTTCCGAATGTTGTAGAGATTCTGGATCAAATCAGCGCCGATCATATAGTATACTATTGTGTCGATGAATGGTCTCAATTTTCCTTCATGAATGGTCCTGCAATGCGCAAAATGGAAAGCGATCTTTTGAAAAAAGTGGATATCGTTTTCACAAGTTCTGAAAAATTATTTCAGGATAAGATCCGGTACAATCCTCGAACGCATTTGATTACACACGGGGTGGATTATGAATATTTTGCTAAAACACTCTCGTCGGATGTGCAAGTCGCTGATGAACTTTCCAAATATCGAAAACCGATCATAGGATTTGTTGGCCTTATCCATGAATGGTTGGACTATGAACTGATCGAGAAGGTATCGAAACTTCGTCCGGAATGGTCCTTTGTCTTTATTGGAAAAGTCTGTATTAATATCGAACACATCAAAAAATGTCCAAATGTACATTTTCTCGGTCAAAAGCCGTATGAAAAGCTTTTACCCTTTCTGAAGGGATTCGATATAAGTATCATTCCATTTGTTATCAATGAACTCACCCTGAATGTGAATCCGATTAAGCTGCGTGAGTACCTGGCCGCCGGGATTCCCGTTGTATCCACGCCCCTGCCCGAAGTAAAAAAATATTCCGATCTTGTGCGAATCGCAAAGACGCCGGATGAAATGATAAATGCAATTGAAAGAGAATTGCAACGTGATGATAAAAATGTGCGACATGAAAGATCTATGCGTATGAAAATGGAAAGTTGGGATCATAAGCTAAGTCAAATATCCTCTCTGATTGAAAACAAACCGGAGAATGACTGCCACTCATTTTAAAACGTAATGGAAGTATAATCGTACATTTCCCCGAAGCAGATTCATTTCTCATCCGGAGGCATTGATTTATGCTGACCGCCTTGCTGTTTATTATTCCATTGTCTATTGCTGCCTTTGCGATCAGAAAAAAAAACATCCAAATCTGGTTGTGGAGTTATCTCCGGCAACGGATCAAGCACTTGGCCGGCAGGAGTTTCATTATTAAACCTGGATCCGCTGAACCGGTGGACGTACTTTTCTGCATGGTCGACCACTTCGAGCCTAAATGGTGCAATCCCACTGCGAATGAGGCCAGGAAAAGAGTACAAAAATGGCTCGATGACTATCCGGTAATGGCAAAAAAACATCTTGATAGCGATGCCTATCATCCGCGCCATACATGGTTTTATCCTCAGGAAGAATATGAGAGCGAATATCTGGAAATGCTGAGCCGGTTATGCAAAGGAGGATTTGGAGAGATAGAAATACACCTGCATCATAATAATGATACTTCCGACGGATTCAGGAACAAACTGATCAAGGCCAATCGTGATTTCAGAACACACGGCGCATGCATAACAATCGGTGATGTATCACATATTGCTTATGGTTTCGTCCATGGCAATTGGGCGCTTGATAATTCGCATCCAAAAGGATCATTCTGCGGTGTGAACAATGAAATCACGATCCTGAGCGAAACTGGTTGTTACGCGGATTTCACTCTCCCGTCGGCTCCAAGCCCTTGTCAGACGAAAAAGATCAACTCCATATATTATGCATTGGATAATCCAAATGCACCGAAATCACATAATACCGGAAAAGACGTAAGGGTCGGTGCCGTGCAGGATCGGGGTCTTATGATTATCCAAGGCCCTTTGACGCTGAATCTGGCGGACAGAAAATATGGTGTATGGCCACGGATTGAGAATGGGGAAATTTCCGGCAGCAACCCCGGAACACTGCAACGAATAGATCTGTGGGTGAAGGAGCATATTCATGTAAGGGGAAGAAAGGAATGGATTATTGTTAAGGTACACTGTCATGGTGCACAAGAGGGGAGTTGGAATGCGCTGTTGGGAGCGAAAGCCGACGAAATGTATAATTGTCTGGAGAGGAAATATAATGACGGGAAAAACTACCGCCTGCACTATGTGACTGCCAGGGAATGCTACAATATCATAAAGGCTGCGGAAGCAGGCGAGACTGGGAATCCCGGACAATTCAGAGATTACCTATTAAAGCCATATAAAAATTCGGGAACGGATAACAAATGTAGAAAGCAGAAAAATAAAAGGTACTCGCGGTCAGACTAAAAATGCTTCAGTGTTTATTCCGGAAGAGATACCGCAGCATATTGATATCTCTTCCGGAATGCATTCAATCTTCTATTGCATAATTCTCAAATTTCGCGGTGCACTTATGGAAGTGGAGGCAGTGCCGGATGCTTCAAAAGCCCCGATGTCGGGTCTTGATCCACTATATGTTAATTGTTTCCATCCGCCTGTTGCCGCATTCGGATCATTCACTACGATTCCCCCGTCAATCATAGGACTGCCGCTCTGTAGATACCACCAGTTAGATTGTGCATCGTCCAGGGAAGCAAATAGCGGGTCGCTCGTTGTGTTTCCGCTCATCGATCCCTTGCCGTTCACACCGGTAACAGAATATCTGAGAACAACGCCACCTCCTGCATTGGCGTAGTAAATGGCGCTATCATAATTCAATTGATATGCATTACTAAAGAAAACCCGAATGCAGTTATTCTTCAGAATGTTCCCATTCCAATCGTTCGTGGCCGTGACTGCAGATTCGGTGTCGCCGGCATCGTATTCGGTCGTATGGCCGTATAACCAAACGCCGTGGAGACCGGCACTCCATTCTGAAGTTTGCTGCATACCAACCTTAGCGACAATGTTATTGATGAATTTATTGTCTCTGACCGTATAGGGGCCCGATGAGGCGGTTCCTATTTTTACCCAGGCATTATTCCCGGTGATATCTGAACGCGTCGGAATATTATAGAACGTGTTGTTGTAAATATAATTGTTGTTGATAGGAGAGGAATCAGCCGAATAGGCCCCGATTTCGATTCCCCTGTTATAGAGAGAATGAAAAATGTTTTTCCGGATGGAATTATTGCTGCCACCGCTTATCTGAATACCGTTCTTCCCTGAGCTTTGCGAATAGGTACCGATTCTGGATATGTCATTTCCTTCTATAAGATTGTATTGCGTACTGGCGAAGAGAATGGAAACACCATGACCGTAATTGCACTGAATTTTATTATTGAGAATCTGATTATAGCTGGCGCTTTGGCTTCCACGCATCAAAGTGATGCAACTGTGTGCGCAATCTCCAATGGAGTTGTTCCGAACAACATTGTACTGGCCGCCCGCAATATTGATTCCCTCTCCGGATGTTCCGGCGATCATCTCAAGGGTATCGATATCCTTCAGAGTACAGTTCTGTACAATATTGTGAGTACCCGTGATATAGACTCCATTGCCACTTCGAACCGGGCCGATTACAACTCCGGAAAGTACATTCCAATGACCGCTGATGACGACTGCTCCATCTACCCATCCTCCAGTTGAACTGATGGCGGGTGTGAAACCCGATGCGGCTCTGAGTGTAATAGGGCTTGATGAGGTTCCGCTTTTGTTCATGTTGACAGCTTCCAGATAAGTCCTGCTGTCCCGAATCTCGACTATATCTCCGGTATTTGCTGCATTGTAAGCGCTTTGGATCGAGGTGTAGCTGCAACCGCTCGAACAGACAGAAATAGTAGCTCCCCAGAGGGGAATCGGCAACAAAAGGAGCACAATAATTGAAAATAGGTGTTTTTTCATGACAACTCCTTATGGCTTTGTATCGCTGTACGCGACCGCAATGAGACTAGCGGTTCTTGATGCAGAAGCGCGGTGATTTAAATCACTATGCAATCATTTCTGCAGGAGCATGGTCATTGAAAAAAGAAGAAGAGGCAATAGGTAAAAAGTACCAATTTTTGAGCGGGACAGTTGCAGGATAATAGGAGAAACGGAATGATAGGACAGTATACTAGGAAGGACCTAAGCGCCCCGGATCTCAATTCGATCAATGGGCGAGAGTCGTTGCGGAATGATATCTTCAGGAGTCTGGTTTGCAGAGGTGTTTTGATTATAGGAAGTTATCCGCCCCCTTTCGGGGGGATCTCCAGGCATGTTTCCGATCTCCAAAATAAAATTAGAAATGACGCAAACATTAAAGCAATTGTGCTGAATA
>DHHG01000111.1 GCA_002403175.1 Syntrophaceae bacterium UBA4778 | reverse complement strand
TAACCGCTTCCAGAAGAAGTACACGCTTCTCTTCCAAAACAGCCTCGGCTCCGGATAATATTGCGGTCTGTTCTTCTTCTTTTGCAATCATCTGTTTCATATAAGATATGTACATGCCGATATCGGCTGCATTCATCTCGGTATTTTGAACATTCAAAAACTGTTCCATCATAATTTCTTTTCTTGCTTTTATCGCATCCAGAACCCGCCGTTCATTTTCTACGCACCTGAGTTGATCCGAATAGGAGACCTGGCATTTCTCTTCGAGGCTCACCCGGTAGTCAAGAACGTGTTGAAGATCGAATTTAAACATCTCGATTCGCTTATTAGTATCTTCTCTAAGTTATTGATGAACCGATCAGACTAATTCCCGAAAAGATCAACCAATGTCCTCTTGCTTTCCTCAAAGCCGGCCCGTTCGTCAATGTCCTGACAGACAAACCGATTTACCTGATCAATCATTTTCCGGGCATAATCGATTTCCGGATTACTTCCCTCTACATACGCACCGATATTGATCAGATCTTCCGCTTTCCGGTATGTCGCAACGATATTCATCACATCATTGGCCATACGAATGTGCTGCGCATCGACAACATCTCGCATGACTCTGCTGACACTCGCCATAACGTCAACCGCCGGATAATGATTTTTGACGGCCAACTGACGTGAGAGGCAAATATGACCGTCCAGAATAGACCGTGCCGAATCGGCTATCGGTTCGTCGAAATCTCCCCCTTCTACCAGAACCGTGTATAAGCCTGTAATGCTCCCGCTTCCTTCTAACGGTCCGACCCTTTCCAGAAGTTTGGGCAGAAGGCTGAAAACGGAAGGCGTATAGCCTTTGGTGGTCGGTGGCTCGCCTATGGAAAGTCCTATTTCGCGCTGTGCCATTGCAAATCTTGTCAGAGAATCAATCATCAGCAGTACATCGTTACCCTGATCCCTAAAATATTCCGAAAGCGTAGTAGCGACATACGCTGCTCTCATTCTGATCAGTGGATGGGTATCTGAGGTTGCGACTACGACTACGGATCTCGACAAGCCTTCCGGGCCGAGATCCTTTTCCAGGAATTCCCTGACCTCCCTGCCCCGCTCTCCGATAAGCCCGATCACATTGACATCGGCTTTTGTATGCCTGGCCATCATGCCGAGCAAGACACTTTTGCCAACTCCGGAACCGGCAAAGATTCCCATTCTTTGTCCTTTACCGAAGGTCAATAGCGCATTTATTACCCGGACACCCAGATCCATAGGTTCCGATATCCGCCCCCTTTGGAGGGGGTTGATCGGATCTGCATAAATAGGATAATCTTCTTCCAGATCAATAGGACCTTTACCATCAATCGGATTACCGAGGCCGTCTATTACGCGCCCCAGCAGATTCCTTCCAACCTTTACATCGGCCTTTTTACCCAGGGCTATAATCTTACATCCGGGCCCTATGCCTCGCATGGATTCCAGCGGCATCAACAAAACCTTGCCTTTTTTGAATCCTACCACTTCCGCGTTTATTGGATTTTCTCCACCATGAGGGTAGATCCGGCAGATCTCTCCTAGCGATGTTCCCGGGCCATTTCCCTCGACAACCAATCCGACGATCTGTCCAACTTTTCCGTAAATTCGGATCGGATTGGTCCTGCTCAGGATCTGTTTGTATCTCTCAAATGGGATATTAAACGCCGGTTCCAATTCTCTTATCCTTTTCCAGACAGTGCGGATTTAATCTCCTCCATCTGCCTTTCAAGCCGCGCATCAACTTCCCCGAAGAGAGTCTCAATGACAACATCTCCCTGTGAAAGCGAATCATCCTTTTCAAAAACAGGATTCTTAACTCCTTCAAAACTGTTGAGAATGCCGGGATTGACTTCAATCATATGATCGTGGTCTACAGGATTCATTCTGATCTTCATCCCCTCTCGGTCCACAATGGTCCGGATCGCCTCTTTCATAACAGATAAGTAAACTTCCCGGCCTGATTGTATCTCCTGCTGAATAATTTTTTCTGCAATCAGTATAGACAGGTTCAGAATTTCGGGCTCGATCTTAGCCATGATGGACTTTTTGAGAGAGGTTAGATCGCTTAGAATCTTTTCCAAAGCAGAAACCGGAGAAGCAAGTTTTCTCTTTTCCATTTCCGCTCCCCGAGACATCCCTTCAGAATAGCCTGCAGCATAGGCCGCCTGGGATTCAGCCCGGATATTTTTTTCTTCTTCTTTTGGATTGGTTTTATCAGGAGCGCCCTTTTGCTTTCTTTCGGACGGATTTTTTTTATTCTCATTGATCTCATAATCGGCAGGGGTGAAGCCGGACGATTTAGAAGATTTGTCTTTTACGAATGCTATTGTTTTAGATTTGATCAGCATGTTCCAACTTTAGTCTATACCGATTCGGGATTTAAAGGGATTGTATTTAGCTAAAAATCGAATATTGAATCTGGTAGCGAGAGATGCGCTCGCTACCGGATTCAATTAGATGAGTTTATCTCCTTCTTCCTCTCTCATAATGAATATTTTTCCATCAGCTTCCAGACGTTTTGTCGTCTCTATAATAAGCATTTGACTCTTCTCGATTTCGGACAACCGGGTCGGCGGCATGAGTTCAATATCCTCTTTGAGCATTTCGGCTCCGCGTTTGGACATATTCCGGAAGATTCTTTCTCTGAGGTCTTCATCAACAACTTTGAGGGACCGGGCCAGATCTTCGCTGCTGATTTCTCTCAACAGCTCCTGCATGCTCCTGTCATCAAGCTGCAGAACATTATCGAAAGTGAACATCTTGCTTCGAATTTCAGCTGCGATCCCTGGGAAGGATTCATCCAGGGCTCGCATGATCGCACTTTCGTTCGACCGGTTCATCCTGTTCAATA
>DHHG01000228.1 GCA_002403175.1 Syntrophaceae bacterium UBA4778 | reverse complement strand
ATTATACAAGCAGTGGCCTTTCCAGGAGGATTGATTAAATGATACTGCAGTGTGAAGACGTCTTCCAGATAAAACCTATTTTTTGAAAATCAAATTCCGTTTCCGGTATTTGGCATCGTTTATCTAATGATTCTCGATTCTAGAAATCAGGAGTTCCCTTATTTCTAGAAATCGTTCAACAATCTATTATGCATTCAAGTAAGTAGAACGAAAAAGGCGGTCCGCCTCGGTCTTAACCAACCATACTATGAAAGGAGGTCCACATGAAACGATACGCAAGTGTGGGTGCAGTCGTCCTTATCTGTCTACTGACGACCAGTGCTCTTTGCCAGGAACCCATCGTCTATCCATCCAAAGGACAAAACCAGGAACGTATAGAGAAGGATAAATTTCAATGCTATTCCTGGGCCAAGGAGCAGACGGGTTTTGACCCAATGCAGGCACCAGCCCAGACAGCAAAGGCTGAAGAATCCAGATCGAGCGCTGTCCCAGGAGCAGTGAGAGGAGCAGCGGGAGGAGCAGCAGTTGGAGCCGTTGGCGGCGCAATAGCAGGCGATACCGGAAAAGGAGCGGCCATAGGTGCGGCAACAGGTGGGGTAATTGGAGGAGTGAAGAGTCGCCGTGAAAGACAGCAAGTAGCCCAGGAACAGCAGACACAGACCCAAACGTACAATCAAAGCCGCAATACCTATAATCGCGCCTTTAGCGCTTGCATGAAAGGTCGAGGTTATAGCGTTGATTAAGGCAATGCGGAATCACTACAGGAAGGGAGGAGGTACAGAATGACTTCTATAAGACGGAAGTATTTACTATGGGGAGCCGGCATCTTTATCTTTCTGCTGGCCGTGTCAACACAAGGATTCGCTGCCCTCGATACCTCGTCGGGACCGGTAATCTGCGCCTTTACGAAGGGCTTCGAGTGCGACAACAAGGGCGGATGTCAGGAGACAAGTCCCGATAGCATAGGGCTACCAGCCTTCATCGAACTCGATATGGCAAATAATAAAGTCACAACAGCGGCAGGCCAGCAAACCGGGGAAAGAAGAGAAACGGCCATTAAGACCTTGCAGGAAGAAGATAATAAAATTATTTTACAGGGAATTGAGCGGAGAGGGTGGAACGCAGTTATCGACAAGGTAACGGGACATATGACAGTGGCTGCCTCTTCGGATCGGGAAGCAATCGTTTTCTTCGGGCGGTGCACGACACCATAGGAACAAGCAATGATGTACCGAAGAGCATGGCTTTTTACTGTCTGACTTTTCTACAATACGGGGGCGAAAAACAGGATCTCATGTTTTCGCTAACGGAAATGATTCTGGCCTGCCATATTCGCCCCTTCCATTTCCTTGTTTTCAGAAGCACTTATTTACCATGTACAACCAAATGCCCCTAATTTCAATCTAAGCAGGTCAACCGTGAAATCAAATTGCAATACAACCTTCCAATATGGGAATATTTTACCAGTCTGCCATCAGTAATGGATTGCGGTTCTGATCTTTGCCAGAAATCTGTCCTGAATGATAGCAGACCGGTAAATTTGACATTCCTTATTTCATCGAACCCACATCTTTCATGGCCTGTTTACATCTGGCGCTGACTTTCTCGTTGTTTTGATCGAGACAATTTATCAGACGCCCTTCACCTGGTTTGACTGCCGAGCAATAAGCCTGCAGATCATTACGGCATTCATTTGCCACATAGCTCAGGGCGTTTACCGCACGCTCAAGCTGTACAGAGGCATCATAGAGAGCATATTCGCAACGGTTGGAGAGCTTGTCTCCATATGCGTAAAGGCATGCGAGGACTCGCCCGTTCCCAGGGGTCACTTTCTGGCAGTAGGTGTCGATTTCTTGTTTGCAACCTTCTGTAACGGTACTGGCAATCTCATTGGCGGCAAATGCAAACCCGGACAAAAGAAGAACCAAATAGATACCTACTATACATCCGATTGTACGTTTCATGTTTCCCCTCCTGATTATAATGGATTTTTACAGACTGCCTTCCGGCTTACTTGTAAAGCAGATGGCTCTGGCGAGTATAGTAATCCACAAAGAATCGGAATAAAAAGCTTCTCTTAGCCTCCTGCATTCAGGACACAATCATGTCGGCTGTTTTCAATAGATATTGATGAGATGATATGGATCGAAAAGTAATTCAGAAAAGATATATACTGTCTTCAGAACTTTCCAAACTCGTTTTAGATAGATTTCGTTCGCCGAGTTATGGACAAGAAGCTATATTCAATATAGCATTGTACATTTTTCTGTCAAGAAAGCACTCACGGAAGAACTTAGGACTTAGATTTTGTTGTTCGAATAGGCAAATATATACTCTCCGACCGGCTTTGCTTCCATGCAGTACAGGCAATTTCCGGTATTATTTTCTCCTGCGAGCACTCGAACCCGATTCTTCCAGGATCATTAAGTTGCCTTTCCGTCTTTCAAAAACCTGCATGTGATACTGCCCCCCGGCTTTGAAAGGACCGGAAAGACGCAACATGAGCTCATGGAGCGCATATGAAATTACAAGCCGATCTTCTCGCTGGATGGGTTGACCGAAATGGATGGAATAGAGCCAGTCCGCGGAATAACCCAGAAAGACACAGGCTACCGCATACTTTTCAAAATCGACATCTGGGGCCGTTTTATCAAAGGCACGTTTCCAGAGTTCAGTCCATTCTTCCCGGTTCTCCACGACTTTGATGAATTCAGCGGCCTGCTTTGAAACGTACCCATCCCACTCCATACCTTTGAAGTCCTTGCTGGCACCGGCCTTTTCGAGAAGCTCTACAAGATCCTGATTTGCTCCCTCAACTGCATAGGTCCAAGCCGATTTTCCTGACTTGTCTTTCGGAGATATCGTGCTTCCTTTGCCGACCAATATTCCAGCCTTCTCTGCGTTCCAGTTTTTCACCGCCAGGATAAGCGCCGTTTCGCCTTTGTTATTGACCGCATTGACATCCGCACCGTGATCGATCAGAAAATTCATTACAGGAATGCTCGATTCCTTATAGGACCCCACGGCTTTCATCAATGCGGTTTGGCCCTCGTCATCTTTCCGACTGACATCTGCGCCCCTTTCAACCAGCAGTTTCACTATCTCAAGATCCCCTTCGGCAGCCAGCATCAAAAGAGTACCTCCGGCGAAACCGCTCCTATTCACATCCGTATCTTTGGTCAGCAGAAATTTAAAAATTTCCAGATTGCCCGCAGTGATAGCGCTAGACAAAACCTGCCTCCTGTCCAGGTTTCCGCAATACGTCACCAACGTTCTGACGATCTTTAGATTCTTTGCGGCGATTGCTTTCTCCAGGGCCGTATCCCCGTATTTTGATTTTTTACTCACATCCGCTCCGGCCTTCAGTAGCGACCGCACGATTTCGGTATTGCCTTTTTCGCACGCCACCATCAATGCCGTCTTTTCATCTTGATCGGTTGAATTGACATCCGCTTTGTGGGCAATAAGCAGTCTGGCGAGATCCGTGCTGTTCTGTTTGACAGTCATTAACAGGGCCGAATCACCATCTTCGTATTTCTCTTTAACACTGGCGCCGTGTCTCAGTAATGCGTCAGCGATTTTGGGCTTTTTGCCCATCACTGCATAAATAAGGGCGTCCCCTCTGGATAGGTTCTTCACGTTCACATCGGCCTTCCTTTTCAAGAGCTCCCGGACAATTTCTGGGTGCCCTTTGATAGCGGCATAGATAAGGGCCGTATTGTTGCTGCCGTTTTTGGCATTAACATCGGCTCCGTGATTCAGCAGATATCTAAGGATATCCAGCGAATTGCCATCAGCCGCATACATTAAGGGTGTATTGCCGCTCGGGGTTCTGAGATTCACATCATCACCTTTTGCTATAAGAATTCTGACCCTGTCCAAACGCCTCTCCTTTACCGCCTTGACCAGAGCAGGGATTGGCAGATCGGAGGACAGCGGAGTGCCTATCCTTATCGGTTTTTCCAGCAATTGAGATATGTATTCCAGTTCCGCCTTTTTCGCCAGCGACGAGGCGGTATCTCCATCCTTATTTTTCAAATCCAGCTTGGCGCCCCTTGCCAGAAGATCGTGCACTAACGCCGCGTCCCCCTGTGTAACAGCATACATAAGAGGCGTCCGTCCGGATTTCAGCCAGGATTCGTCCTGCACATTCACGTCCGCGCCACTTTCCAGAAGGATATGGATCGTCCTTGTGTGATCTCCGGGAGGTCCGAAATGAAGATAGCCTCGTGAACAGGCGGCAATCAGTGGGGTAAGCCCTTTGCCCCTGGCGTTCACATCGGCGCCCTTCGCAATCAGGTATTTTAAAATTTCAACGTGTCCCTGTCCCGCGGCCTCCAGTAACGGGGTCCTTTCCCCTGCTTCCTTTCCGAGATCAATGGTGGCGCCGTGCTCGATCAGCAACTTCACAATTTCCAAATTTCCGTTTCGGGCGGCAACCATCAACGGTGTATCACCTGCATAGCCTTTTTGGCCGATCTCGTTGCTTGTAGAAGGTGTTTCCTGGAGAATGGATTTGACTGATTGGAGATCACCCCTTTTGACTGCTTCCAAAAGCGGGTGATCGGGGGGCGGCATGAGGCTGTCCGAAAAGCCCACGGACGGCAGGCACACTGCTATGAACAGGAATGCAACGATTAAGTAACGAAATACCATGATCTTTCTCCTTCTCCCAAATAAATGATTCCCGTCTAGAATCAGCGGTCCATTTATCTTCTCTGCTTAGAAAAAAAATATCTGAGTTAAAGCAATTTCTCATAATACGTTTTGGTTGAAAGTTCAATGCCCGTTCGGAGTTCATCAGTGAAGTCTCATTGAATGTGGATCCTTCATTGGACCCAACCCTGTTCAGCTATATTTCGCTGACATCGATCCCGTGCACAATCAGTTCTGGAATCAATTCCTTCAAGGCCGATGGGGACGGATATTTTGATATTCTCTTTGCCTTCCAGTATCATTCTGCTCGGATTGGGTATGCTGGGAACTTATTGGCGCTCCAGATTGAAGTATGTTATAGAATTTGCATCAGGAATTCTAGAAAGGAGGGAGTGCATTTTATGCCAAAGAAATATGGATGGAATGGATGGAAAATGCCGTTCCTACATCTAAATGATCCGGATTTTTGTGAGTATGGTTGCCCGCTCTGCGTTCCGGCACGCAAAGGGAATAAGATCGCAAAGTTTATTCAAAAAATTGAAAACACAATCACTTTCGGCGGCTGCTGGTGGGGCCGGGCGAGAAAGCGAACATACGGGGTCAATCCCGATCAGCCCATACCCTCCAAGTTCCGGAAAAAAAAGGCAAAGCTGTAAAGGACTGCCGATCAGATTTCCAGTCGCGTGACAACCCCTTGGAGTTTGCTCGGGGGGAGCTTATAGAACTGAACGAAATTGGGGGTATTCTTTTTTATATAGCTGAAGATATGCCATATCGGGTTGGATGTCACAATATCCTCTATCCCGTAGAATATAACTTTTTCAAAAATATTACTCTGTTTCAGTATCGATTCTATATCAACGATTTCCTGAAATCCCGCCCGGATCTCAAACGACTCAAGTCCTTTAGAAATCACTCTTTCCTTCTGGACCTCCACGCCAAAAGGCTCATCCGTCCTCGTGATGGAAATAAAGATGTTCCGCTCATAAATAATATTTCCACGTAAAATGCAATGGGTTACATATGGTGGCACAATCCGCCAATCGCGGGTAAAAAATAAGGCTGTCCCCGGAATAACCTTTCCGGTGGCATAAATCTGTTCATAGGAAATCAGAAACACATCGATTCCCAGAGGACGAAGGGATCTGTACAAAATCTTTTGACCGAATGTCCAAATAATCATTATCGTCAGAGGGATCGCGGCTATCACAAGAGACCAGTAGGCCCCGTGCGGGATTTTACTGAATGTGGAAAAAAGATATACGAAATCAACAGCACAGACTGCAACAGCAACCGGTAGTTTCCATCTTTTGACACGGGAAAATATGAGCACCATCATGATGCTGGTGGTCGTCATGGATCCCATAACGGCCAGACCATATGCCGCCGCAAGGTTGGTCGATTCGCGGAAGATCAGCATAACAAAAAGAACGGCGCCAAGCAGAAACCAGTTTACCCCGCCAATATAAATCTGAGATTGCAGTTTGCTGGATGTATATTTCACCTTCAGCAAGGGCATGAGCCGGGTCGTGATACCCTGGTAAACAATTGAGAAGACACCGCTTATCATCGCCTGAGAAGCAATGATAGTAGCCAGAATCGTTAAAACCAGAAAGGGTACATACAGGAAGGGCACCTGCGCCTGAACCATACTGAACAGAAAATGCTTTGCCTCCGGGTGATGCATTGCAAAAACGCCCTGCCCCAGATAATTCAGCGTCAGCGCGACAAACACGAACATCCACGCCCTTATGATCGGCCAACGCCCGATGTGTCCCATATCCGCAAAAAGCGCTTCCGATCCGGTAGCACACAGGACAACATCCGACAGGACTATAAATGCCATAAATCCGTTTTGCTGAAAAAAAATAACAGCGTGGACGGGGCTCACAGCCCGAAATATCTCAGGGGTGGAAATAATAGAGGTTAAACCCGAAATGCTGAGAGTCAGGAACCATGCAATCATCACAGGACCGAAGGTCCAGGAAATTTTGTCGGTCCCGTAAGATTGGATCGAAAAGAGTGCAATAGCGATTCCGGAGGCAAACAAGATAAGTGAATTCTGTCCAAGATTTTCGAGACCGGGAATCAGGAGCGTACCTTCGACAGCGGAAAGGATGCTGATTGCAGGCGTGATTACCCCATCCCCAAGCAGAAGTGAAACGCCCAAATATGTCAGGACTCCTGCAATGGAAATCTTACGCCCCTTCTTTACTACCCGCAAAAGGGTTTCGCGAAGCATAATCCCGCCACCCTGTCCTTTGTAGCCCAGGCTCATAGCGAGCCAGGCATATTGAACTGTAACCAGGATGATCAGGGTCCAGAAGATGAGAGATAGAACGCCCAGTATGTTTTCCGGAGTCGGTCTGGTCAGAGTGAAAAGGACAGTTAACGTATAAATAGGGCTGGTTCCGATATCACCAAAAACCAGCCCCATGGATTTAACGATTCCAGCCCAATATGATTCGCCCGGGTTCGGCCTGAATAAAACTTTCATGCGCAGGCTTATATCATCGTAGAGGAACAAAGACAATTCGAATCAGAAATTTTCAAGTCGCAGTTCTTGAGAGTTCAATTATGTTTGAGATCTCCACTTCTAAACGATAGAGGGAGTCCAGGGAAAAAAATAGGGGCGATTTGCCCCAAATGGGTCTATTTCGGCGAATATCTTACAAATGAGAACAAAACAATAGTTTCGATCAGATAAGATTCATGATAAAAAGGGTGACGTACTAAAAAAAGGGGCAAAATAATTTTTTAGACCTTATCTGAATGTCCCAATGGGGGCCGTCAGAAAGATCTCCGCATAGAAAAAGATCAGAAGGATAACGGAATCATGTTAAATTCAATTTATTGCCGCTTTTCTATTCTGCTCCTCAGCCTGTTTTTTTCCCTCGTTCCTCTCCCTGCACAATCACAGATACCGAAAATGCCTCCTATAGATGCTCCCCTGGTCCGGGAGGGAGAATACGCAATCGGATTGGCATATGCATTCAGATTGGCATTAACGGACGATGAAACAGAAGCCCAGATCAGGCTGGAGGAAGTCGGGATTTTCCCTCTCAACGGCTGGATAGCTGATTATCCTGTAACCCCCGATATCATGACCCAGCTGCAAAGGGCTGTATCAGCTGCAGCCATTTCCGGACGGCTGAAAATGGATAGAGCGGATGCTTTGAAATACATGGCCGCCGTTGATGAAGTTTTCGGATTATCGTTCATCTCCACAGATGGCAAACAATATATGTATCCTGCAGGCGATCCGGCCTTCCCTGATTCAGCATCAATCAATCATTATTATACGGCTTCGGGTCCGCCTATCGTAAGTTACTACCCTCCGCCACGGGGCTATATTTCACTTTATGCCTGGGTTCCGTCTCCATTTTGGTATGCAGGTTTCCGTTTTTCCGGTTTTTATATTTTACACGAATTCCACAGGCCTGTTTTCGCCCAGAATAGAACTGTTTATATCAGTAATCGATCATGGGACAAACACCACCAGAGGTTTTACAGGGTCGATCCTGCCAGACGCATGGAATTAGTTCACCAACAGGCCAATCCCCGTCCAAATATCTTTCATGTTCCGGATCCGGATTCCCTTTTCCGCGAAGGTCATCGGGGCAAAGACAGAGGGGTCATTGCCGAATTGAACAAACGCATGAAATATCTCCGATCTTCATCCGGACCGAATCAAACCAATTCGAAATCCGGAGTTCATGAGATCAACAGGAAACAGGAAAATAAATATGAAGAGAGTTCAGGGAAAATAGAAAATACAAGACCAGGAGACCGTAATTCCAACCTGGCTCCACAAAGGTAAGTTGATTCGGGCAAGCATTTTTGTTTGCTTTTACATTTTGGCTCAATCTGCAGCATCTTCGCAGCAGAAATTACACTTATTCAGTAGAAAGGAGATTGCACATGAAAATCAGCGCCAGAAATGTCCTGAAGGGTAAGGTGAAAAAAGTGAGTCCGGGTACGGTCAATACGGAAGTTATCATTGAGCTGGAAGCAGGCGGAGAAATTGTTTCCATCATCACCAAGGCCTCAGCCAAAAGTCTTGGTCTGAAAAAAGGGGCATCGGTATATGCCGTAGTTAAGGCCTCCAATGTCATGATTGCAGCCGATTAGGAAAACTTAGCGCCGGGCCTGCATGCTTTGTATCATCGATATGCAGGCCCGTATTTTTATTTGCATATCCTCCCAAAATTTCTCCTGTCCGTATATATTCTTGAGCCGAACCAAGCCCTTCCATCTTGCTCCGATTTTATTTGAAATCTTTTTTTAAGCGGGCGCGAAGAGAGGAGAAAGACGCTTGCTATTCCGGAGATGCGTGATATCTTCTCCGGCGTTAAATGCGTTATTAAAAGGGAGTCCTTGAGTGCATAAAAATAGCTTGGCGCCTGCGTTGATTTCACTGGCGGCGCTTTCTTTTATTTGGGGATACAACTGGGTGGTGATGAAAGATGCCGTGCAATATTCCGGCCCTTTCATCTTTACGGCAATACGCTCGCTTTTGGGTGGGTTCGCCCTCTTATTTGTGACGGTGGGCATGAGAAGACCTGTTTCTCCCGGCTCATTCAGAGGCGTTCTTCTGCTCGGATTAGGGCAAACCACCGGGTTTCTGGGTCTGGCAACCTGGGCGCTGGTAAGCGGCGGTGCGGGAAAAACAGCCGTCCTCGTTTACACAATGCCTCTATGGGTATTGATACTGGCCTGGCCGATTCTCAATGAACGGCTCCAAGGTTTACAATGGTTTGTTTTCTCGTTAGCCGTTATCGGATTGATATTTATCATTCAGCCGTGGATGTATCAATCCGGGTTAATGAGTACATTCCTGGCACTGGCAGCCGGGATTATCTGGGGACTATCTTCCATTTGGGCAAAGGTCCTGAGAAAGAAAATCGAAATAGACCTCTTGCCCTTAACAGCCTGGCAGATGATTCTGGGCAGCCTGCCTCTGTTCATTATCGCCTTCTCTTTCGAGAATCGGCCGATCCTTTGGTCTCCTGCTTATACGTTCGATTTGTTTTATAATATCATTCCGGTTACCATCGGATGGGCTCTATGGCTCTATGCCCTACATGAACTGCCTGCCGGGATTGCGGGGCTGGGGACCCTTCTGACCCCGGTAGTCGGTGTACTGGCCTCATGGCTCCGGCTGGGAGAGCAACCGAATTCATGGGATCTCGTTGGAATGCTTTTTATTTTCTCCGGGCTCCTTCTTCTCAGTTTAAACCAGATGAGCTCTACTGTATCAAATCCATGCAATGTCGGCAGATTCAATGAGCTTCCCTGAGAATATCCGCCCAGGGAAGGTGTTTAAACAGGCTTCGCTCGCTTGACTGTAGCACTCTGAGAGGAATGCGAGCGCTGCCGGATTCAAACAATTGAATGCGACAAGCACTATTCGCAGCCAAGGCCATTCTTGAATAGAATTTTATTCTATTTTCTTAGCAAAAATCTTCCCCGCAATTTCCCCGGATCGGGACTGAGCGAAGGGCTCTGCTGCACGTTGATAGCCTTTGCTTCATCCTCAACAAGAGGTTTAATGCTTGTGTAAACATCAGCTATATTCTTTTTACCATCCTTAATTGCTCTGAGCAAATAATAGGTAAAAATACCGTGCCCCCTTTCCGTTGAGGACGTGCTGATCTGCATTCCCTGAGTCGCACTGAACACAGCGATATTGGACGGGATAGTCGATATTTTGGCATTCATAACCAGCGGCCGTGCCCCCTTCGCAAGTACGCTCCTTCCGCCGGCACCCGAAAAGCATGCATCCAGTATAATAACCACTTCGGATGACGGCAGCAATCCCAATTTTCCATAAAGCCTTCTTAATGGATATCCGGTTATGGAGAGGTAATTCGGGTCTCCGTCATATGGAACCAGAAAACTCTCGCCTGTAGCCGGTTCGGGAGCGCCATGCCCTGAATAGTATATGAATACCCTGCTGTTTTGCTTCACTTTATTGAAGAGCCAGCCTTCCAATGACTTCTCTATCGCTGATTTTGTGGCCTTTTCATCTCCGAGGAACTCTATGTTTCTTTCTTTTATCCCGAGGGCTTTGAAATACTCCTTCACCAGCTTCGCATCATCATAAGAGTATTCTGATTTTGGCAGGTTCTGATATCCTTCGATGCCAATGACCACAGCAATGTCATTCTCTCCCATGATCTTATCTTCTTCAGCAATATTGAAGGACGATAGTTCTGAATTCCGCAAGGCTTCCGTTTTTCCCCCGTCCTTTTTTGCGCCTTTTCCGGACTGTTCAATCGCCGTCTGCACAATTGCGGTCAGATCTGCCTTGGTCAGCGCTCCGGGACTGGTCTTCGCCGGAATCGTTGCCGCATACTGGTGTAATTCCTGAGAGACAGAAACCTTTTCCGCAGCATTCTTCACAGCCGTGATGAGAGCCCCGGGCGCCAATTCGTTCAGGCCGGCATCCATCTTCACTGTCTGCTTCCTCATTTCTTCCTGAATGGAATTGAACATTATTTCCAGCATGCTGGACTGGATATGGACATACTTCTGCATATCTCCGGAACTGATCTTATCTCTCCAGAGGACTTGGCCGGAAGGGGTTGCAATCTCCATTTGCAGGGTGACATTCACTGTCTGAATCACCGATCTATCGGAACTGAACCCCTGGTCTGCATATTTCCAGGTATACCGTGGTGATTCCATATTGCATTTAATAATTACGGCTGCCGTTTCGTCCTTTGCAACGCTCCGGATAAGATATAGCTCATCAAAAACCTGGGAAAAGGCCTGCTGAATATAAGTCTCAAACTTGTCACCCAAAGTAAGACCCGAAGTATATCCTTGTTTAAAATAAATTTGATTATCCGTTGGAGGCAGGAGGAGTGCTGCAGTAACCGGTATTTTCTTCAGTTTCAGAATGCCAACGCTCTGAGGAATGTTCTGATTGGGTATTTCTCCGGCCAGCGCATGTGAAAACGTCGACAGAGAAAGGATTAGACACCAGACAACTGAAACAAGAATTTTTTTCATCGTGCTCTCCTAGCTCTCCTATAAATAGCTGCAGCTATAGCTTGATATACGGATCAAAAAAGGGATTTCCAGTCGGATTATTGATCCCTCCTGAATATGATTCAGAAAGATTCCGGACGTGAATTCCAGTGATATAAATATCGAAGGATCTGCCGTTAATAATTTTCCAGTCTTGCTTTTTTCCTTTTTTTATGTATTTTCTTTATAACCATTTCTAATCTGATTGCTTCTGTGCGAGTCATGTTCCGGCTTTTGGCGGCAAGGAAGACAGGTCGCCTACCGCGTGTGTAAACGGCACCTTTTCCGGCATTATGCATCTGAATCCGCCGTGAAAGGTTGTTTGTTATTCCGCAGTAGAGTGTATCGTCTGCGCATTTTAAAAGATATACGATCCAGTCTTTCACAATCCATCCTTTAGGAATGACATTCAGGACAATATGGAAAGAGCATTCCAATGTCAAACAATAATGATCAGATTTTCACCCATTCATCTTTTCACGTCATGATTTTAGGGGTTTTGAAAAAAGGAAATCATCTCCTGAACTATTTTCTTTTCCTGACATAAAGTTATATTAAGTGAAAAAATAAGGAGGATATATGCCTGAAATCGTAGAAGATGATGAAGTTGTGAAACGTGCTGGACAATTCTATTTGCAGGTATTCGGAGATTTGGTCAATACTCCCGAGTACGATGGGGATTGGTTGGTAATGGATGTAAGTAGGATGCAAGGTTTAATGGGGAATCAATGGGAGGAAGTGGAATGGTACCAGCCTATTACTATATTTATTCAGGTCCCTTCTATAGACGAAATGCTACCTAAGGTAGAGAGCGCGGGAGGAAAAATAATTCAATCTAAAAGCGCCATGGAAGGCATGGGGTTCTATGCCGTATGTCAGGATACAATGGATATCGCATTTGGAATGTGGGAAAGCGATGAGGATGCAATCTAAAACAGCTAAAAATTAAACGCCTAATAAAACACCGCCACTCCAGCATGAGAACCTCGAAGCAGGTAATGCTCTTTCCGGATAGAAGGAGGTTCACTGAGCGGCAAGCTATATGTAATTCCGGTTTTACGGAATCCTTCCGTTTGAAATCATGTCTTAAGGAAGATCCCGGCCCTCTCTAGATATCTCTCATTTTAAACGCCATCCCACATCATTTAGCAATTAGGATAGGCTCGGCTATCTAAGTGAGGAGCACTAGTCTCCTATCGTTGTAATGGAATATCCTGTCTCGGTATTCCATATCATGGTATCCGCTACCTTGTTCGAATCCGTATCCCCTACTTTCTTCATATTTTAAATTTGATAATGCGCCCGTATTGACGGGTAGAACTGTTAAAATTATTTGTAAGATAAGGAACCGCTTTTAGATCAATTTCCCTCAATGCTACATATCAATATTTCAAATCCCAAAGAAAGGAGGATCCTATGCATAAATGGAAATTTGGTAAGTGGAAAAGTATTTTTCTGACTCGCACCATGCTTTTGTTCACTGCTTTTTTCCTGTTCACGACTGCAGCAGCGGCTACATCGGT
The DNA here is from genome assembly GCA_002403175.1 of Syntrophaceae bacterium UBA4778. Next base: position 9,817 of record DHHG01000228.1, on the reverse strand, counting down.
AGACCTCTCCTTCGAAAATCTCACATCGGACGTCGGTCGCGGATTTGGAGAAAACATGAACCGGTATGCATGGTCCATGAGCGAATTCAACGGAACTGTGTATGTGGGCACCTGGAATGTACAACTCGATTATCCAGCGATTATCAAAGCGGCAATTAACGGAGATCTTAACATCGGCTCCGGCAACCCCCTTGAGGGAATCTCTTATATTCAATCACAGGGCGGAGAAATCTGGAAATACAACGGCGGGAAAAATTGGTCTCAGGTTTACAAAGCAACTCCGGCGGATACAGGTTTCAGAGTTATGTCGGAATACAATGGAGCTCTGTATGCCGGTAGCGCTAATAGTACGACGGGAACAAGCCTGATCAGGAGCACCGACGGGGTGAATTGGGAAAAATTAACCGGTGGTCCGTTGAACAATTCAGCCAACAATTCCATTCGCACCCTGACCAACTATAATGGAACCCTTTACGTGGGAACGGAAAATAATAAAACCGGGGGAGAGTTATGGGGCTACGATGGCAGTCAATGGACTAAAAAAGCAACATTCACTGATCCTTCGGTTGCCGAGCTTCAGGTTTACAACGGCAAGCTCTATCTCGGGACCTGGAATTTCACGGACAAGTACCATTTTTACGAGAGCCAGAACGGCACTAACTTTGCCAATGTCACACCGGTTTTCCCCGGAAGCGACCAACTGGCTAATTTAGGGGTCATGAAGCTGACAGAATACAAGGGGACGTTTTACCTCGGGACAGTTAATTACCGCGACGGCTTCACCCTGCTCAGGACCAAAGATCCTTCCAGTCCGTCCGGCTGGGAAGTGATTACGATCAACGGACTCGGTGATAAGAGCAACGCCTATTCCTGGTCGCTTCAGGAATACCAGGGCAAGCTGTATCTTGGCACTTTCAATGATGGGCTGTACGGCGGAATCTATGATCCTGTTCCCATCCCCCTCGATGGACGCGCACAGCTCTGGTGCACAGAGGACGGGAAAAACTGGACAAAGGTAGTCAATGATGGATTCGGATCGACCTTCAATTACGGGATTCGAACCATGACGGTCTCGAATAATCAGCTCTTTGTCGGCACAGCATCCAATTTCCTGATTTATGATCCAATGACGATAGAGATAGGCACCCTTTCTGCCTATCTCGCCAATTTCGCCGGGAAGGACGGCCAGATCGATTGGGTTTCGTTCCAGAAATATCTGGAAGAGCATCCCACCTGCGACTGGAACTGGATCGGGACGGAAGTATGGGCTTCAACAGAACCGGTTCCGGAACCAGCTACGATTACACTTATCGGTCTCGGTATCCTGGGGACAGCCGTGTCCCGGAGGAAAAAAGGATAGAAAAAAATGAAGCAAGAGCGGGTGTTATTCCCGCTCTTGCTTTATCGAAGGGAATGAGACCTCGTTTGAGCGCTCATCTGCGCTGGTACAGTCAGGCAACCTTGCACCTGCAGATTTCTATTGTAATATGAGCCAGTCCCGAAATATTGCTCAAGCGTTCTTTGTAATCCTCCATAGAAAACATCGTGGATGTAACGAGGGATACGATGCAGGCAAACTTTCGATCCGCTACTTTCCACAGATGCAGATCGCTCACCACGGAATCGCCATCGGATTCGATCTGTTCCCGGATAATTTCCACCAGGGGTGGGTTCGCTTCGCAATCCAGCAATATCCCGGATGTATTCTTTAGAAGATGAGCCGACCAACGTACAATCAGGACCGCTCCCATAATTCCCATGGCCGGGTCCAGCCAGGTGAGATGCAGATATTTCGCGCCCAGCAGCGCAGCGATGGCCAAAACCGATGTCAATGCATCCGCCATGACATGAAGATAGGCCGATTTCAGATTTAAATCATCATGGGCATGATGATCGTGATCCGCTTCGAGATGATGATGGTGCCCCTCGTGAGGATGTTGCACCCTGAAATTCAGAATGAGGGCACATGCCAGGTTCACCATGAGGCCGATGATGGCCACAATCAAAGCCTGGCTATAGTGAATGGTAAGCGGGTGGACAAGTCTCTCCAGCGAAGTATAAATCATCAGGAGCCCTACAAGTCCTAACACTATTGCGCTCGAATAGGCTCCAAGGATTTCGATTTTCCATGTGCCGAAAGTAAATCGGCGATCATGGGCAAAACGTCTGGCTAAAACATATGCCATCAGAGATATGCCCAAGGCAAATGCATGCGTACCCATATGCCAGCCGTCCGCCAGAAGGGCCATCGAATTTGCCAGCCATCCGAACAGGATTTCGGCAAACATGGTAACCAGCGTGATCACAACCACAATAAGGGTTCTTTTTTCTATATGTCTTTTTTCACCATTGAATTTATGATGGTGTCTCCAATTTTCTATATTCGTTTTGTGCATTGATTTACCTGGGACGGCACATCTTTTTACAGTACCGTTTTATTGGATTTGATAAGAGGCCGAATTCGATTCAATACGGCGGGAATACTTCAAAACTCATTTTATTTTGATAGATTTTATATCATAAATTGCCGAGAAAGTGAAGCCAGACCTCAGCTGCAGTAATTTTCAATGATATTGACCAACCAAAATTTTTCCAAGTTCGAAAGGGAACTACTTCAGAATGACAGTTGCATCCACGGCAATCGGCTCTCCATGAGAGACACACAGAGGATTGATATCGATCTGACCGATCTGCGGATAAGATATCCCAAGGTCGCCCAGGCGAACAAGGATCTTGGCCATGGCCTCCTCATTCAAAGGGGCCATTCCTCTATATCCTTTCAGAAGCTTTCCGGCTCTGATGCGCAGTATCAGTCTCCGGGCGCTTTCGATGGAGAGGGGCGCCGGAGCAAATACCACATCATTTTGCAATTCAGAGAGAATCCCTCCCAATCCGAACATAATACACTCCCCGAACTGTTCGTCCCTCATAAATCCGGCAATCAACTCATATTCGGAAAGGACCTGTTTTTGAATAAGGATTCGTCCGGCTCCGTTCATTTTTTCTTTTAGTTCATTAAAAGCCGATTTCAGTTCAGATGCGGAATGGATGCCCATTTTCACCAATCCCGTTTCCGTCTTATGGACTTCCCCCGGAAGGAGTCCTTTCAGAACTACCGGATAGCCGCCGATCTCACGGACCGCTCGTGCAGCATCTGCGGCCGACCTCACGATCCTCTCATCTGCTACAGCCATTCCGATTTTTTTAAGAAGGCTTTTGCTGTCGAATTCATCCCATATTTTTAAGTTTTCTTTTTCCTTCAGCTCGTCCGATACGGAGGGCAACGAAGGTATTTCCCTTTGGATTTGATCCCGAATGGGTGTCTTTTGGCCGGGCTTATACCGGGATGCCGCGGCAAGGCATTCCACCGCTCTGGAGAGTTCGCTATGCGCCGGGATTCCACACAGCTCGGCTTCCTGCTTGAATGACCTGATCGAATGGTGAAGCCCTATGACCCAGAGAACCAGAATTTTTCCGGCTTTGTCGGCCGCTTCCTTGATAGCCTTCAGGTCTGAAAAAATAGGATCAAGGCCGGCAAAATAGTGGATAAAAATAACATCGATTTGCGAATCCTTTATCAATACTTGAAAGGCGCCTTCATAAGCCCTTTGAGCGCCTCCGGCTATGAATGCTGCATAGAGATCTACCGGATTTGATGGGGTCAGCCACTCGGGGAAGATCCCGGCCAGTTCTCTCCTGGTATCGGCTGATAAATCCGCAACACGGAGTCCCTTTTCTTCCATAAGATCGCAGGTCACAATGCCTGCCCCTCCGCTGAATGTCATGATGGCTGTGCGGCAATTCGGTGGTGTCCGGGGTATCATGGCCAGAGAACGCGCCAGCTCTATCATTTGATGAAAATCACTCGCAAGGACAACTCCGGCTTGTTCCAGAAGGCTGTCCTGAAGCCGTGAATTGCCTGCCAGACTCGATGTATGACTCAGGGCGGCCTGCGCACCGGATGAAGTCCTGCCTCCTTTCACCACCACAATCGGTTTTTGGGCGCTTCTGGCAATTTCCAGAAAACGTCTTCCTCGGGATATCGATTCCAGGTAAAGACAAATCGCTTCGGTTTCAGCATCTTCGAGCAGGTATTCCAGAATATCACATTCATCCACATCCGATTTATTGCCGATGGAACAGGCCTTCCCGAGGCCGATTGCCCTTTCACTCAGGACATCAGCAATAAAGCCGCTAGCAAGGAGTCCACTCTGAACGATAAGAGAGATTCTTCCCGGCAGATTGTTTTCCTGATAAAGAATGGATTGAGCGAAGGTAAAAAAATACTTGTGCGTTATATCTATGATCCCCATGCAATTGGGTCCCCAAATCCGGATCCCCGCCTCTTTGGCGATCGCAGTACATTTGTCCTGGAGGGCTTTGCCATCCTCTCCCACTTCAGAAAATCCTGCGCTTTCGATGATGACCCGCTTGATACCTTTTCGGGCACATGCTTCCATGGCTTGCGGAGTGGCCGACGCCGGGACTACAATGATTGCCAAATCGACCGGATCATGAATAAAAGTCGTATCCGAAAAGCAGGGGAGCCCCATTACTTCCTTATAGCCCGGATTAACAGGATAGATTTTCCCTGTATAGCCTTCCAGCAGATTCGACATGATCTGCCTGCCCAGGCTTCTGTCGCGCTCACTGGCTCCGATAACCGCAATGGAATCAGGTCGAAAAAATTTTTTCATATCGTTCCTCATGGCTGATTGAATTTTTCTTTAGGTTTTCAGAAAGGTGTTTCACTTCGAACTATATGTCTTTTTTTGCCCCCGCTGTCAATGGCTGCTTCGTCCGCAGGCTCGATCTCATTATACTTAGAAATGCATAATGGTTTTACAAAACCGAGGAAACAGGATAAAAGATTCCAACTAAATGAAGCATTCGGAGGAGATTATGGCTTTTATCGATTTAGAGAAGATCCTGGAAAGGGAAGTGGTCCCCGGATTTCTCGCCAGATTTGTTCATTCGGAATTTATGACGATTTCTTACTGGGACGTCAAGGAGGGACATACGCTTCCGGAACATTCTCATCCTCACGAACAGATTACGACCGTTATTCGCGGCACTTTCAAACTCACCATTGATGGCGAGTCGAAGATTGTCGAAGCCGGCTCTGTGGCCATCATCCCCTCCGGCTCGAAGCACTCGGGAGAATCGCTGACGGATTGCTATATCATCGATGTTTTTTACCCGATCCGGGAAGATTTTAAATAAATAATAGATTCAAAAAACTTCTTTTTTTTCAAAGGAGCCAATAGATGATCCTGAAATCGCAGAGCTATGCAGGAAGCAATGATTACATCGTATCCAAGGCGCTCATGGAGATCGTTAATGTCGCCGTCGCACTGAAAAAACCACTCGTTGTAAAAGGCGAGCCTGGAACCGGGAAGACACTTCTCGCTCACAGTATCGCCGAAGCCCTGGGGAAAAAGCTCCTTATCTGGAATATCAAATCGACGACCAAGGCCAGGGACGGCCTCTATGTTTACGACACCGTACAGCGACTCAATGACGCACGCTTCAAAGATAAGGATATCAGCGACATCCGGCAGTACATCAAAATGGGGAAATTGGGACAGGCATTCAGGAGCGAAGAACAGGTCGTCCTCCTTATCGATGAAATCGACAAGGCAGATGTCGAGTTCCCCAACGACCTGTTAAATGAACTTGATGAAATGAGCTTTCATATCCATGAGCTGGATGAAGAGGTCAGGGCCAAGCATCGGCCGATCGTGATTATCACGAGCAATTCCGAAAAAGAACTTCCGGATGCCTTTCTGAGGCGGTGTATCTTCTCCTATATCGAATTCCCCGATGAGGAAATGATGGATAGAATTATTAAGGTCCATTATCCCGATATTGAAAACAAACTGGTCAGAGAGGCTCTCAAGCGCTTTTACTGGATTCGCGAGATAGAGGGATTGCGCAAAAAACCTTCGACCAGCGAGTTGCTGGATTGGATCAAAGCCCTCGCCCTGGGAGGCATCGCCATTGAAAAGATTACCCACGATATGCCCTTTTTAGGAACTCTCCTGAAAAACGAGCAGGACACGGATCGGTTCAGCAGGACGATAAGCGTTCAGGGAACACTGGGGGGTAAAAGACGGTACTGATGTTTATCGATTTCTTTTATCTCTTACGCAGGAAAGGGATTCCCGTCTCCATAACCGAATGGATGTCTTTCACCGAGGCCTTATATAACGGGTATTTCCAGGCAAGCCTGAATCATCTCTATTATGTCGGCAGGGCTTTTCTCGTCAAAAGCGAAGCTTACTATGATATGTACGATCTTGCTTTTCAGGAATTTTTCGGGGGAATAAAAACTGAGGCGATCGATCTGGATCAGGTCCTTGGCTGGCTGGAAAATCCGATCAATAAGCTCCCGAAATTGAGACCGGAGGAAATGGTCGAACTGCAGAACCGGATCGAGGAATTCAGGAAGAGCCATGATATGGATGAAATTCTTCGGCAATTCAGAGAGAGACTGAAAGAACAGAATGAAAGGCATGATGGCGGGAATCACTGGATCGGGACCGGGGGGACTTCCCCTTTCGGCGCTTACGGCAGAAGTCCCGGCGGGATAAGGGCGGGAGGAGAATCATGGATGCAATCGGCATCTAAAATCGCCGGCGAGAGGCGGTTCCGGAATTACCGCAATGATATTATTCTGGATACCCGTCAGTTGAAAATAGCGCTGAAAAAATTACGGGAACTGAAAAGGGAAGGCATAGAAGATGAACTCGATATCGACCTCTCGATCGACAAAACAGCAAAAGAAGGAGGAGAGATAGAACTCGTCTTCAGCCGATCCCGGGAGAATTCAACCAGGCTGATCCTGCTGATGGATACGGGGGGCTCCATGCTCCCCTACACCGAGCTGTGCGAAAAGCTTTTTTCGGCAGCCTCGCAGATGGACCATTTCAAAGAGTTCCGATATTACTTCTTCCATAATTGCATATATCAGGATCTGTTTGAGGATATTGAAAATACCAGGATGATCCCAACTGAAAAACTCTTTTCCAATTTTCACAAGGGATACAAGGTTGTGATCGTCGGGGATGCACGGATGGGCTATTCGGAATTATTCGAGGTGAACGGCCATATCGATTATTACTATACCAATGACAAACCGGGAATTGAGTGGCTGTTCCGAATTCGAGAGCATTTTCCCCACTCCGTCTGGCTGAATCCGACCTTGAAATATTACTGGCGCCACCTGACGGTGAACACAGTCGGGAAAATATTCCCAATGCATGAGCTGACAATTGACGGTCTCAAGGAGGCCATCAAAGACCTGAAGTCCAAAACAAAGCCATTCAGCCGAGAGTCGGCAGCTTCCTTCTGATCTGATTCATTTTCATTGCCCCCTTTGCTTCAGAATTCTTGACATACCCTTTTTATTTCTATATCTATGCTCGTGATGAGTGCGTGGAAGTGGAGTGAAAAGCTCCCGCTGCCCCGCAGCCGTGATGGGAACGAAAACCCGAATAAGCCACTGTTATGGGCCATACCATAATGGGAAGGCGGGTAATTAGGTCAACTCTGCCCTTAGCCGGAATACCCACTCTATCGTAATTCCTCGAAGGGGGCATCAAAATGGGCAGGTCTATAGCTACAGCTTTTTTTTATTCATTTCGTAAATTTCTCAATTTACAATCTAAAACTTTCTCCTTTTCTTCGGCTGCGCTCTTGCCGCTGCTGCTTCTCGCAGTTTCGCTTCCGGCGTCCGGAGCCGATTCGGGTAACCCGCGGCAGGAAACGGAAGTAATCACGATTCCGGAGATGGTGGTCACGGCCACACGGTACATGGAAGAAGTCAGAAAAGTTCCGGCGAATGTCACAGTTATTACAGCAGCGGACATCCGGAAATCCGGGGCAACAACCATTCCTGAAATATTGGAAAGACTGGAAGGCATTAACTTCCGAAGCTACAGCGGAAATGCATCGCAGGCCATGATCGACGTGCGCGGTTTTGGAGGCGACAACCCTTATGGAAGAACGCTGGTCATGCTGGACGGCAGAAGGTTGAACCGACCGGATATGTCCTCCATCAATTGGCTCCAGATACCACTCAGTAATATTGAAAAAATAGAAATCGTCAGAGGAGCCGGAAGCGCTCTTTACGGAGACTCTGCGATTGGCGGTGTTATAAACATCATCACCCTTCAGGGGACGGGAAGTCCGGAGGCAAGGGGTTCCGTTATCCTTGGTAGTTATGGGCTTCACGACGAACAAGCCGGTTTTTCAGGATCTTCGAAAAAACTTTCCTATTCCGCTTCGGCAGAGAACCAGAAAAGCTATGGTTATCGGGAGCGATCCAAATTCTCCTCCCAGGGGGGAGGGCTCCGTATCGGCTACGATTCGAGCGAGAAACTGGCGCTGGATCTGAACTTGTCCTTTACGCAAACTGATTATGATCTGCCGGGTAGCCTGACCAAAACCCAGGTCGAATTGAATCGCCGAAAATCCGTGAATCCCGACGACGATGCTTCGGAAAGATACCTGAACGCCAATGTGAATGCGGAATCATTCTGGGGATCTTACGGACGTCTATCTGTCCCTTTTTTGTATGGGCAGAGGGATCTGAAGGCCAACATGACATCGTGGGGAGTTTTTAACAACAATCTTCTGGAGACATACGGCCTTACCCCGAAATATATCCTTGAGAGAGATCTGCTGGGGCATCCGAACAAGATCATCATCGGGTTGGACTATTACTACGACACCCTGGGGCAGGACCGTTTCGGCACAAGGGAAAGGACGGCCCAGACGGCGCTGGTCGATTTGAAAAAAGAAAGCCTGGGCTACTATGTCCGGGATGAATTCGGGATTTTAAAGGATTTTTACCTGAGCGCCGGTTACCGAACGGAACGGGCAAGAATCAAGGGGAAAGACACCGGATTGAACCCCCCGGCACAGATTTTCGAAGATGAAAAGGTTCATCATGCGGAGGCTTACGAAACTGGCATTACATGGCTGATCGGTGAAAGATCAAAGCTATTTGCGAAATATGCGACCGTATACAGAATTCCGTTCACGGACGAGCAGGCCGTCTACTCGGGATACGGACTGGATGTATTTTTAACAGATCTTGATAAGGAAAAAGGGAAGAGTTATGAAGCGGGGGCCGTGTGCTATCCTCTGGAAAATTTACGCATGGGGTTGACGGTCTTTAGAATCAATATGGAGGATGAGATTGTCTGGGTCGGCGACTGGCTGACCGGACATAATGAAAATCTGGATAAAACAAAGCACGAGGGGATAGAGGGCTCACTTGCTTACGAATGGAAAGGATTGGGGAAGTTTTTCGGCAATTTCAGTTATCAGGCAGCGAAATTTGAAGCTGGGGTTAATAATGGAAAGACGGTGCCCCTGGTTCCTGAGTGGAAGGCCAATGCGGCTCTGGAGATCTATCTCCCCTATGGCCTGACACTTCGTCCTGAAATCCGTTACGCCAGTGACGCCTATTCCGGAGGGGATAACGCCAATACCGGAGAAAAAATCAAGTCCTATACCTTTTATGATCTATCGCTGCTTTACCGGCGAGGTTTCAACCGATTCGGACTTTCGGCCTTCTTCAAGGTGGAAAACCTGACCGATGAAAAATACGATCTGATCCTGTACAACGGAAGCGCCTATTACCCCTATCCCGGGATCACGTTAAAAAGCGGAATCTCGGTCGATTTCTGATTCACTTGAGATCCGGGCCCGCCTAATCGAGGCCCGGATCGAAAACTTTCCAAAGCGACCCAGATCCTTTTCCAGATTAGTCCTCTTTCTTCTCCGGCTCGGAAAGAGTTAAAGCGAA
>DHHG01000129.1:572-9327 GCA_002403175.1 Syntrophaceae bacterium UBA4778 | reverse complement strand
CTGGAAAGGCCACTGCTTGTATAATGCATTATTAACCCCATTCTACTATATGGATCTTCTGCGCCGAGATTTCGGCAAATGGTTTGATTTGTCGGGATGGGGTCCGATCGAAACTCCATCCCGAACAGTTCTTTCCCGAAGCCTCTTTACCCTGAGGGCTTATGGATCAAAAGTGCCTCAAAATCCGGTTGTCCTGATCGTTCCCGCTCCGATCAAACGGCCTTATATCTGGGATATGCTCCCGAAAATCAGTCCTGTGCAACGTTTTATCGAGGCGCAAATGCAGGTATATATAATCTATTGGGAAAGGCCCGGGCCGGACGATGAGGGAGCAGGACTGGAACAATATGCCGGTCAGTTCATTGCCGAGTGCATCAGCGCGATTGAAGAGGAAACAGGGGAAGGCAGGATTGTTCTTGCTGGCCACTCTCTGGGAGGGACCCTGGCCACCATTTTTGCGAGTTTATATCCGGAAAGGGTGAACGGCTTGGTTCTTATCACCTCTCCCATGCACTTCGGGCCGGGCAGGGGAGATCTGGACGATCTTGTCGCATACCTTCCACCGGCTCGCTTTATAACTCTTGAACATGGGAATGTGCCGGGCAGCATGCTCGATGCGGTTGCCCTGATATCTTCTCCGGTGATTTTTGGGACGGGTCGCTGGCTGGACCGTATTCAAAGCCTTGGAGATTGTGAAGCATTAAGGACTCATATTTGTGCCGAGCGCTGGAGCCTTGACGAAGCACCAATTGCAAGGCAATTATTTGAGGACACGATGGAATGCCTGTACCGGCATGATCAGTTTTTCCAGAATAAATTTTACTATGGCGGGAAACTTGCCTCGCTTGCCGATATCAGAGCCCCTGTTATCGGCGTACTTGATGAGGCCTGTACGATCGTTCCTCCCCAGTCGTTTCTGCCCGCCCTGGATGTGATGAGAAGTCATGAAACAAAAGTGCTTTGGTATGAAGGGGACAGAGGCGTTTCCATCAGGCATCTGGGGACCCTTATTGGAAAAAGCGCCCACGAAAAGATTTGGCCTGAAATAGTAAACTGGGTGCAAGAAATATGGGATTGAGATTTGATTAGATTTCCAGTTTGAGGAAGATGCTAACATTGGATCGTAGAATTTACTTCGGAGAGCCTGGACGCCGAACCCTGATCTATTCAACAATAATACGAATGCGCCCATCTCTTATCTGAATCGAAGAAACCGGCCGAGGCAAGCCCGGCCGGTTTTGATTTTTGGGAAGGTTAGTAAAGGTACACCGCGCCACTCGCGGTTACCGAATTATCGCTCTGGTTTCCGTCGATTCCTGTCGCGCCGCTGGATTCTCCATTTGCCCCTACCGCCAGAGTGCTGCCATCAGAGGTAAGAGATACGCTGGATCCAAACAGGTCGTTCACCCCCGTATTGGAAGCCTTTACATAGGTCTGTTGACTCCAGGTTGTGCCGCTTCTTGTAAATACGTAAACCGCTCCGCTCCCATATGCCGAGTTGTCGTTCTGGTCGCCGTTAAGACCCGTGGCGTTGCTGGCCTCCACAGGCGCACCTACCGCCAGTTTGTTCCCGTCAGATGAAAGAGATACGCTGTTTCCGAAAAGATCATTTGTCCCCGTGTTGGAAGCTTTTACATAGGCCTGCTGGCTCCAGGTGGTTCCGCTACGGGTGAACACATACACGGCACCACTTGCGGAAGCCGAGTTATCGTTCTGGTTGCCTCCGATTCCTGTGGCGCTACTGTCCTCCCCGGGGGTCCCTACCGCCAGGGTGTTGCCGTCGGCTGAAAGAACGACACTGCTTCCAAAATTGTCGTCTGAACCTGTGTTAGAAGCTTTTACATAGGCCTGCTGGCTCCAGGCGGCTCCGCTACGGATAAAAACGTACACGGCGCCGCTTGCTGAGACTGAGTTATTGTTTTGGTCGCCTCCGATACCGGTGGCGCTGCTGTCCTCCTTAGGCGCGCCTACCGCCAAGGTATTGCCGTCAGGCGAAAGGGCAATACTGAAACCGAACCAGTCTCCTTCCTCGGTGTTGGAAGCTTTCACATAAGCCTGCTGACTCCATGTGGTTCCGCTTCTGGTAAAGGCGTACGCGGCGCCGCTTGCGGAAGCCGAGTTGTCGCTTTGGTTGCCGTCTATCCCTGTGGCGCTACTGTCCTCCCCGGGGGCCCCTACTGCCAGGGTGTTGCCGTCTGACGAAATGGCGACACTTGTGCCGAATCCGTCGCCGGCCCGGGTGTTGGAGGCCTTCACATAGGCTTCCTGGTTCCAGATGGTGCCGCTTCGGGTGAAGACGTAAACCGCTCCGCTCCCTGCCGCCGAGTTATTGCTCTGGTCGCCGTTGATTCCGGTTGCGCTACTGTCTTCCCCAGGAGCCCCTACCACCAGGGTGCCGCCGTCGGCTGAAAGGGCAATACTAAAACCGAAGTTATCGTTGTTTTCGCTGGCCTCGGTGTTGGAAGCCTTTATATAAGCCTGCTGTGTCCAGGTGGAGCCATCGCGAGTAAAAACGTACACCGCGCCGCTACCAGGGGCCGAGTTATCGCTTTGATTGCCGTTAATGCCAGTGGCGCTGCTGAACTCTCCAGGCGCCCCTACGGCCAGGGTGTTGCCGTCCGCTGAAATGGCAACACTCGAACCGAAAAGGTCGCCAATACCAGTATTGGAAGCCTTAACATACACGATTCCAGCAGTATTACCTGAGGGCGGCGTAGATTCCGTTGGAACTCCGCCGCCACCTCCACCGCATGCAATTAGGAACAGTGCAGCCAAGATCATTGCCGCCAATTTTAGAAACCGCAGTACCTTCATCACTTTCCCCCCATAACTGATCCATAGAAACCAAAGGACGGATTTTCTGGATCGTGTTTAAAGTTGATTCCGGATAATGGAACTATTAAATGTTTTGTTGTTGGGTATCCCGGCTTTAACGAGAAAAAGTTTGGCAGATTAGCGACTGAGTTATAATCCAAATACAAACTCATCTTTTTTGATATGCAGAATATTCGAATACCCGAAGTTAGGTGTTTTTACTTTTCCATTCTATTCGAACAGGTGACGAAAACTGTATCCGTAGAGGTTTGGCACTCGAACAAAATTTATACTAGAGTGCTGATCACGCTGTGGCATCCATGAGAATAGAACCCATGTTCTTCTCACGGTATATACTATAAAATTCATCAGTTTACGATTCTTATTTTTTGCTAGGGCGAAATCTGGGCAAATATATAAGATGTACATCTTACAAACCAATCGGATCATGGTTTCCAGTGCTGGTTTCGACTTTAGTTTTATGCGTGGTCCGTTCCTCTTCAGTTTGAAACTGGAAATGGGGTTCATAAAAAAACAATTAACCCTGGCTTGTGGGCGCCAGGCCGGCCATGAGGTGACACCAATGGGTTCCTGGTACCCATTAGACCGGAAAGTCGCCATCGCCCTGTTTTATAACAGCCCGGAGTATCGAGGGCGATACTCAGCTCATCAGTCGAGCGAAAATTTTCTGTACATCGTACTTTTCATCGTCTTCGAAACGGGGTGCGTAGGTATCATAAGCTTTCAAAATTTCCTCATAGCGATTCGCGATATAATCCCTATTGTGCGGGTGCGTTACGATGTAGAAATCACCGCGCTTCACGCCTTCAACAGCCAGCTGCCCCACTTGATCAGCACTCATTCCCATTTGCATTACCTTTTCTGCAAATTCTAAGCTTTTGGACACCCGCGGGCCTCCAAAACATTCGGGCCTTTCCTCTTCGGCATGTGCAAGATTCGTGGTCACAAGACCGCAACATAAGACACTTGGAGTAATAAAATCGGGCAACTCCAGTCTCAGAGTATCGGACATACCAAGGATTCCGTGTTTGGTGGCAACATAGAACCCGTATAGCGGTAATGCAGCATATAAGCTGTTCTCAGATGCAGTGTTGACAATGCGCGCAGGGGTTCCTTGCTCTATGAAACGTCTCCCAAATACCGAACATCCGTTCCAAGTGCCGATCAGGTTGGTCTCCAACAGCCACCGAAAGTCTTCTTCTTTTGCTTCAATCAGCGTGCTTGCATCCCCATTCATAACGCCTGCATTATTGAAAATAAGGTCAACATGGCCAAACTCCGACCACGCATGATCCGCCAGCTTTTCGATTGATTTGCGATCGGTTACATCACATTCAAATGCAGAGGTGCGAACGCCCAATCCCGCCAACTGTGATGCTGCTTTTGAATCTTTCTCCGGGTTTCTGCTGCTGATTACAAGATTAACTCCCTCTTTTGCGAGCGCTTTGGATATGCCAAAACCGATACCGCTTGATCCGCCTGTGATAACAGCTACTTTGTCTTTTAGATTTTTCATGATGTGCTCCTTATGTTTTTTCCTGACCATCCGAACTGACATAACCGCAAACAAATGGGTGCGTGTGTAAGAATGTATGACCACAATGGATTCATCAAGTATGAATGATGATTTACCCGATAATCTTCCCAAATACAATAGAGTTATTAATCATCCTGAAGGTAAGTAGAAGCTCTTCTCGAATCAACGGAGGTGAGCTGGGTGCGTATCTGCTTATATTTTATTAGGAGAAGGAGGAAATGGAGGGAGCCTGTTGCATAATCTCAAATAGCTTTATATTAAGATTTTGCAAATAGTAAGACGAACTGTTCAAAGAGATCTCTTTGAAAGTGATGGATCATTTCATCTCTCATCAGTTCGAGAGCATTAAAAGGTAAAAGCCTTTTTTTGTAAGAGCGCTCTGACGTCAATGCGTCGTAAACATCAGCAATCGAGCAAATCCTTGCGTATAAATGTATCTGCTTTCCTTTTAGTTGATTAGGATAACCCGATCCATCTTCTCTCTCATGGTGTTGCATAACAATGATCTTGGCTTCATTGCTCAAGTGGTGACTCTTTTCCAAAATTTTGGCCCCTTCCATCGGGTGCTGCCGGACAAGTAATAGTTCTTTCGGATTCAATTTTGCCGTTTTATTGATAATATCCGAATTAATATTCACCTTTCCGAGATCATGAAGAAAAAAACTGGCACCGAGTTCACGTAAATTATGCAGATTGGTTCCCTTAAATAGCTTTTTAGCCAGAAGAAGAGAGAGAAAACCTACATTTACGGAGTGTGTATATGTATATAGATCATGATTCGTGATGCTGAGCAGGCAATTGGAGGTCTCATCATCTGATATGATAAAGTCCACAATATTATATATACCCCGCTTGGCTTGATTGATGTTTTCGGAAGAAGGATTCTCCAGAAGTTTATTCATCAGAATAAGAGAGGATTTCTTGACTGCAACAGCTCTGGTTTGCGCAGGAATGTCCTTGCGCCTGATAACATTTATTAATTCTTTGGGAACTATCTCTTCCGGCTTTTTTATTTCCGGAGCGGTTATTACAGGACGTTCCGTAGGTATTTTTTTTTCTTGTTCAATAGAGCTCTTTGAGAGATCTACGTACACCTCTTCAATTCCGGCATTCCTGATTTTTTTTATTTCATCGGTAGAAGATAATCTGAAATGGTTCCTTATAAATGGATGTCTGAACCATTTCCTGGGCAGGATCACAAACATGCCGACCTTGAGATCTGTCGTGCCAATGTTGAGAATATCTTCAGAAATCGCCATTTCCATGGATAGGCTCTCTAAGTTTTTTTTTGTTTCCTTTTCTATAAATCGGCAACTTAGGTTAATTCTTTACAGTGAATGATAAATTACTTACGCACAGAGTTCCCGATATCCTGGAATATTTGGGTGTCTCATCCTATTAAAAATCCTTATGCCCGTCGGACCCATCCAGATCGGCTGGAAAGGTGTCTTCCGCTACCATAACTTACGCAAATTAAATTAAAGCGATCCTGTGACCTTCACAAAAGATATGCAACGATTTTTCAGCAAACCCAAGCCTGAAACGCTGACCCAGCGAGGCTTCCAGATTTGCCGATGCTCTGGCGATAATCTTTTGGCTGCCTGCGTTAAAATAGAGGATCGCCTCCGGTCCCGTGTGTTCCACATGTTCCAGTGTACTGTCAATATCGCCTGTACCGATAAGGATCGCCTCCGGCCTGATGCCAACAGTCACCTGTTTCCCTTCATAGGTTTTGAATGAAATTCGGTTTCCGAGCTCTATCCTGAAATCTCCACAGTTAATAGAATAACCGTCCCCCTCCCTTTCCAGTACGCAGATAAAGAGATTGATGGGCGGTGAGCCGATAAAGGAGGCCGCAAATAGATTCTCCGGTTGATCATAGAGATCCCGCGGCGGCCCAACTTGCTGGATCACGCCCTTATCGAGCAGCACAATTTTTTGCCCTAGGGTCATGGCCTCAATCTGATCGTGCGTCACATACAGGGTTGTGGCCTGAAGACGCCGGTGCAGTCCGGCCAGTTCGACCCGCATGGCGCTTCGGAGTTTCGCATCGAGATTTGATAAGGGTTCGTCAAAGAGAAAGAGCTGCGGATTGCGAACAATGGCCCGCCCGATGGCAACCCGTTGTCTCTGCCCGCCCGAGATCTCCCGGGGCCGTCTTTGCAGAAGACTTTCAATATCGAGCATCCGTGCCGCCTCCCGGACCTTGCCGTCGATCTCCCGGCGCGGCAGGCCGCGCATTTTCAGAGGGAAAGCGATATTCTCATAGATACTGAGATGGGGGTACAAGGCATAGCTCTGAAAGACCATCGCAACATCCCGGTCCTTCGGGTCCTTGGCGCTCACCTCAACGCCGCCGATACGGATCGCACCCTGATCCTGTTTTTCTAGCCCTGCTATCAGGCGCAAGATGGTGCTCTTCCCGCAACCTGACGGCCCCAGGAGGATACAGAACTCCCCTTCGGCAACGGTAAAGGAAATATTGTTCACAACCGCATTGCCATCGTATTTCTTCACAAGATTTTCAATCCTGAGTTCCGCCATACAAATAAATCCTTTTTGCAGGCTGATCAAAATCAGCCTGCTACCCTTTAATTGCGCCCGCCGACAACCCCCGAACAATCCGCCGCTGGAAGAGGAGCACGAGAAGGACGAGTGGAAGGGTCGCTATGGTCGAGGCTGCGGCAATCTCTCCCCAGGGGATGGTGTATTGTCCTTGAAAAAGCGCGATTCCCACCGGAAGCGTTTGATAGGTCTGTTGCGTCATGACGAGCAGGGCGAAGAAGAATTCATTCCAGGCATTGATAAAGACCAGAATCGCTGCCGTGAAAACGCCCGGCGCTGCCAGCGGAAGAATAATCCTGAGTAATGTCTGAAGGTGGCTGCAACCGTCAACCCTCGCCGCATCTTCCAGCTCTCTCGGTAACTCCTTAAAGAATCCCGTCATAATCCAGACCCCGAGCGGCAGGGACAGGGTAATGTATGGCATGATCAATCCCTGGTAGGAATTGAGCCATCCCAAATATTCCAGGATCTTCCAGACCGGACCAGCAATGGCGATCTGGGGAAACATGGAAACGAGCAGGAGAGTTCCCAGAATCAGGGCTTTGCGTTTTATCGAAAGCCTTGCCAAGGCATAGCCGGTAAAGACCGAGATAACCAGCGTCCCCAGGGTGGTTAGGCCCGCAACGATGATGCTGTTTTTTATGAAGTGCATGAGGTTGTATTGCCGCAGAGCCGATCGGTAGCAGTCCAGGGTCCATGACGGGATAAGGGCGGGCGGGATGGCTGTTACCTCAGACTGGGGTTTCAGGGAGGTCAAGACAAACCAAAGAAAGGGGAGCAGGCTCATCGCGACCACAAGGACTACGGTCACACCGGAGATAACTCGCCATAGCCGCTCCATTATCCTTTTTCCTCCGTGAGGGACCGCATTCCGATAAACCGGACATAGATCAAAGAGGCGGTTAGAACCAACATAAAGACCACTGTTGATATCGCTGCGCCATACCCGAGAAACCCTTCCGCAAACATCTTCTTGTACCCGTAAAATTGCAGCACATTGGTGCTGTCAGCCGGTCCACCCTGGGTCACCACGAAAACGAGGTCGAAAACCCTGAATGCATCAATAGTCCGGAAGAGAAGAGCTGTGAGGAGCGCGGGTTTGAGAAGCGGAAGCGTAATCCGCGTGAAGCGCTGCCATACTGAAGCCCCGTCCAGGCGCGCTGTTTCATAGAGTTCGTCGGGAATGGTTTGCAATCCGGCCAAAAGGATGAGGGCGGCAAAGGCCGAGGTCTTCCAGATATCAGCAACAATAATTGCACCCATTGCGAAAAACGAATTCGCCAACCAAGCCTTGTATAAGAGGACATCATTCCCGAATAGAACGTAATTCAAAAGCCCGTACTGGTCATTATCGATAAATCGCCACATCTGGGATGCCACCACAGTGGGAACGGCCCAGGGAATAAGGATGGCAGCCCGGAAGTAGCCTTGCCCACAGAATGAACGATTCATGGCGAGCGCGATGATGAGTCCGAGAATCATTTCACCTGCTGTGGAGAAGGCGACAAAAACAAGCGTATTGCGCAGAGCCTGGCGGGCAATGGGATCGGCCCACAACTGCCGGTAGTTATCCAGATAAATAAATTTTTGCGGCAAGCCGGGAAGTTCGAGGATGATTCGGTACAGGCTGAGATAGATCGAGTACACAATGGGATAGAAGGCAAATACCGCGATGATGCTGAAACAGGGAAGAAGGAGCATGAGCGCAAAGACTCTTTCCCTGTGCTCGGTGGAAGTAAAGTACGCCCGGACACGATCATTGGTGCTCATAGCAGTCCTGTCAAAGTTATCTCTTTGTTATCAGCTGACCGCTGATGA
>DHHG01000129.1:0-566 GCA_002403175.1 Syntrophaceae bacterium UBA4778 | reverse complement strand
GTCATGCGGGCCTCCTTGGGAATATCGGAATGACGGTCGGAAATGGCTGTGCTGAAGTAGCGTTGCATCATGCCGGACAATGACGGATAAAGAGGGCTGATGGGTCGGGGCACGGCGGAAATGAAGACCGGCTTCATTTCACGGAATTGGGGCGATGCCTTCAGGGTATCAGGATCGTCATAGAGCGCGATCCGCGTCGGCGCCAGTCCGGCCTTTAGCGACAGCAACTTTTGAATCCGGCTGCTCGTCACAAATTGGACAAATGTCCATGCCATTTCCCGATTTTCCGAATAGGCGCTGATTCCCAACTGCCACCCGCCTAGCGCGGCATGACTCTCACTACCCGGGAAGTGCGGCAGTTTCGTAACACCGACCTTCCCTGCTATTTTGGATATGTCGGGGTTGTTCGCTACTTCCCACGCATATGGCCAGTTGCGGTGAAAGACGGCTCGCCCCTGAACGAACAAGGCAATGGACTCCGGTTCCTCATACGTCAGGACCCCGAGCGGGGCGATCTTACCGATGATTTTATCCCTGACAAACCGGACGGCTTCCAGTGCAGACAG
>DHHG01000102.1 GCA_002403175.1 Syntrophaceae bacterium UBA4778 | reverse complement strand
TCCATTTTTTTCAACCTACATCAATAGGTCTTGCCCTCTCGCTTCATCCGCTTAGCTTTTTGAATGACCTTGATTTCATCCGGGTCCTCTATAAGATGGCTCCCATTGACCTTAAAGCCGTACGGGATACGCCCCATGAACTCACCGTTTCGTTTCTTATGGGAAAGGGCATCAATGGTACGCTCTGAAATAAGATCTCGCTCCATTTGTGCAAGTGCTGAAAGGATTGTTAGGAGAAACTTCCCTGCTGCTGTCTTTGTATCTATCTTGTCCATAATGGAATGAAAGGCGATGTCCTTCTTTTCCCAAGCATCCAGCGTGTTCAGGATGTCTATAGTCTTACGGGAAAGCCGATCAAGCTTATAGACGATAACTGCTCCGATCTCTCCAGACTCAATAAGCTGACTGATCCTATTCGTTCCGGGCCTGTCCATTGACTTGCCGGAAACACCTTCATCTCTAATAATGTCCAGTAGCTCCATCCCGTTCAGGTCTGCATATGCCCTTATCTTTGTTTCCTGGTTGTCTAGGGAAACGCCCTCTCGCGCCTGATCTTCTGTTGAGACCCTGCAATAACCAATTGCATTCATAGAACACATCCTTTATATATAAGTTAATAACCGTATATTACAATTATGAAGCATATGTCAATATCTTAGATGAAATATGTTGAATATTTATTCTAATCAGCTTATAAGAACCTATGCCTACACAAAAACCTATTATACCTGTCACGATGGATGAAGATCTCATTAAGCGTATTGATGATTATCGGCGTGAAGTTGAGGGGTCTATTCCGTCCCGTTCTGAAGCTATAAGACGATTGCTTGACGATGCGCTTACAAGGCATGAGAGGAAAACCAAAAAATAGTTGGGCTTAGGCCCTCAGTGATATCTCGTCTTTAAAGGGGTCTTTCCACGCTACACGCAAGAGGCAGTAATATTTTTTTTAATATTCCTAATCAAGAATTGATTATTTCCTTTATTACGTAAGCTTGGGAATGTCTCAGCGGACGGGGGTCATTCTTTGCAAAATTTGCAAGCCAACCATGAAGTAAGGATTTATATCATGTCTTCAGAAGATTCCAAAGTTTACGAGAAGCTCAAGGCAGTTGAAAGAAAACTCGACAAAGTTTTGGGTATTTTACTGAGCAGTTCTCTAATGTCCCAATCCAGAGGTGACAAAGAAGCTCAATATGCAGAATGGGAGCGAGAATTTGAAATTAAATCAGCACGATTTGAAAAGGAATCTGAAACAATGCTCAAATTAAAACCCATTGCGAGACAATTCAGAATAGCAATGGAAAATGTGGAGCAAGACAAGCTTCCCGTGTGGATGCAAGATATAAAAAGTGGCAGTTGTGAATATTGTGCTTTGCTGTTTGGAACTTATCTGATTGATATTGGTTTTGAACCTTTCTATTGTTTATTAGCAGAAAAACAAGGATCTTCGCCGGAGGAGGTCATTTCACATGCATGGCTCACCCAAGAAAAGATAATATTAGATATTGCGGCAGATCAAATATCAGAAGGGAATGAGCAGATTATTCTTACAAGACGTTCTAAAAGGCATTGGGGTTTCAAAGTAAAAGAAAAGATAATTGCAGATTATCGAGCTTTAGATGACAACACAGTTTCTGTTCTCAATCCTATTTACAATGAGATTGTTCGGATAATAAAAAATGAAAATAAGCAGGGGCTTTCTTTCTAAGGAGGTGTCTATGGTACGGATCATAGCCGCTTTAACCATCCTTGTATTCTTTTCGGGATGCGGTCTAGTAACGCTGACAACAACATCAATAGAAGCATCGGGCCATAAAGATAATTTTTCCAATATTAAAATTGGTATGAGTTCAGACCAGGTTAAGGGGGTATTGGGTACTCCTAATAAAACAGAATCCTTTTCTTTAAATGAAGGCCGGAAAATACTGGTTTGGTTTTTCTTGACAGAAGGAAGGGCCCCCTTCCACCGATTAGATGACACTAATTACACCCCAATTGTTTTTGAAAATGAAATCTTAACAGGATGGGGATACGTTTATCTCAATAGACTTCGTAATTAGATACTTATAAAAATAATTGAGTACATATCACCCCGGTTCCTTCCTCCACAAAAAAAATATTGACCTACAATCAATGCTTGACAAATCCCCTCATTCTAAATAGATATTTTCCACTTCATAAAAAACCAATTTTCTTCCTATTTTTTAGCATTTCTAATATTAGCAGGCATTTTGGAGCCTTTGTTTCTGCTTCCTTTAGGTAGTGTTATTTTTCACAAAAGAATGTGAGCTTCAGTGCCTGACAGATAATTGGGGGTTAACATGAACAGAATTATAGCTATTATCATTTCACTGACCTGTCTCCTTAGCTGTACTTATTTTCTGAAACCATCACTTATGACTGCATCCAAGAGAGGAAATATCGAGGAAGCTAAATCATTTCTCAATTCGGGATCAAATATTAATGAAAAAGACAAACACGGATATACCCCCCTGATGAATGCAATATATAATAAAAAAATTGAAATGGCTAAATACTTGATTAATGCAGGGGCAGATGTGAAAGTTAAGGACTCCAATGGTTATGATGCACTTATTTTGGCTGTTGACTTGGGATATGAAGGTTTCCCGTTGATTGAGCCGTTAATTGATCATGGGGCAGATATCGAATCAAGGGACTCTTCCGGATGGACTCCCCTCATGCATTCAGTAACTGCTTACGGAGGACTCAATACTGCACGGCTGCTAATAAAAAAAGGGGCCGACCTCAAGGCCAAGGAACCCACTGAATCAAAAACAGCCTACGAAATTGCACTCACTTATCAGAATTCAAGTATTGCTGCTGAGCTTAAGGGGAAAACTGAAACGGCAGAAGCAACCGGCCTCGTATCAAAAATTATATTTATAAGAGAGTACAGCCTCATGAATGCTGCTAGAGTCTCAGAAGTTAAAATAGGTGAGCACATTGTGAATCTGCACAATAAGAGCACCAATTTCATTGATATCAAGCCAGGAATATGTGAAATGGTCAGTCAAGGGTACTTTGGGGAGGGT
This sequence comes from Syntrophaceae bacterium UBA4778, assembly GCA_002403175.1. Next base: position 37,757 of record DHHG01000102.1, on the reverse strand, counting down.
GATTATAAGCTCTCCTTTAATTCGGAAGCAGGTAAAACATATTACGTTGAGGTGATTCCTCGTACCGGGTATATTGTTTCAGGTATGGCAGGAGGCATGTTCGGAGTGTTTATTGAGTCGAGAGCAAAGGGTGAAAAAGCAGGCCCTTTTGAAATGAGAATGCTGGAAGAATCCGTAGCTAAAGAGAAAATCAAAGCTTTAGAATAAGAGAGTGGCATCTGAATGGGTATTGAGATTCGAGGGGTTAGTCTGAAATTAGGTTAAGAATAAAGATGTTATTTCTTGTTGGGGATGGCCTGAAAATTTGCTTTCACAAAAGAGTTAATTGGGGGAGGTTGGAAAGAAGGGAGTGGGTATCGGCACGGCATCGGCACGGTTTTGAAAGGCAATTTAGATGAAATGATTGAGAATAATTGGCTGGGGAACAAGGATTCGAACCTTGATTAACGGAGTCAGAGTCCGGCGTCCTACCGTTGAACGATTCCCCAGCAATAAAAGGTCAGATTGTCTTGCCCGCCGTCGTTGAACCTTCCTGCGAGCGGGTTGAAATATAATGCGATCGGTTTTATCTGTCAACAGATTTTCTCAAAGTTTTTTCCGTAATTTAATTCTGGGAAAAAAGTATTATATTATCTGTTAAGTCTATATTTTTTGATCCGTAAACAGGAAATGAAAAATCACGCACCTCGCACGATGCTGCGTTGTATTTTCCCCTTGCACATTTTGGTGGTCGTTGAGTGAGTTGCTCGGGGGTTGGCATGTAATCAGATTATTACTCCCAGTCAATGCACTTTTCACCCTGTTATTTTTTAGTTCGTTATCCGTTACTTGTCGTTGTTTTTTTTACTATTCACTATTTACCTTTTACTATTTACTGTCTTTGTTATTTTGCCTGTCACCCGTTACTCGTAACTGCACTGCGGCGCTAGAAGTCCTTCTTGCATTCGCACTAGCAGTAATATAGACCTAACCATCTGAGACAGGAAGGAAAGACATGTTTCTCCCCACCACCAAACATGAAATGAACCGATTGGGATGGGACAGGGCCGATGTGATTCTCGTCACGGGCGACAGTTACATCGACAGTCCCTATATCGGTGTGGCGCTGATCGGCAAGGTTCTTCAGGCCGCAGGCTTCAGAACCGCCGTCATCGCCCAGCCTGATCTGAACAGCGACACGGACATCGGACGACTGGGAGAACCTCTTCTGTTCTGGGGCGTTTCATCCGGGTCTGTGGATTCCATGGTCGCGAACTACACCGCAGCGGGAAAGCGTCGAAATACAGATGACTATACACCGGGCGGCATCAACAACCGTCGGCCGGATCGCGCCCTGATCCAGTACACCAATCTGATCCAGCGACATTTCAAAAAAACGGTACCCATCGTTCTCGGCGGGCTGGAAGCCAGTCTCCGCCGGGTCAGCCATTACGACGTATGGTCAAACCGAATCCGGAAATCCGTCCTATTCGATGCCAAGGGAGATTTCCTGGTCTACGGAATGGCGGAAAAAACAGTGACGGCCCTGGCCCGCTCCTTGAAACACGGAGAGTCCCCCGAGGCTATTCCCGGGCTGTGCTATATCTCCGCAAATCCGCGGGACGGATACATCGAACTGCCCTCCCACGACGAAGTCGCCGGCGACAAAGACGCCTTCATCCGCATGTTCCACACATTTTACAGGAACAACGATCCCTTGAGGGCCACCGGACTCTACCAGAAGCAAGGTGACCGGTACTTGATCCACAATCCCCCGTCTCCCCGTCTCACCACGGCGGAGCTCGATGCCGTCCATGATCTTCCCTTTGAACGGGACCTTCACCCTTATTACCGGAAGCAGGGGGACGTAAGGGCTCTGGACACAATCCGCTTCTCCCTTCCAATTCACCGCGGATGTTATGGTGAATGCCGTTTCTGCGCGATCACCATCCACCAGGGGCGGACCGTGACATGGCGGAGCGAATCCTCAATCCTGAGGGAGGCGGACGCCATGGCGCGGCATCCCCTGTTCAAAGGAACCATTTCCGATGCCGGAGGCCCCACGGCCAACATGTACGGGTTCGAGTGCCCAAGGAAAATCATCAAGGGCGCCTGCACCGACAAAAGCTGCCTCTACCCCACCGTCTGCACCAGCCTGAAACCCGACCATGGTCCTTTGATCCGACTGCTCCGTAAATTGAGGGTCGTCAAAGGCGTCAAGCACGTGTTCAGCGCCTCCGGTATCCGATATGACCTCGTTCTGGCGGATAAAGCCAAAGGACTTGGCTATCTGGATGAAATCGTACGCCACCATGTCTCCGGCCAGTTGAAAATCGCGCCGGAACACAGCGAAAAAGACGTCCTGGACCTAATGGGAAAACCGGGAACGAAAGACCTTCTGTCTTTCAAGCGCGCCTTCGACGATCTTTCACGAAAGGCCGGCAAAAAACAGTTCCTGACCTATTACCTCATCGCCGCCCACCCCGGCTGCCGGGACCTTCATATGACCCGACTCAGGGATTTCGTTCTTAATAAACTGGGAATCCGCCCCGAACAGGTCCAGGTGTTCACGCCCACGCCATCCACATACGCAACATTGATGTATTTCACGGGGATCGATCCGTTCACGGGAAAATCCGTGTTTGTGGAAAAATCAAACGAAGGACGTGACCGGCAGAAAACAATTATCCTCGGGAACGCGAAGGGAAAAACCGAAAAACGCAATCCGGTCGGCCGGTCAGGCGGATCTGTCAAGGGCTATGATCCGAAGAAATCCGGCAGGACACGGAGAAAGAATATGTAATAGGTCGCGCGGATGCAGACCCCCAGCGCACTTGCAGTTTTTTTTACAATTCCGGTCTTTGCTTCCTCAATCTTTGATACTCATTGGGATTGAAGCGAAAAAACCTATATTCAGAAGTTGAATCGCCTGACCCCATATTCCAAGGGAAAAGTATGAATATTCGGATTGACATTCCGAATATTCATGATAAGCTGCGAGCTATGATTAAACGTCAAGCATACTTAGAGCGGCTTGCCGCTGCCATGAAACGATCCCCAATAACGGCACTGCTCGGTCCGCGACAATGTGGGAAGACGACTCTGGCACGAGCCTTTTCCGAAGGACGCACCACGTCTTTCTTTGACCTTGAATCGCAATCGGACCTGATGCGATTGCAGAACCCGGAACTCATGCTGGGTTCTCTGCAGCACACCATCATCATTGACGAAGTCCAGGAGCGCCCGGAACTGTTTCAGACCCTGCGTGTTTTGGCGGACCAAACCAGAAGTAAGAGGCGCTTTTTGATTTTGGGCAGCGCATCACCGGAAATTGTAAAAAAAGCTTCGGAGAGCCTGGCCGGACGCGTAGAGTTTGTCGAGCTTACAGGATTTAACCTGATGGAGCTGGGCGGAGGTAAGCTGGACAAATTGTGGCTTCGGGGCGGATTTCCCAGATCATTTCTGGGAAATTCCGATGAGGACAGTATTGCCTGGCGCGAGGGCTTTATCCGGACATTTCTCAGCCGTGACATTCCGGGTCTCGGCATTTCCATAGCGCCGCCGGCAATGCGGCGGTTCTGGACCATGCTGGCCCATTATCACGGCCAGACTTGGAATGCTTCGGAACTAGCACGCTCCATGGCGTTATCGGACAAGACCGTAAGATCCTATCTCGACATTTTGACAGGGACGTTCATGATACGGCAGTTGCAGCCTTGGCATGAAAATATCGGCAAGCGTCAGGTAAAGGCCCCCAAGATTTATTTCCGGGATTCTGGACTACTCCATAGCCTTTTGGATTTGCCAGATTTTCACAGCCTTTCGGGGCATCCCCGAGTAGGTGCTTCATGGGAAGGCTTTGCCCTGGAACAGGCGCTTCAGATCGTCAGACCTGCGCAGGCCTATTACTGGGCCACGCACAATGGCCTGGAAGTGGATCTCTTTTTTACGCACAAGGGAAAACGTTACGGCATGGAATTCAAATATAGCGAAGCGCCTAAGGTGACCCGATCCATGCACGCCGCAGTAGAAGCACTGCAACTCCATCAACTGTTGATCGTACATCCGGGAAAATATTCATACCCTGTGGACAAAACGATATCTGTCTGCTCGCTTCGCGACCTTGCGCCCTTGGAGTGAGTGTCCTCGGTTTATCCCACACAAATAACGAGGAGTAGCACGATCTCAATGCTGCTCTCACCCTGAGCAAATCCTATTGTTAGCGCCTTGTACCGAGGACTGGAAGCTGAAGAATACGCGTGAATACGCGTAAGAACATTTGCCTTGACTCGCCCGATTCGGCATTGTATTTTCCCCCTGCACATTTTGGTGGTCGTTAAGTGAGTTGCTCGGAGGTTGGCATGTAATCAGATGCTTACTCCCAGTCAATGCACTTTTCACCCTGTTATTTTTTCCCGTTACTTGTCGCTGTTTGTTTTTTTTACCATTCACTATTTACTTTTTACTATTGACTGTTTTTTTATTTGCCTGTTACTTGTTACTATCTTTCAAGCTGATGAGGAATGATGATGGAATTATAAGACCCCGTTTTCTGAAGAAGAGAGCGGGTTTTTTGTGTTGCAGGATTTTAATTAAGAGGGAACCAATGAAGGACAGCAAAGGCCAGTTGGTCGGTCAACATCTGGAAAACGTTTCAAGCGAGGTATTTGAAAAATACCAGGACATTATTAAAGAGTATGTTCGCGGCAAGCAAGGAATCTATGCGCTCTTTCAGAAGAATAGACTCTATTATGTCGGGCTGGCGTCCAGCCTTGGAAACAGGCTAAAGCAACACCTTAAAGATCGCCACGCGCAACTCTGGGATCGTTTCAGCATTTATTTGATGCTTAATGATCATCATATGCGCGAGATTGAAGCGCTCATTATGCGCATCGCTTCACCAGATGGAAACCAACAGAAAGGAAGACTAAACGGATCGAAAAACATGGCCCCGGAGTTTGAAAAAGCTTACAAAGAATTTCATCGGAGAGAAATTCGAAATTTATTAGGAAAATCAGAAAAGAAGATTACGGTAGCGGTAGCTCCGAAGAATCATGTCGGTAAGCAGCCTGCGCTTGCGCCTTACGTGAAGAGTAAATTTGAAATCCGTCTTCAATACAAAGGCGTTTTGTATAAGGCAATAGTCAAAAAAGACGGCTCCATTTTGCATACAGGCATAATCTATAACTCCCCATCCAGCGCAGGCCAGGCAATCAAAGGACGTGCGACGAATGGCTGGACAAGTTGGACGTATAAAATTCCTTCGGGTCAGTGGGTTGTGTTGGATACCCTGAGAAGAAAATAAGAGATTATCTGAAAACAAAGATACACTTATCGCTCAAGGCATGACCTTGCAGATATCCAGTTCTGGTTAAAAGAATATTTTTTTTATTAAAGCCGGAAGAATAGAAACCCCCATGTCCAATAAAGAAGCAACAGCGCGCATCAAAATTAACAATCTGCTTGAAACAGCAGGCTGGCGATTCTTTGCTTCTAATGATGGTCCTGCCAATATTCGATTAGAACCCGGAGTAACGATCAAGACAGTTGACCTGGATGCGCTGGGTGAAAATTTTGAGAAGTCGAGCAAGGGATTTATCGATTTCCTGCTGCTTGACTTCAAATCCTTTCCGCTCATTGTCTTGGAAGCCAAATCGGAGGATAAAAATCCCCTTGTCGGCAAGGAGCAGGCTCGCAAATATGCCAAGTCTCAGAACTGCCGCTTCGTCATCCTCTCAAACGGCAACCTGCATTACTTCTGGGATCTGGAACGTGGTAACCCTTATGTCATTACCTCGTTCCCAACGCTGGATTCGGTTATCGGTTATCAGAAAGTTACACCCGAGCCGCAGCGTCTCATTGATGAACGCGTCGAGGACGACTACATTGTTCTGACTCAGCGACCGAATTATCAGTCCGAAGCAGGGTGGAAAAACGAGACGGAACGGCCGGGCTATATTCTGGCTAACAAACTGCGATTTTTACGTCCCTATCAATTGAGAGCCGTTCATGCCCTCCAACGAGCTATTAAGGACGGCAACGATCGCTTTCTCTTTGAGATGGCGACCGGTACCGGCAAAACCCTGACCGCTGCAGCCGTCATCAAGCTCTTTCTTCGTTCCGGCAATGCCCGGCGCGTGCTGTTTTTGGTGGATCGCCTCGAACTGGAGGATCAGGCCTGGAAGGCGTTCAAGGCGCTGTTGTCCGCTGATTTTCAGACGGTGATTTACAAGGAGAACCGCGACGACTGGCAGAGAGCGGAAATCGTTGTCACGACGGTGCAATCCCTTCTCTTCAATAACAAATACCAGCGGCTTTTCTCGCCGACCGATTTCGATCTGCTCATATCCGACGAAGCGCACCGCTCTATAGGCGGGAACGCCCGCGCTGTCTTCGACTACTTCATCGGCTATAAGCTCGGCCTGACTGCCACGCCCCGCGACTATCTCAAGAGGTTCGACAAAACCGCACCCGGCTCCCGTGATCCGCGAGAGGCTGAACGGCGTCTTCTGCTCGATACTTATCGTACCTTCGGCTGCGAAAGTGGACAACCAACCTATCGTTACTCCTTGCTTGATGGCGTGAAAGAAACCTTCCTGGTCAATCCCACGGTCGTTGACGCACGCACTGAAATCACCACTGAACTGCTTTCTGAGAAGGGCTTTGTCGTCTCGTTCACAGACGATTCAGGCGAGGACACGAAGGAGGCCTACAAACAACGCGAGTTCGAGAAGCGCTTCTTCTCCGACGCCACCAACAAGCTATTCTGCAAAACCTTTCTTGAAAATGCCCTGCGTGACCCCATTAGCGGTGAGATGGGGAAATCAATTGTCTTCGCCGTTAGTCAAGGCCATGCGGCCAAGCTGGTGCAGATATTGAACGTGATAGCCGACCATATGTATCCCGGCAAGTACCAGTCCGACTTTGCCGTTCAGGTCACGTCGCAAATTCCCGATGCCCAGAAATTTACCGTTAATTTCAGCAACAACAACCTTCTCGGTTCAGCCAATTTTATATCCTCATACAAGACCAGCAAGGCCCGTGTTTGCGTGACGGTCGGCATGATGACCACAGGCTATGATTGCACCGACATCCTCAATCTCGGGCTGTTTCGTCCCATCTTCTCACCGACGGACTTTATTCAAATCAAGGGACGCGGGACGCGCAAGCACAACTTCCTAGAACAGCTTTTCGACGACAGCCTAAAGGCGGGTGTCGTCCAGCCACAGAAGACCGCCTTTAAACTTTTCGACTTTTTCGCAAACTGTGAATACTTCGAGGAGGAATACAATTACGATCAGGTCATTAAACTGCCGAAGCCCAAAAGTAAAATAGATAAACCGGATGGTGGTGATGGCCCCGGTCCCTTTGGCGGCGCTATTTACCAACACCTGGGGGAGGACATCCTAGCCGGCATTAGAGAAGAAATTATCAGTTATGAAGGCATGAAGATCGACCGGATGTTCTTTGAGAGCTTTGAAAACACTGTGCGCGATAATGAGACCATTGCAAAAGCTGTCGAATCCGGGCGGTGGGACCGTGTTATCGATTACGTGAATCGCGAGGTCTTCGACAAGCCCGAGGAGTATTATAATCTCGACAAACTGCGCAAAGCCGCGGCCGTGGATCGGCGCATAACCCTGCGCGAAATTCTGGAAAAGATCTTCGGCCTCATTCCGCGCTTTAAGTCCAGGGACGAGCTGCTGGAAGAAGAGTTCGCGAAATTTGTCGCAGATACCAAGCCGGAGGAGGCTGAGGCCATCCCCGCCATCAAGACCTATTTCAAGGCATATGCCACCAGCGACCAGGTGCGTTACATCATTGAAAGCCGCCAATTCACCGATCTGGCGACCAATCCTGTCTTTTCAACTCGGGACTTTAAGGCTGTCCCGGCGAAGTACAGAAAGTTAATTCCTGACTATATCAAGGACTATGTTTCCTTGAACCAGTTTGCGGCATAGGAGGATGGATGAATGAACAAGAAGACCACCATCATTGAGGTTCAGGGTACAGAGGTTTCTGTTCTATTCGATCAACAAGGAGACTTTATTTCCTTAACCGACATGTTGAAGGCCAAGGACGGAGATTTCTTTATCTCTGACTGGTTGCGGAATCGCAACACGGTCGAATTTCTCGGGATATGGGAAAGTGTTCACAATCCGCAGTTTAATTATGGCGGATTCGCCATAATTAGATCCAAGGCCGGACTCAACAGCTACAAGCTAAGTGTTAAGGAATGGGTCGAACAGACGAATGCCATCGGCTTGCGCGCCCAGGCAGGCAGATACGGTGGAACCTATGCACACAAGGATATCGCTTTCGAGTTCGGGATGTGGATCAGTCCTGAATTCAAGATTTATCTCATCAAGGAATTTCAGCGTCTCAAGGATGCGGAGAACGATCGCTTCAGACTGGAGTGGAATCTCCAGCGTATCCTGACCAAAGTGAATTATCGCATTCACACCGATGCTATTAAGGAAACACTTCTACCAGCAAGAGTTACAAAAGAACAGGCCTCATCGGTCTATGCAAATGAGGCCGACCTGCTGAATGTTGCCCTGTTCGGAAAAACGGCAAAACAATGGCGAGAGGAAAACCAAGGCGCCAAGGGCAACATACGCGATCAGGCCACTCTTGAGCAGTTGGTTGTCCTCAGCAATCTGGAAAGCCTCAATTCTGTATTGATCCGCCAGGACCTGACCTCGTCCGAACGTTTGATCCGATTAAATGAGATCGCTATCACCCAAATGAATTCGCTGTTTGGGAGTGCCGCGCTGAAAAGGTTGAAATAATGCTTGATGCAGATACCAAACGCCGAATAGATACCGCTCGCGATATCCTCGTCGGCAAAGTTCCCGATCCCAAAAGCCAGGTCGAGCAGATTACCATTGCCCTGATTTACAAGTTCATGGATGACATGGACGCCGAAAGCGAAGAGTTCGGCGGCAAGCGCAAATTCTTCGCCAAGGAGTTCGCCCGTTACGGCTGGGCCAAGCTTATGCGCTCCGGCCTGGGTGGCCACGACACCTTGACCCTCTATGCCGAGGCTATCACCAAGATGCCCGAGAATCCCGGTATTCCTCCGCTTTTTCGCGATATCTTCAAGAACGCCTATCTCCCCTACCACGATCCGGAAACGCTCAAGATGTTCCTCAAGGTCATCGATGAGTTCAACTACGACCACAGCGAATGCCTTGGCGATGCCTTCGAGTATCTGCTCTCTGTCCTCGGTTCCCAGGGGGATGCCGGACAGTTCCGCACCCCGCGCCACATCATTGATTTCATCGTTAAGATTCTTGATCCCAAGAAGAATGAAACAGTGCTCGATCCGGCCTGCGGCACCGCCGGGTTTTTAATCTCCTCATACAAGCACATCCTCAAGGCAAACACGAACAAGAAAGGGCAAAACACCCTGACACCGGACGAAAAGGGTCGCCTTGCAAAGAACTTCACGGGCTACGACATCTCTCCCGACATGGTGCGCTTGTCGCTGGTGAACCTCTATCTGCACGGCTTTCCCGATCCGCACATCCATGAGTACGACACTCTCACCAGTCAGGACCGGTGGAACGAATACGCTGAGGTGATACTCGCCAATCCGCCTTTTATGTCGCCGAAAGGTGGTATCAAGCCTCATAACCGTTTTACGGTGCAAAGCAAGCGAAGCGAAGTGCTGTTTGTGGACTACATGGCCGAGCATCTCACGCCAAAGGGTCGTGCAGGTATCATTGTGCCCGAAGGGATTATCTTTCAGAGTCAGACCGCTTACAAAGATCTGCGAAAGCTGTTAGTGGATAATTATCTTGTCGCTGTGATCTCGCTGCCGGCCGGGGTCTTCAATCCCTACTCCGGCGTCAAGACCTCAATCCTGATCCTTGACAGGTCGCTGGCCAAGAATAGCGAAGCTATCGCCTTCTTCAAGATCGATAACGACGGCTTCGGTCTCGGCGCTCAGCGACGACCAATTGATAAAAATGACCTGCCTCAGGCCGGTGCCGAGATTGCCGAATACCTGTGCCGCCTGCGGGCGCGGGAGTCGGTGGAGGATTTTCAACCGATGCTCGGGCTGATCGTGTCGAAAGAGAAGATTGCAGCCAATGGGGATTATAATTTGAGCGGGGAGCGTTATCGGGAAGCAGCGGTTGGCCTATCAACCTTTCCACTTGTGCGCCTTGAAGAGGTGTTTACGAAGATCGGAAATGGTGTGAACGTGACACAAGTGGATGGGAAAGGAAAGTATCGCGTCTCGCGCATTCAGACGATTGCAGATGGATCGGTGAATCTCGAAAAGACGAAGTTCACAAACGATGAAATAAAGCCTGAGTCCTTGCTTCAACCAGGCGACATCCTTCTCAGCCACATCAATAGCTTCGATCACCTAGGAAAGACTGCGATCTTTCTTGAACCCGATGTTGATGTTGTTCACGGAATAAACCTGATTCGTTTAGTACCAGACAAATCTTGGATCGATCCACACTTTGCGATTCGCATCTTCAAAACAGGCCGATTTATCAACATGGTGAAGTCCTTTGCGCAGAAGGCCGTCAATCAGGTCAGTGTGAAGACCTCCGACTTGCGAGCTATTGAAATCCCCCTCCCTCCGTTGGATGTGCAGAAGGAGATCGTGGCGGAGATCGATGGCTACCAAAAAGTCATCAACGGCGCACGCGCTGTCCTTGGCAACTACCGCCCCCGCATCCCCATTCACACTGACTGGCCGATGGTGGAGTTAGGCCTACTTCTCCAAGAGAAACCGAAGAATGGCTATTCTGGAAAGCCCGTTGATCGGGTGACCAACCTCAAAGTTCTATCATTGAGTGCAACCACGTCGGGCGTGCTCGACCTCACCAAGTTTAAGTTCTTAGACGAAGCGATCCCGCCGGATTCCCCGTGTCGTTGTAGGAAGGGCGACATATATTTGCAGCGCGGAAATACCTCTGAATTAGTTGGCACGGCTGCACTATTCGATGTTGATGCAGAGAATATCATCTATCCTGATCTCATGATAAGGGTTCGAGCAGACGAAAAGAAAGTTATTACTCGCTATCTGTTGATTGTTTTGCAGAGTGAATCAGTTCGCAACTACCTGATCCGTAACGCCGTGGGAACAGCGGGAAGCATGCCGAAGATCAATCAAGGCATCGTTGAGAGAATTCCAATCCCCCTCCCATCTCTAGCCATCCAGCGCGCCATCGTCGCCGAGATAAAAGTAGAACAGGCACTGGTTGCAGCCAACCGAGAGCTAATAACTCGGTTCGAAAAGAAGATCCAGGCCACCCTCGCCGGCGTCTGGGGTGTAGATGGGCTGTCCACCACTTAAATGTAATTCGAATCAATTCCGCCGAGGAGAAATAATATGACAACAGAAGATGAACAGGTTATTGAGAAGGTAAAGTATATTCTCAGTTCTCGGGATAGCGGCATCATTCATACAATGAAAGTCACTTTAGATGCTTACCTTCACTGTATTGCCATCAACAAGAGACATGCAGAACTTAAGGCTGAAGAAGAGAGTCTACGTGCAAAACTTGCAGGATTAGAGTCGCAGATAAAAGAGGAGGAACCCATTCATTGAGGAAGCTCTGGGGTCAGGTTGAACCTACCCCAGTTTGGGGCAGGAATCGTGGGAAAGTTGGGGACGTGGGAAAGTTAGGGACGCCCTTTGCATGTTTATATTCGAATCCTGCTGCGGAAATACAAAAGTTCCACCACTGGTGGCACAATTGCCTGGGATATCTTGACGCAAACCATACATTAGCAGAGCAGAGATGTTTTATGCTAATTGTAAAAGAGATTGACAAATTGCATAATTTTCATTATTCATTTGTGTCATGATCAAAAGGAACGCTGAACAAACAATCAGGAAACTGTTGCGCGGTTTTCCAATTGTTACCTTGACCGGGCCGCGTCAGTCCGGCAAGACAACGCTGGCAAAAGCGGTGTTTCCTGATCGTCCGTATGCCTCGCTGGAGGAGCCGGATCTGCGCAGGAATGCGCAGGAGGATCCTCGTTCATTTCTTGACAGATTTCCCAATGGCGCTGTACTGGATGAAGCACAGCGTTGCCCGGAGCTTCTTTCTTATCTTCAGACGCGTGTGGACAAAGACAGACGGATGGGAAGGTATATTTTGACCGGATCTCAGCAGTTCGGTCTCATGTCGGGTATCACGCAATCACTGGCTGGCCGCACAGCTTTTATAGAATTATTGCCCTTCTCCGTTTCGGAACTGAAAGGGGCAAAGAGGCTTCCGGCTAACATCGATTCAATGCTGTTGACAGGTTCTTACCCGCCAATCTACGATCGCGCTCTGGAACCGTCGATCTGGTACAGCGCTTATGTGACGGCTTATGTAGAACGGGATGTCCGGCAAATGCTTAAGGTCCAAGAACTGGAGGTCTTCCAGCGTTTTGTCAGATTGTGCGCCGGACGAACGGGCCAACTGCTCAATCTATCATCGCTGGCAACGGACTGCGGCATCACCCATAATACGGCAAAGGCTTGGATATCGGTTCTTGAGGCGAGTTATCTGGCTTTCCTCTTGCGTCCTCACACATCAAATTTCAATAAACGACTCGTGAAAATGCCTAAGCTTTATTTTTACGATTCAGGGCTTGTCGCATGGCTTTTGGGCATTCGGACAGAAGAGCAGATGATGACGCATCCGCTGCGCGGAAATATTTTTGAGTCCTTCATTATCTCAGAGTTGATAAAATCGAATCTCAATCGCGGTGAAAAACCCTTATTCTATTTCTGGCGGGACAGCAACGGCAATGAGGTGGATCTTATTGTGGAGCAGGGCGCGAAGCTCATTCCCATCGAGATCAAATCCGGTAGAACGCTGACGCACGAATCCTTTGCCGGTCTGGAAAAATGGATGCTTCTTGCGGGGAAACTGGCGGATGTACCGGCCCTTATTTACGCGGGGGATGAATCATACAGACATAAGGGCGTGCACGTCGTGGGCTGGAACCAATGTAGTCAGGTGTTGGCCTGAAAGACCTTTTGTTGGAGCAAGGATAACGGATAGGAGAATTTGAGGATCAGACCTACATTTCACAACTAGTTCCGATTTGATGACTGTACCTCTTTGAAGTATGGCATAGACTCAACCTACATTCTTGATATTTGGAGCTGTGAACAAAGCTTGGAAAAATATTTGCAGCGAATGAGCCGGATTCAGGGATTTTTATGATGTTATAGTGTTCAAATTATATTACTCACGCAGATATTGAACGAAAGCAAAGGAGATGTATATATGAGAAAGATTGCCGCATTTGTTATTCTGTTAATTGTTTTAGTCGCCGCTCCTGTTTTTGCCGAGCACATTACTATGGTCATCGAGGGACAAAGGCAGGGGGTATTTAGAGCTGATACTAGAGGATCTCAGATTCCTGTCCTAGGCACTTCCCACTCGGTCGTAAGTCCTCGCGATCCAGCCAGCGGCCTTCCCACCGGCCAAAGAATGCACAAACCTTTTGTGGTAACCAAGGCGATCGGCCCGGCCAGTACACAATTATACACCGCTCTGTTCACAAACGAGAATTTGAAAACCGTGGTACTTACATTTATATCACGCGGCCCCAAAGGGGAGGTAATCCCAACGTACTCCGTAAAATTATACAACGCCAATGTCGCAAGTATCGACATGAGGTCCAGTGAACTGATCAAAATGGGAAATAACGCACCCATGCCGGATTACGAGGAAATTGCTTTCACTTATCAAAAAATTGAAATTGAGAATAAATTGATGAAAACAATGGCTATGGATAGCTGGACAGCAATAAATCCGTAATGGTGAAGGGGACGCCGGTCATGGAAAACGCCCGTCAAAGTGCACGACTTTTAAGATTACGTCTGCCCTGACCACTTGCATTACCTGGAAGAAAATTTAGTAACACACACGAAGGAGTCACATGGCCCATCTTAGATTATGTACCTACATTTTTATGTTCATACTGTTTAGCGTTCTTGCGGGAGAATGCTGGTCTGCTGAAAAGGCGGCGCCGGCGGAGCAAGGGAAGATTGTCAACGAAGAGGCTTTCATTAAAGAAAAATACCCCAATGCGATTCGTATGCCGTCCGGCCTGAGATATATCGTCTTGAAGGAAGGAACGGGGGAAACACCCAATCGCGGGGCGCTTGTGGAAGCGCATTATACCGGCAGATTCCTCGATGGAAGGAAGTTCGACAGCTCCGTGGATCGAGGCGAGCGATTCCTGTTTACTGTCGGGAAAGGCCGGGTTATCAAGGGGTGGGACGAGGCCTTTCTGTCAATGAGAAAAGGAGAAAAACGCCTTCTCATCATACCGCCGGAACTTGCCTATGGAGACAGGGGCGCAGGCCCCATTCCGCCGAAGGCAACGTTGATCTTTGAAGTGGAACTGATAGATTTTCTTCAATGAGAAGATGCAGTTCATTGAGGGCGGAGTCGGGCGCCCCATATTTACATTGAAAGCTTGATTGCTAATAAGCGCTCGTCTTTGATACAGGCATCACGCATTTCCGGAATCCTTTGCTATTCTGGCCGTAGATCAGCTTACTTCGCGATGAGGTCGTTCAAGGCGGACCATTTAACTGCGCGGAGGTAATCAAGGGCACGCTTGTCGCTTGCCCTCACCGTGATCAGCATGTTCTTAATCGATGGGTGCGGTATGCCGTTTCGCCAGTTTCCACGGTAATAGGTATAATCGCTGCCGGGCCTGCCGTTGTCCCAGGCCCCGAGTAGAACGACCGAACGTCCGTAGGGGCAATCCTTCCCACCCGAGTTGCCGTCGTCCAATTTGAATGCGCGAGGCGCACCGGCTATCTTCAATGGTGAGGCCTTCTTCAAACCCGTTGTCGTTTCATTGAGCACAATCTCCACTTGCAGGCAGCCGTCTACCATCTCCGATTCCTTCACGGCCTGCATTTGTCCCGCCATGGCTTTGTTCATCGATTGTTGATTCCTCTGCTGAAGGGCGTTGAGTTTCTCCTGCGCCTTCCGGACGCCTGCCTGATCATTTCGTTGTGACGCCTTCAGCAATTCCTCCATAATTTTTTCCTGCTCCTGGATGGACATATCCATCTGTTTTCCCATGGCTTCCATATCGTTATTCTTTGGCGGATTCTTTGTCATATAATTCTGAAGCTTCTGCTGGCGTTGCGTCTTTTGGGACTGATCCAGCCAGTCGGCCCGGTAGACCGTCCTGAAAGCCCCCTTCTCGACATGATCGGGAACTTCCTTTGGATACGCCGGCTTTCGGGTCTGCTCCCATCCCGCAGCCGCCGGTGGCAGAGATTTCTCGATGGTCCTGAAGACTTCGCCGAGAAATGCTTTCTCACCCGCCGTCAAGGGCCGGGAAGGACCGTCGCCGTCCGCCAAGGTCTGTTGAGCAAAAAGCAGGACAAAGAAAACGATCAAAATGAGGAACAGAATATTTTTGGATTTCATGGGCGGCTCCTTGAAGATTGATGAATGATTGATCGAACGATGCCCGTCATGGCCTTTGAACTCTATAGTGAAACCATGCAGCCGTCAAGGTCCATTCGTATTCTCTTGCGCAATTGCAGGGGAAGTGCCCATTGATCTGATGCTTGGAGAGATATAGGAGACTTTTGATTCTGGTGAGTAAATTCTTGCCTTAGCAGTAGGGGTGATATAGGAATAATCATTCCATAAACTCAGGTGTCGAAGATTCTCCAGAACTAGCTCTGGTGAGTCTTAAAATCATGCGGTTCTTCAGACAGAGAATGTCCTGTCTTCTGAAAAGCTGCACGATTGAAGGGAGCGGAAATGGAAAAAAATATTTGCAGCGAGTGCGCCGGATCCAGAGGATTGTCATGTTGTGAGGCTGTTCAAATCTATGTCACGAAAGGAGACATTGAACGGATCACGTCTTTTACAAATTCGAAGGATTTCTATTTGGCTGCGCCTTTGAAGGGGGTTTATAGAAATTGTGATTCTACCTGGAAAGAGCTTGTCCTGGATAGAAATGGACGTCGAAATATTATCAAGCTCACGAAAAATGGAAAATGTGTTTTTCTCAAGAAAGATGGTTGCCTATTGCCCATGACAGTCAAACCACTGCTTTGCCGCATACACCCTTATGAATTCAATGAGGATGGAATTACCGGAATATATAAATACTGTCCGATTTCGAAAATGCCGAATAGTGAAGAAATTTTAAATGACATGGGTATGTCTTATAACATGGTGAAAAAATGGCACGCAATATTATACCGAGAAATCAGAGAAGAAAGACGATCAACCTTAAATGGAGAGTAAAACGCAAACAATTTCAAACTGGTCACTATCAAGACGAGATGATATCCATCTTGATGCTCATGCTGTTTATCAATGATAGAAGCACAGGCCGGTAGAGAGCTTTAAAGAATGCAAAATAATAAATTGTTTTATCATGTACTCGTCCCCGCACTTGCGCCGCTGCTCTTTTACAGCATTGCCTGGTCGCCTCTTCACGTGTTCGGCTGTCGCGGTCGGGGTCTGCTTGCATTGGCTATTGTCTTCATCAGCTTGATTGGAGCGATCGGAGCAGCAATCAAAGCCTTACGTTCCAGGCAGGGCGGCGGCGATATGGTTAGATGGTGGATTTACAGTTCCATCATCCTGGCCCTTCCGATGTTAGCACTTTTGACAATGATATAGAAAGGAAGCAAGAGGGGCAGCATATATTTTCAGAAGTTGACACTATTATATCTGGAGGATCAAATGAAAGTCGTAGGCATCAATGGCAGTCCGCGCAAGGACGGCAACACGTCGCTACTGATCAAAGCTGTATTTCAGGAGCTGGAAAAGGAAGGCATTGAAACGGAGCTGATCAATATTGCCCAGAAACCGCTGAGGGGATGCAGGGCCTGTTACGCTTGCATGAAGAAGCAGGACAGGCGTTGTGCGTTCGGCGATGAAGATGGTGTAAACGAATACGTTGCAAAGATGGCGGAGGCCGATGGCATCATCCTGGGATCGCCGACCTACTTCACCGATGTCACTGCCGAAATAAAGGCCCTGATCGATCGTGCCGGGCTGGTTGCTCGTGCCAATGGGGATCTCTTAAGGCATAAGGTCGGGGGAGCTGTGATTGCCGTAAGGAGAGGCGGCGCGATTCACGCTTTTGATACGATGAATCATTTTCTGCATTACATGCAGATGTTCCTGGTGGGCGCAAGCTACTGGAATATGGCCTATGGGCGCGAGATCGGCGAAGTGACATCGGATCAGGAAGGCATGAACAACATGAAGGTGCTGGGTGAAAATATGGCCTTGCTGCTAAAGAAATTGAAGGGATAACTCGATATAGGTATGGTGTTTTTTTCTCGTGAAATCCTCTTGTTCTTTTTGGGTTCTTTCATTATAAATCCTATTTAATTCGATCTGAAGGGGCTATGATTATGAAATCGCATTCTTTATTCTTCAGGAAATCCAAACTCGCACTTGCTATTGTTATTCTTACCATGGTTGTCTTATCCGGCTGCGCAACAACGGACAATCACCGCCTGGCGTTTTCCTCAAAGACCTCCCTGACGGGGAACTCGAATGTTATTGATTTGCCCTCGAAGCAGGCTTTCACCGCTTCGAAAATGGTCTTACTCAAACAGGGATTCACAATCGACACGATTGATACTGGCTCCGGTCTGATGAAGGCAAGTCGCAGCATGCAGGATCTGGAAGATAAGGACTACTCCTATCATATAACTCTTTCCGGATTTATTGCGGAGGACGGTCCTGACCGCTCAGTAATGACTCTGTCGGCATCGCAGCAGACGATTGCCCATAAGACGTATAGAACGTGGTGGAAACTGCTCTGGTTGATTCCGATCTTTCCCACAGAAACCAAGTATGAATCCATAGTCGTCAACGAAGGGAATATTAGTGACGAAAACTTTTACGGTGATTTTTTTGCAGCGGTGAAGAGCCAGGGGAAACTTCTGAATAAGGCGGAAAAACCGCTCGTACTTCCGAGCAAAGAAACCGATTTGATCAAAGCGGAAAAGCAGACGGTTGAACCGGTCAAACAGACCGATCTGAAGTTGCCCGACAAACCTGCGGCAGCAGCCGGTTCCGAACAGAATGCCACCGAAAAACTGATTGAGAAAGAGGTCAAATCCCCCGATCTGAATGGGGAGGAAAAACCGATCGATGTTAACCCATCCGAAGTGAAGACATCGGAACCCATGAACAAATAAGGGATGAAAACTCGTATTTAAGAAGAGAGATTTGCCACAGGGATAGAGATATTTGCGCTCCCTTCAGGGATAATCGCATCCGGATTTATGGAAGAATTCCTTTCAATAAAAAAAGAGACTCATGGGAATACAACGCTCCCGGTGAGAAAACCTTTAATGCTTTGTTAAGATAGACAATATCGCCTTGTTGCGCAGGATATTCATGTAGCCCTGCTGATCTTCATTGAGAATACCGGCATTCTTTTTATCCGCATAAAAAAGGCCTATGCAATTATCTTTAACAATCAGAGGGTAAATCAAAATTGATTTTACGCTGACCATTTTAAGATACCAGTCCGGCAGATTTTCGCGGATGCCGCGAGCCATCAGATCGTCTATCAGATAATCTTTTCTCCTCAGAACCGCCATGTTGAAAAAATCAGAAGAACGAACAATTTTAAACTCAAATCTGCTGATGAAGTCATCGATATTTTCGCCGAAGCCAAAGCGCGCCGCCATTCTCGTTCGACTTTGATTAAGCATACATATTAAAACCCGGTTAAATTCAAAACCACGATACATTGTTTCCAGTATCATATATAACAATTGACTCATATTGCTGCCCGATTGGAGGGCATCGTCGATCTCGACCAGGGAGTTCTTGAGGAGTGCAGTCTGTGTGTCTTTGGCAGACGAAGGCGTTACCGAATCAGTTCCGGATTTGTGATCAGAATTTTCTGGAGCATCGGGCAGGAGGGAGGCGGTTTTCTCATCGTCGGGAAGCGTTTCTTTACAGAACGTCACCAGCCGGCGTACAAACCTGCTTTTCTCCTTATTGACTTTGAACATGCTCGCATAACTGTCGATCTCGGTTACTGCGTCGGCAATTAAATATGCGCTACGCTCAAAGGGAAAGGGAATTCCGCGATTGTACTTCTCATTCAAAGCTACTAAACTTTCATTTCGTCTATTTTCATCTGCTTCCGTGACCAGGACACTCAGCTCATTGGCGTAATTCGCGATGCTTTTCATCATATCCGTTTCCGTTTCGGCGATTTTTTCCTGGGGTTGATCGACAATTTCCATGCTGCTGGTGATGATTTCAGGGAAATTCCATGTTCGGGTGATGCCGATGCCAAGCTCACTGTAGGAAACGCCCAGCACATGTCGCGAGGCGCGCTGCTCATCCATGCTCTGCAAAGCAATAATGTTTTTTATTTCTTCATATTCTTCGGGAAAGTAACAGATTACCAGGAGTTTCCCCAGATTGTGCAACAAGGCGCAGATAAAGGCCTCTTCCGAACTTCTGAGTTGAATGCCACGGGCAACATCCCGGGCAATAAACGCGCTAAAAAAAGAAGAAAGTGTTGCGTCTTTTAAATCTTCAGCCTCGCTTTTATTCTGTAAGTACTCAAATACAATCAGAGAAGCGGCAGCCATGCGCACCTTTTCAAAACCCAGCAGGAAGATGGCGCGTGATATGGTAGCCACCTTTCCCAGCATGCTCCCGTAAAAAGCCGAATTGACTACTTTCAGAAGCTTATTGGTCAGGGACATATCCTTGAGAATAAGATTGGAGATTTCCCTGTCGGAGGAGAATTTAATAGAATGCAGTGACGAAAGTTTCTTATTTATTTCGATAATATTTTCCGAAAACGCGGGCAGCTCACCCTTGAAGCGCATCCGGCGTAAAAGAAATTCAACTGTACTATGTGGACTTTTTGCCGCGTCGTTATTATTTTCAGTTGGAATCAGGATAAGCCTTCCTTTCTATTATTTCGTACATAACTACCCCGAAGTTCATTTTTTGTAAATATGGAAGTTGCGTAAGCCGGAGTAAGTAATTTTCTCAACGATTAAGAGAAAAAATGAAAGGGAAATTGATAGGAATTTACATTGCCGGAGATTTGGTTTTCTTATATACGAAACATGCGGATTAGAATTCAATATGTCTCGGTCGGCATTCAACCTGATAACTTTTCAGTTTCGCTATACCAATCTGAATCATATGAGTTTTTATCAAATTGAATAAGGAGGAAATAATGCATTCGAAAGGCAAAATTGTTGTTGCTGTTATTTTCAGTATTTTATTTTCTGCAAGTTACATCAAGGCCGAGATATCCGGGAAAATGCCTATGACCCCACTAGTCCCTTCCATTGCACCGGTAACCGTGGATCATACCATTCTGAAGCAGCGGGTAACCGGCGTGAAAAACCATACGGATGTGCTGGAGAATCGGTTGAATGCAGTGGCAGGGAAGTCGATCGCCGATCGCAACCATGCATGGAATGAGGTGCATAAATCAATTGTCGAACTGAAGGCCCAATCCGTCAAAATAAGCGAGCAGATGGCATCCTTAAAGAAAAAGAAGCTCGGAAAAACCGAATGGGCTGCTCTGAACCAAACCATGGGCCATGATCTGCGAAATATCCAGGCGAAGATGGAAAACATTCGTCAGAAGTATGATTATCTCGCAAAGGCAGAGGTTAAAACCGGACTGCAGGCACAAGAAAAGAAACTCGACGCACTCAGGGAAGATATCAAATCGAAGAGATCCGAAGTCGAGTCGAAATTCAAAGCCGGAGAGCAAGCGAGAAACAGCGATTACAATACCCTCATTTCAATAATCAAAACGATCAATGAAGAACTCGGTGCCTTTAATAAATCTATGATGTAGCTAATCCATAGGGGTCAGGTCTACACTCTTGACAGATGCACAAAGAGAAGCAGTCTGGACGTAATCAAGCTTAATGTTTTTTAAGACATACGATGAAGTCGAATTGATTGCCCTATTGCGATGGAGATCAGGTGGGCCTTCCGTCCGCCTGATCTCCGGCATTGATTAAGATATTCCCCGAGCCCGGTCCCCCACTTTTCTCCGAAAAAGAATATTGCAGATCCAGGGAACATCCATAAGGATATAAATTGGTCCAGAGATTCTGTAATTTTGTTTAAAGGAGGGTAAAAGATGCTTTATCACCTTGATTTCCATATCGAGTATCCAGCATCCATGTCGCAGAAGGAGCTCTTTGCCATTTGGGCTCGCGAGGCTGATGCAGCCCTGGAAGCGAAAAAGGCGGGTGTGATTATCGACCTCTGGAAATGCACTGGCAACCGGCGAGTGATCGTCATCATCAACGTGGATAGCCCCGATACTCTCGACCAGATTCTTATCGATCTGCCGATAATGAAAGAACACGGTCATCATGTGCAGGTTAACGTGACGCCTCTGCGCAGATACGAAGACTGGGCAGCCGATCTAAAAAAACGGCTTGGATAAAAATGAAAGTATGAATGTCAGGAAGTTTTTGCTGTGCGCAGACGATGCTGCTTCATTCCAGAAAAGTTTGCTCTCGACATCGCCAAACGGCCCTCGCTCATTGTGTTGGTTTCTCACGCAATATTGATTTCGACTATTTCCTTCAGGCGTCTTACTCTTCGGTGCCGTTCCGGTATCGCCGTATCTCGGCAAGAAATTGCTTTCCATAGCGTTCGAGCTTGTGGGTCCCTACACCGTGGATATTCAGAAAGGCCTCGTCGTCAGTCGGCTGCTCAACTGCCATCCCGGCCAGGGATTTGTCACTGAAGATAACAAAAGGCGGCACCCCGGCGGCATCGGCCAGGATTTTTCGTAGGGCACGAAGTCTCTGAAAGAGCTCTTCATCATAGTCCGCGTCACTGCTTTTACGGCGGCTCGCCTTCGATCTACCGATGATCTTGACTCGCGGCATCGCCATGGTCAGATACTGTTCCCCCCGCAGTACCGGCCGGGCGGCATCAGTCAGCGTGAGGACGGAATAATTCCCCACATCCTGCCGAAGAAAGCCCCTATAAATGAGATGGTGAAGCAGTCCGCCCCAATACTCCTGACTTTTGTCGGCACCGATCCCGTGGGTTGAAAGGTGGTCGTGGCCGAGTTGCAGGACTCGTTCCTTTTTAGAACCGCGCAGCACATCGATCACATGTCCCATGCCGAAGCGCTGACCCACACGGTAAACACAGGACAGGGCCTTGCGGGCGTCCTCGGTTACATCGATCATCTCCGGCGGATCGAGGCAGATGTCGCAATTGCCGCAGTTTTCCTCCATCCGTTCATCGAAATAACCCAGAAGGATCCGCCGTCGGCAGCTTGAGGCCTCGGCAAAGGCAACCATTGCGTTTAGTTTGTGGAGCTCAATCCTTTTCCGCTCCGGGTTGTGAGTGTTTTCGATCAGGCTGCGCGCGATGGCGATATCGCCATACCCGAAGAGGAGCAGAGCCTCTGCGGCCAGGCCATCTCGACCGGCACGCCCCGTTTCCTGGTAGTAGCTTTCGATGTTCTTGGGGATATCGTAATGGACGACAAAGCGAATGTTGGATTTGTCGATTCCCATGCCGAAGGCCACTGTAGCGACCATGATGCGGACATCGTCCTTCAGAAAATCGTCCTGTACCTTCTGGCGCTGGGTTGTAGACAGACCGGCGTGATAAGGCGCGGCATTGAATCCCGCCGCCACTAGTTTTTCTGCAATATCGTCCACACGTTTGCGGCTTAGGCAATAAACGATCCCGGCCTCTCCCGGGTGACTATGCAGGAAATCTGTGAGTTGCGCGAAGGGCTTGCTCTTGTCTACAACGGTGTAGCGGATATTGGGACGATCGAAGCTTGCGATATAACTCCGGGCATGCCGGAGGTGAAGCCGGTCCAGGATGTCCTGACGGGTGTGGGATTCGGCTGTCGCCGTCAGGGCGATCATCGGTATTTTGGGGAAGACCCTGCGAAGTCGGCCAAGCTGACTGTATTCGGGGCGGAAGTCGTGTCCCCATTGGGAGATACAGTGGGCCTCATCAATGGCGAAAAGCGCAATGGGAATATCCTGCAGGCGCTGGATGAAGTCATCACCTATCAATCTCTCCGGGGCGACATAGAGAAGATCCAGATTGCCCGCATGGAGCATCGCGAGCACGCGGCGGGCCTCGGATGCCTTCAGGGAGGAGTTGTAAAAGGCTGCCTTTACGCCGCAGGCCTGGAGGGAATCGACCTGATCCTTCATCAGGGAAATGAGAGGGGAGACGACAATCCCAACCCCCGGACGATGGAGGGCGGGAATTTGATAGCACAGCGATTTTCCGCCTCCCGTCGGCATGAGGACAAAGGCGTCCTCGCCCCGGATGAGACCCTCGATGATCTCCTGCTGCTGGGGGCGATAGGTTTCGTAACCGAATATCCTCTTAAGACTTTTCAGCGGATTGGTACTCATATGTACGGGGATCTGTTTTCTTTCTGAGTAATCGGATATACAGGGGGGCGCAAAGGGATCCTGTCTACACTTTTGACAAAAGAAACAAAAGCATCGTACTGAAAGATTCCCCAGCCCTGACAGTGCAACCTACGAGAGCTCTACGTGGTACCGTCGGCTGTTCCTTTTTCTCTATTAATTTTTTGTCCTGACGGCTATCCCAAATTCGGAGAATTCCGTTATCTGTTCGGTCTTTCCCTTGGATGCCGGCTTGATTTTCACGCCTCGGGTTTTTATGCCGATATCCTTTGGCGTGTTTTGAACTGCATACACGCTGTCTTCTTCTTTCAAATTCAGATCGCCCAATTCCGAAGCGCTGGCATAAACTACGATTTTTTCTTCACCAAATGGCGAATTCACTTCCATTTCAAATTTATCCTTGCCGGTCGGGATTTCATAAACAACGCCACCCTGGAAGTAATTGTCCTGCCGATATGGATTAGGCAACAGCTGCAAATTTTTCTTTGCGGCATCCCGGTAAATCACACGCGCAAAGTAGGGTTTATTGCCTTTGAGGTAGATCTTAATCTTCTCGCCTTCACGATATTCCAATTTGTTCGTCCAGATTTTCACAACCAGAGGCAGAGAGGGGTCATCAAGGCCGGCATCCCCTGCTTTCTCGCTCTTTACAAACTTTTCATCAGGAATGACCTCTGTCTTAAGTGTGACCTTAAAGCAGTCACCCATAGCCGGATCTTTATACCAGCTTTTTTCCAGAGTCTCTATCACCTCTACCTTCGCATTGGCATAAGCGGAAACAAGGTCTTTCTGGATGGTAAAATCCTTCACTTCCGTTGCCGATGAAATATACGTTTTGACTGATTCAATTGCATTTCTCTTCGCATCAATGATTGCCGCCGTTTCGGTCTGTTTGCGAGACTTGTCATCTCCCAGGCAGGCAAAGCCTTCGGCAATTTTGATCGTGGATTGTGCCGCATAAAGGGGTTGTACCAGAATGAAACTCAATAAAAGAAAGTACAAAATCTTACGCACGGAAAACCTCCGACAATTGATGTTTTACTATGGCGAGTAACCATGAATTACGCTGCTGTCCACCTGGTATTTAGCACAATTTTAAAAAATTTAAATTGAATTTGTGATAATTCCCCTCCCCTAGCGCTTCTTCTGACTCCTTCTGTAAGCGAAATTGCGAAAGGATCGGTTTAAGTCCGAATTCTCTTTCCATGAATGCCCACTTGATAACTAACCTTATCCGTGCAATATACGAAAAAAATTCAAAAGAAATTCGAATTGGTCGACCTAAGCAACCATAGACCCTTTCTTAGCAGGAGACTCAGAAGTGAAAAGTTCTAACCGAAAAAGATTTGTTTTTAAGACCCGGCATTCGTTGCCAATTATTGCTGTTTTCTTCATCTGGGCTCTGGCGTTCAGTTCCTTCCTCCTATCCGGCTGTTTTTACGACAATGTATTCGCTGCTGAAAAGGGCTGGCTTGGAATCGAGGTCAAGCCGGTAACCGGAATCAATATGCGAAAGGTTCACATGCAGTACGGCAGAGGTCAGGTTGTGTTTGTGTCCAATATAGCGAAAGATAGCCCGGCAGAACAGATGGGAATCCAGTTGAACGATGTGATCCTGTCCGTAAATTATAGGGACATTCAGGACGTGAGCCAATTTAACAACGCCATTTCTGCATTGAATCCCGATGATAAAGTTGTCCTTCTCGTGACCCG
Source organism: Syntrophaceae bacterium UBA4778 (assembly GCA_002403175.1). The sequence continues at coordinate 12,643 of DHHG01000102.1, read as the reverse complement.
CGCCAAAGAGAAAGCCCAATACATATCGGGAACGGTAGGCAGACTACCTGCGGGAAGCACAATCGGTGCAGCGCAGGAACCGGACGCCAGGCCTTCAGGACGCGGCGGCAGGAGCGGGTTCACTCCAGCACATACCAGCTCAGCATTTCCCGCACAGTCATCCTCCGCACTTTCGGACGATTCCGCCAGGATCTTCGCACCCACGGGGCACCATAGAGTCATATCGATCGCGTTATCTCCCGACGGTAAATATATCCTCTCCGGGGGAGATGCATTTAACTCCCTCAAGCTCTGGGATGTTACAACAGGCCGCGAGATCAGAACCCTGTCGGGGCATACTGAACCCAGGATACAGGCAGTCGCCTTCTCTCCGGACAGCAGGTATGCGCTATCCGGAGGGTTCGACAATACCGCCCGATTATGGGAAGTGGCTACAGGCAAGGAGGTCCAGACTTTCAGGGGTCACACGATGCTGATCCTCTCCGTTGCCTTTTCTCCCGATGGCAAATACGCGGCTTCAGGGAGCAGGGACAGCAAGATCAAGCTCTGGGACATAACCACAGGTAAAGAGGTCCGCACGTTAGCCGGAACGTTCTCCGGACATTCAGACGGGGTGAAATCCATTGCTTTCTCTCCCGACGGCAAATATCTCCTTTCGGGTAGCTTCGATAAGACAATCAAGCTCTGGGAAGTAGAAACCGGAGACCATATCCGGACATTCACCGGGCATAACTGGCAGGTGCAATCCGTCGCCTTTTCGCCTGATGGTAGGCAGGCGTTTTCCCGTAGCGGCGACAGAATCATCAAGATCTGGGATATTGCATCCGGCAGAAACATCAGGACCTTCTCCTGTGATGACGTCGATGCCAACGGCAGGCCCCTGGGGAGCCAGATGGTCGTATCGGGAACCTTTTCGCCTGACGGCCGCTACATGTTTACTACAAACAGGCTGGGCAATATCAACCTTTGGGACTTGGAAGCTGGCAGGCCATTCAGGATCTTCCGAGGACATACGGGATATGTTGAGGGCGAAGTCTTTTCCAAGGACATGAAAAGATTTGCTTCCGGAGGCTACGACGGCACGGTACGGATCTGGGATATAGCGACAGGAAAAGAGATTGCTCAGTTCATTAGCTTAAAGGACGGAGAGTGGATCGTTCTGACTCCCGAAGGCTACTACAATTCATCGCTGAATGCCCATAGATATCTCAATATCCGTATGGGGAACAAGGTTTACAACATCGATCAGTTCTATGATGTCTTTTATCGTCCCGACATTGTAGCCGCCAAACTCAGGGGCGACGACATCAGCGAGCTTATTACACTCACCCTCGACGAGGCGATCAGAAATCCTCCACCAAAAGTCGAACTGTCACCAGTTCCAGCAAATTCCGATGAACCGAAAGTTAAGGTCTGTTATCAGGTAAAAAGTACCGGCGGTGGTATCGGCGAAGTTCGGGTATTCCATAATGGCAAGCTCATCCAATCGGACGGCTACTACCGGGAGGTCGCCAAGACTTCCACCATAACCGACCTCGCGTCGCTAAGCAGCGCGACTGTTTATGCCGAGATGCGCAGTGTCCGTGTCACGGCCAAAGTTGATTCCACACCGATCGCCTGCATACCCAAAGGGGATCTCTTTGAAGACTGCCGGGAAATAGATGCTGTCGCAGGTGAGAATGAAGTGAGCGTATCGGCCTTCAACAGCAGCAACACCGTCCAGAGCTATCTGCAGACGATAAACTTCAACTCCGGAATTACGTCCGGTGAGCCCCATCTTTACATTCTTTCCATCGGCATCGACCAGTACAGGGATGGTAATATCAATCTCAAGTATGCTGTAAAGGATGCGAATGACCTGAAGGAGAAAATTCGCAGACAGTCTGTTACGCTATACAGGCCGGAAAATATCCATTATTCGGTCATGACAGATAAGGAAGCAACCAAAGCAAATATCCTCAATCGAATTAGTGAACTGTCCGAGATCATTAAACCCCAGGACAGTTTCATCTTCTTCGTGGCCGGTCACGGCGTGCTGCTGCAGAATCAATATTTCATGCTCACGCATGATTTCGACGGGCATGTTCATGACAGCAGCATGATCAGCTCCAACGAAGTTATCGAGATGTCCAAAAGAATAAAATCTCTGAGCCAGTTATTCATTTTTGATACCTGTCATGCCGGGGGCGTGGATACGATCATCAGCGGTCTTTACGATGCGAGGATGTCCGTCCTGGCAAAAAAGATGGGACTGCATATTTATGCATCGGCCAATGACAAGCAATCGGCGATCGACGGCTATCAGGGTAACGGACTTTTCACCCATACGCTGCTTGACGGCTTAAACAACAACAGAGAAGCAGACAAGAACAAAGACGGAAAAGTCACGGTGGTGGGTTTGGGTGAGTATTCCAAGAATGAGACCTCAAAGATATCCAGGGAAATCGGCCATGCCCAGACGCCGCTAATCATCAATTACGGCAAGGATAACGCAATGTACAAATTGCAGTAAACGGATCGTAGGGGTCGGGTCTACACTCTTGACATTAATTGCGATAGTTGTCAAGAGTGTAGACCTGACCCCTATCTTCAGATGACCCTTATATTTAGAAATGAGCTCCCGGCTCTGGTTCCCAGGCGCTTTTTGCCCAGTTATCCATCTGGTTCTTACCCGGTATCCAGCCTGGCATGGCGATCCGGAGAAATATGGAAAGCGAATAAACGTAAGGCTCGTACGTTTTACGCAACTCAGCCAGCCTCTCGGCTGCTTCGACGGATTCATTAACGGGCACGCCGGCCTGCTTCATGAGATCGCGAAGATACTGGAGTTGAGCCGGGACCAAGCGATCACTGAGAGGCGGTTTGGGCGATTGCCAGAAAATAATCGAAAGGTCGGCAACGGCATGTCTTGCAATTGCGAAAGTCATCTGAGCTTGACGTTGGCAGCGATCTTCCATGCAAGATAAGGCGAAGGCGCAGCTATCCAGAATAGTAGTGATGGCACCGAGCCAGGACTGATTTTCATGTTGAGAGCGGAAGTAGGCTAGGACCGGATAGGACAAATGGCTCTCCAGCAATTCAGCAGTCCAGCGCTCCCACTCGGATAAAACATTGTAAAATGGCTCCGTTCCCGCTGCCGAGCAATGTCGTTTCAGGACTTCGGTGGCAGAAGGTGGAGACCCGGCGTGGGCATCCATCAAGGAGATATTAACCTCCCGTCGCGAGAACGATTGATTCAGTGCCGGAAGATAGCCGATCACAAGCGCAAGCAATCCGAAACCCAGACCTGCTTCGATCACTGTCAGAAACCTCGCAGTAAATGTTCGTGGCGCAATATCTCCGAGTCCCAAAGTAAAAAATGTTGTGCCGCTGAAGTATAAATCATACCAAAAGCCTGGCATATTTCCCGGCGAAGCTTGAATTCGGGATCCATCCGCCCAGTGCAGGCATGCAAAGCCAACAATTACTCCTGCTGCCCAGATCGTCAGGAGCAAAAGCAACGAAACTGGACCGTAATATCCGAGGTAATTCTCCCTGTGTCTTACCGGGACCAGGACACGAACCATTGCCGACCAGCAGAGCCAGGTAATATGGTAGAAGAGCCTTGTGAGGCGAAGACGGTGGGTAACTCGGCGCGGAAGGACAATCGTTTCGAAAACATCTACCAAAACGACTATGATGAGAAGCAATCCGGAAACGGCCGCAACGATCTGCATATAGGTATTTCCTTCAGATTGGGGTCTTGCTTTCATCAAAGAATAAAACCGCGTGAAAAGACCATCCTCGAATACCCGATTTGCGGCTTCGAAATCCCTGAACAGGACTTTGGGAAGAACTTCGAAAAATAGAGATAAGTAGATTACGTCGGTGCGAGACGCCCCTGGCCATTCTTCCAGGGTCTTTTATTTCCGTTTGATCGCGGCGATCAAGAGCCATTCCTGCAAAAGCTCCAAGTTGCGCTCTTTGATTTCAGCGATCAGGGCCTCCAACTTCGTCGATCTATCTTGGGGAGAAAATTTTGGGAACAGCCCCGCCAGAAGGGCCGGAATCGCGTAGATATCTCTCAATACATTTCGAGACATCGGAACCTGGAGAAGAGAAGAGCTGACATTTATAAATAGCTCTTCCAGACAGTGATTCAGTTTCTCATTTCTAACGATCCCGGGAATGCCTGCCAGGGCGTTAATCTGGGTATTGTCTTTGTCTCGCATTCCTTGGATTACGCTGGCTGCTACGATTCCCCCCTCTTTCAAGAGTTCGCGGGCCTGACGCAGAGATTCCTCCTGATTCGGGAGAATAAAGAGTGAAGCGGGATAAATTACCAGGTCAAAGCCTCCGGCTTCGAAATAATCCAACAACTTTTCACCGTCGCCGCACACGAAATCTATTCCGGGACAGCGCTCTTTAGCAGCCTCCAGCATTTCTGAAGACAGATCAAGCCCGAAAATATCGGCATTTGGAAAAAGTTCTTGCAGCTTCATTGAAGAATTGCCGATGCCGCAGCCCACATCCAGGATTCTCAATTTCTGCTGCTCCCACCCGGATGGAACCAATCCCTTTTGAAAAACATGGTCCACCAGCTGATTTGTGAGCTTTCCATAAAAGGCATGCTTCTGCTCAAACTGAATATAAGCCTCTTTACTGATATCAAAATTCAATCGTACCTGATCTTTAAAACGGCAACTGAAATTACTCATGGCTTCCTTCTTTCGCATTGTGTTTACTCTGTCCTGAATGTAAAATAAATCATTACAAAACGGGATGGCAAGCTAAATCAGCCATCTCAAAGCGAGGTCGATATGATTCGTAATAAACGCATCTTGATCGGCAGCTTTTGCTTCTTGTTTATCCTTTCCTTTTTAGTAACAGGGTGCTCTTCTGTCTTTTCCAAACCCGTTCTGAAGAGTGTGGATCGTAGTATCACGCTCCAGGATATCCAGGCCAATCCGGATCGATTCGTCGGGAAGATGGTCTTGCTGGGCGGACAGATCATTGCCACCTCCGTTAAAAAAGAGGAAACCTGGGTCGAGGTCATCGAAAAACCGCTTGACCGAAAGGATAAACCTAAAGATACGAGCGTCAGTCATGGCCGGTTCCTGATTCTGTTCAAGGGATTCATGGACCCGGCAATATACTCGCCGGGACGGAAAATCACAGTAGCCGGAGAGGTCCACGGAAGAAAAGTCCTCCCCATCAAAGAGGTAGCGTATTCCTATCCTGTTATCGTTCCGAAAGAGCACCATATCTGGAAGTATGAAGAACCAGACCACGGACCATGGTTCAGTTTCGGAGTCGGCGTCGGAATCCATTAAAAGTGCATATGGTTGGAGATAATTGGGCTTCTGGATAAACTATATGGAGTTTTGACTTCACAAGAGATTCGAAGAGAGTCTTCAATAATGCGGAGGCTTCTCATTGGGAATTTTTGCGCCGGTCGCCTCTGCCACTTCCTTCAACTGTTCGGTCATTTTTTTAACACTCTTCTCTAGCTGATCTATCTGCTTTTGTTGTTCACATACGACTTTGTTTAACTCCCGAATAGTTTCTTCCTGATAAGTCAGCCTTATCTCAATATCTACAAAACGATCCTCGTTCATCGCCTTTATCCCTCTATGGTGTCTCCGTTTGCTTTTTCAATTAAATAGAACATTTTGAGACGGATATGCAACCATGGATTGAACTTTTTCGTTTTGGCGCCCCGCTGCTTATTGATTTCTTCCTAATTTGATCTCCATGGACCCGCCCCGAACATGAACTGTGTTTGCAGCACCCTCTGAAGACCGGATCACCTCGGCTTAGAGACTGTGCCGCAATTGTCATTGCGAGGAGCGCCAGCAACGCGGCAATCTCGCAACGTATTTAAAAATAAGATCACCACGCGCCTGAGAGGCGACTCGTGATGACAAATGCGGATTACGACACAGTCTCTTAGGAGAAATGGCAGGCCTTTTACTTATTCGTGTTGAAGGGGAATAAATAATGAGAACGTCATCAAGACAGGAGGGTGATTCAATCGCCGATCTGTTCGGCCATATGAACCACAGGTGAAGCGCATCGAACGGAGAAATTACATCAATGAACAGTCGCCCCGGCTGATCATATAAACTGAGCCCATGCTGAGATTAAGCCCAACCAAAACTGAACTTACTGCTATTTCCAGACATAACCTGTTAAGTAAGCCTACTTCCCGAACAGACCTTTCAGAAAATCTTCCGGCGTAGGCCCTTTCGAGGGAGCCGTACCGCCAGATTTCTCCTTGTCCTTGGGAAGTATCTTGAACAGCTCTTCACTGAGTTTTTTCTGGATGGCTTCTCCGGCCTTTTTTCCGACTGCTGAGGTATCTACGCTATAGGACGGTTTGGATATGGTCCCGCTCACTAATAAAGGAACGCTTGTCCATCCTTTCTCGCCGGAGAGGAAGCGCGCGATTGAGGACTGGCTGACAACTTTCGGCGCCAGCTTATCGGATACCTTCACCAATAAATGTAAATCCAGTTTTGAATTCAGATCGATCGTTCCTGTTTGCTCCAGGATCAGATCTTTGCTCGCAATCAGGTGGGTGAGCTTTGCCACCCCGTCTGAAATCGTGAAATGGCCTTGTGCCTTCTCGATGGGAATCTCTTTGAGATCCTGAAGCCCGAGAATAGCCAGGAGTCCGGCACTCAATGGTGCATTTCTAATGGAGCCGTCTTTAACAGTATAGGCGCCCTTCCCTTTCAGATTACGTTTAAAATTCGGAGCAAGTGTGCCTGCGCCTGAAAATTCGGCCCTGCCTGTCAAGGTTCCCAGCAGCTTGCCTGCGGCTTTCGGTGCAAGAGCATTTACCACATCTTCCAATTTGATTCCGTTCAGATCCGCCGTCAAATTGTATCGGGTTCCCTTCTGAGCCAGATTCACCGCGGCTTTCATATCAAAGGCGCCGCTCAGGGTCTTCCCGTTCAGGTCCAGTACACGGAAGATATTGTCTTTCAGCTCATATTTCGATCTGAAATTCGTAATGGTTATTCCCTTATAACGGGTCTTGTCGATATCCAGAGAGGCATTGACTTTCATTTTAAGATTTTTAGGTTCCGGTTCCTCTTTCGATTTTTCCGTTCGGGTAGGCTCCTGTGTCCTGGAAAGAGGAAGAGGAGCAAACAATTCATCCAGCGCAAGTGATGCGCTTCTGATGTGGACATTGATATCCGGGTACTTCGCATAATTCCTGATATCTCCCGATATATCGGCCCGGTTTTGTCCTGCTACGAGCTTTACCCCTTCAAGCGCTATTCGTTCAGGCGTCAACTTCAGATTTCCATCCAAAACAGGATTAAGTCCCTGGTAGGAAAAGGAAACTTTGTCCAGCTTGATTTCTCCATTGAGGCCCACAGGACTTTCCTTCTCCGGCTTTTTGGTGACATTGAGCGACAGGGAAAGCCCACCGCCGACCGAAGATCCTTCCGGGAGGAAAACCGAAAGTATATCCTTTCGGATCTTCGAAATCTCTATGTTAGATGACTTCAGGTCCAGAGAGTAGGCGGGTATGGAAGCATAGTTGACAATCCCTTTTATATTTATAGGCAGTTTCATCAGATCTATGTCAAAATCATGAATATTGACCTGTTTGGCCGTCGGATCCAGATCGATTTTGTACTTGATATCCGTTCTGATATCTTTCAATGTTTTTCCGCCTTTTAAAAACGCATCCTGCACAACCAGGATGAGCGAGCCCTCCGACGACAGCGCCTTTTTCAGAAGCCCGCCGACACTCAATTCAGCATTCAGAAGGAGATCCGCTTTTTGCATCTTGCCAATGGAATCGAGATAGATGATCTTTGCATTCTGAAGCGATATACTTTGTACATTCAAATTCTCGGGAAGCTCTTTTTTACCTTGTTCTTTCTGGGCCTCCTCTTTTTTGCCGATATCGGAAAAATTGAAAACGCCATCGGGACCCCTTTTGACCATGATTTCAGGTCCTATAAGGCTTATTTTGTTGATGACCAGTCTTTTGCTTAGAAGAGGAAGAAATTCGTAGGAAAGGGCGAATTCTTTTGCCTTGACGAAAGTGGTTTCGGCGTCTTTTTCCTTTATTTCAAGATCCCGGGCAACGATTCCCTTGAAAATGCTGAGTTGGACATCGCCGAAAACAACCTTGCGGTTGAGAGTTTTTTCCACTATCTCCAGTACTGTTGCTTGCATCCTCTCCTCCGTCAGGTATGATTTTATGAACAGAAAAGCGCCTGCCAGTAGAATAACAATAGCGGCGATAATAACGGCTGCAATCTTCAGGGGCTTTTTCATTTTTGATTAAGCCTCCTTGACAATAAGATCTGTATTAATTTTTGTAAAAATTGAGACAAAATACAAGAGAAATGAAAAATTATATTCCAATCCCAAAAGATCCGATGCAATTACAGGCAATGGGCTTCAGGATAAGTCAGAAAATACAGATGAAAGGCCGCGATAATCAGGGCATGGTTGATGATTCCAGTGCGTATCATCTCGGGTATCTCCGACAGAGGACAAAGAACGACTTCAATATCTTCCCGATCGTCCTGGTCCTGCGCTCCGGATAATACGACATCCTTGGCGAGATATGTATAGCATCGATTGCTCTGGATTGCGGGATTGGGATGAAGCCATCCGAGCTCCACAATTTCCGATGTCGTATATCCCGTTTCCTCCTGAAGTTCCCGAAGAGCCGCCTGAAGGGGAGAATCCTTCGGCTCAATCACTCCACCGGGGAGCTCCAGCGTATTATCCCGGATTCCATGACGATATTGCCGCACAAGCACGATCTTGTTATCAGGCGTAATGGGAAGGACATTTACCCAGGGCGATGATTCCAGGACATAAAAATCATAGGTTTCTCCCGTCCGCGGCGAGCGTGCATGGTCAACCCGCAGATTAAAAAAGCTGGAGGTACGATCTTTTCTGGTGGAGACGATCTCCCATAATTTTGGAGCCATGAAATAATTCCCTTTTTATTTTTTTGACCGGGAAGCGCCGCAATCTTCGATACAGAAATACTTTCTGAATGCCTCTAATTTTTTTACGCCTATGCCGCGCACTTCCAGCAAATCATCCACTGCTTTAAATCTTCCCATATCCTTCCTGGTCTCGATGATCGCAGCAGCCGTTTTTTCTCCGATCCCCGGAACAAGCATGAGATCGGAAGCATTTGCCGTGTTGAGATTGATTGGCAGGTCGAGGACCAGGCGCTTGCCGTTTTTGAGCTTTCCCTTCTGAACTGCCGACCTCGAAGCAGTATTCCCATCGATTGCAACGACATCGCCCGAATACAGCACCCTTTCCAGTTCTTTTCCGGTAAAAGAGCCCTTTTCAGTTGCTCCGACCATGTGAAGAAAACCGGATAATGTCGTTCCCGGCGGTATAAAATAGATTCCCCGGAGATCTGCAGAGCCGGTCAACTCTATTGTGTCATATCCCCTTTTCTGCTCAGAGTAAAGCGGGGCATCACTGCGGATTTTCCATCCGCTCAGCATGCCCCTGCTCAGATAAATCATATTGAAAAAGAGAACAAGAAGGATAGCCCCGATAATCTGCTTATCGACTGTCTTCAGGGGCGTATTCGTAATTGCTCCTCCGTGCAGCACGAGTTCCGACTGTGCATCAGATCTTCTCGATCTCTTTATCCAGCCCGAAAGCTTCATGTAAAACTCTGACCGCCAATTCGGTATATTTAGCATCAATCACGCACGAGATCTTGATCTCAGATGTGCTGATCATCATGATATTGATTCCATCCTGCGCGAGACTGGCAAACATTTTGGAAGCGACACCCGAATGGCTCCTCATACCTACCCCGATGATGGATATCTTCGAAATTTTTTCATCATACTGGACTCCCTGCGCACCGAAATCCTTTGTAACCTTGTCGAGGATCTCTTTTACTTCGCCGATCTCTTTTTTGGGAACGGTAAAGGTCATGTCCGTGTACCCGTCGAGACTGGAATTTTGAATAATCATGTCCACCATAATATTGCGATCGGATAGCGGGGTAAAAAGCCGTGCGGCGATTCCCGGTTTGTCCGGAAGATGTACCACCGTAACTTTGGCCTGATTTTTATCATAAGTTACCCCCGACACGACCTCTCTTTCCATCTCCACATCCTCCTTAGTTACCAAGGTACCCATTTCGTCATTGAATGATGATTTTACATAAACCGGAACGCCGTACTTTTTTGCCAATTCGACAGAGCGTGGATGCAGCACTTTCGCACCCGCGCTGGCCAATTCCAGCATCTCCTCATAAGAGACCTTCTCCAGTTTTCTTGCCTTTTCCTGGATATTCGGATCTGTTGTATACACGCCGTCTACATCGGTATAGATCTCGCACACATCAGCCTTTAGAGCTGCGGCAAGCGCCACCGCGCTCGTATCCGAACCGCCTCTTCCCAGTGTGGTGATATTATTTTTAACATCGACGCCCTGGAAACCGGCTACGATGACAATCGAGCCATTCTTCAGTTCCTCTTCGATCACCTTCGTTTCAATTTTTACAATTCTGGCACTGCGATAAGCTTGATCTGTCAGGATCTTAATCTGATGGCCCAAAAAAGATCTGGCTTTATAACCCATGCTTTCAAGGACAATCGCCAGAAGTGAAATGGTTATCTGTTCTCCTGTTGAGACCAGGACATCATACTCTCTGGGATTGGGATTGTCCGATGCGCTGTTTGCCAGATGGACCAGCTTATCTGTCTCGCCGGCCATGGCTGACAGAACCACAACGACACCGTTGCCTGACTCTTTCGCTCTAATAACCTTTCTGGCTACATTTCTGATTTTTTCAATATTGGCGACCGATGTGCCGCCATATTTCTGAACTACAAGCGACATACTACTGAAAACCCCCTTCTTTCAACGCGTTCAGTAAAATTGTGTTCCTATCCGGATCGCCGGAAAAATCGATCCGCCGACTGCTTTCATCCATGTATTCCAATTTGATGATGATGGTCTTATCGGGCAGGATGTCTTGAATCTTTTCCGCCCATTCGATCACCACAACATTGTTGCCGAAGAAATATTCCTCATACCCCATATCCGCCAGATCCTGAGAGCCCGCCAGACGATACGTGTCCAGATGGATCAAGGGGATTCTTCCGGGATATTCATTGATTAGCGTGAATGTCGGACTCGTAACCCGCAATTGATCGGGAACCCTAAGACCGCGCGCGATACCTTGCGTCAGGCATGTCTTCCCGGAACCAAGCTCACCGATCAAAGCCACAATATCACCCGGTTCCAGAATTTCACCAATCAGTTCCCCTACTTTGAGTGTTTCCTCAGGGCTCTTTGAAATCACGAATCTGACCCTCTTAATTCCAGAATCACAACCGCCGAAGCATATTCTCTGGTGTGTGACATACTCAGATAAAACTGACATGTTTGCGACTCTTTTAATATCGGTTGCAAATCCTTGTCAATCAATAATTCCGGTTTTCCTTTTTCATTATTGACGACCGATATGTTTTTGAGTGCCAATCCCATCCCCAATCCGATCCCCAGGCTTTTCAGACATGCCTCTTTCGCGGCAAACCGGGCGGCATAATGCCTGGCCCCGAAGTTTCGATTCCGGCAGTATGAAATTTCCGTTTCGGAGAAAACCCGATTCAGAAAGCGATCCCCCCATTTGCCGATCGCTCCCTCTATTCGGGATATCTCGATTACATCAATTCCTATTCCGCGGATCATGTAGTCGTCCCCCCGGCAACAGCGCAGGCCATGTCAACTGCCTGCTTCATCTGTTTCACATCATGAACCCGGATGATATTCGCCCCGTTCTTTGCAGCAAGGGCGACTGTTACAGCGGTTCCGATAATCCGATCAGCCGGCTTATCCTCTCCCGTCAGCTTCCCTATAAACCCTTTGCGTGAAGGTCCAACCAGCAAAGCTTTCCCGATCACTCCGAACTCACGAAGATGATTTAGAATGCGCAGATTGTCCTCAATACTCTTACTGAATCCGATTCCGGGATCGATAATGATCTTGTCGGGATCAATGCCTCTTTTCTCTGCATACTCCACTCTCTCCCGGAGAAAACCTATGATCTCTCCCATTAACGAATGATAAGCGAGTGAACCGCTCTGCATGGTTTTGGGTGTACCACGCATATGCATCAGGACAGCAGCCATTCCCGTCTGTTCCGCAATTTCGGGCATTCGATCATCGGCCGTCATCGCACTGATGTCATTGATGATCTCCACTCCATAGTCGGCTGCTACCCTGGCAATTTCCGCCTTGGTCGTATCGATGGAGACAGGAATTTTTACAGTCTGGTTGATTTTTTTTAAAACGGGGACGAGCCTTTCCAGTTCGACATCCAATGGGATACCTTCCGATCCGGGACGTGTGGATTCTCCTCCGATATCGATAAGATCAGCCCCCTCCGCTTCCATCTCGATGGCCCGGTCCACGGCTGCATCCGCGTCTGCATAGGCCCCCCCATCCGAGAAAGAATCGGGTGTGATATTGAGAATACCCATGATAAGCGGCTTTGAAATCAAAATTTCACGCCGCGACGTTTTCAGGACATTGCCTTTCCGGTCATAGCGATCCAGGCATATTCCAATTTCCTGAGCCAGTTTGGAGATACCAAAGGGTTGATGGGCCAGCTTCTTTAGAAACCGCTCGATCT
>DHHG01000284.1 GCA_002403175.1 Syntrophaceae bacterium UBA4778 | reverse complement strand
TGACCGAGCGTCTGCGTGCCAACCGAGCTGCTAGAGATCGCCGCCCGCGTCGCACGCTTCGCACGACTTCGCCGTGCTCGCACTGCTCCGCGACCGGCTGCTTGTGTGTCCCGGATTGGCAAGCCTACTCGGTGTTAGGGTAGATGCTGGAAACACAAAAGGTTTTTACTTTTCTTCCCAAGTAATTCCCGATGGATAGTCTCTTCACCTCGCCGGAATTCCAGATGAGCCTACTCCTTTTCGTGGCTCTCGGCGGTTATCTCATAGCTTCACGTATAAACCAGTCCGCAGTCATCGGCCTCATCCTCGTCGGGCTCCTTGTAGGTCCGAGCGCACTCGGACTGATCACATACACGGATTTTGTCCGGGGGCTTGCCCACCTTGGGGCCGTTATCCTGCTCTTTGTCATCGGCCTTGAGTTCAACGTCAGGGAGATCCTCTCATTACGAAACGGGGTGATTGCGGCAGTAGGCGTGATCGTACCGTGGATTGGGGGATACTGGATCTCTATAGTCTTCGGCTTTGACACCGCAAGTGCAATTTTTATCGGAACCGCCCTTACCGCGACAAGCATCGCAATCACGGCAAATGTTCTCCGGGAGATGGGAAAACTCCAGACCGAAGCTGCAAAAGCCATTATCGGTGCTGCGGTTATTGATGATGTGCTCAGCCTGCTGGCCCTCGCCATCAGTACCGATGTTGTCAGTGGAACGGTCACTGCCGGCGGAATCGCAATCGTTGCAATAAAGGCGGTCGCTTTTATTGTGATAGGCGGGGCATTCGGTATTTTCGTGGTCAGCAAATATGTCAGTAAGCTCGATGCAACGGGTTTCTGTAAAAAATTCCCGGAGTTCATCTTCATCTTCGCGATGATGGTGGCATTCCTCTACGCAATGTGTGCGGAAGCGGTCGGGCTTTCTGCGATTGTCGGAGCATTCATTGCCGGTGTCTCCTTCGAGAGCGTGGAGTTAACGCACAGTAAAAATTTCAAGGAAGGCGCAGAGTATCTCCAGATCATCTTTGCCTCTATATTCTTTGTCTCGCTCGGGATCCTTGCGGATATCAAGGCAGTCACACCGGAGATTGCTCTTTTCCTTGTTGTCCTTACCCTTGTTGCGATCATCACTAAGGTTATCGGTTGCGGGCTTCCGGCCCGGATGATGGGACTATGCCAGAAGGATGCACTTATTGTCGGATTTGGCATGGCACCCCGTGGCGAGGTTGCAATGATCGTAGCCCTCATCGGCCTTGAGGCCGGCGTTATTAACCAGGGCGTCTACGTCGTTCTTGTACTCATGAGCCTGCTGACAACGGTGATTACCCCCATCGTGTACCGGAACTGGTTCTTCCGGGGAGAGTACTGCAAATACAATGCCGACGGCATCTGCATTGACGAGGGAAAATAGGTTTAATGGGAGAAAGGATTTTTTTTAAAATTATTAAAAATAGGGAACGCCTGTTAACTGTCTGATTCCGGATTGAACTTCAGTCCCCAGTAGAGTAATGCGATTATGATCACGACAACAACAGAACCGATAGCGATAACCGTGATATCAGGAAGTCCGAACATACAATTCAATACTTTTTTTTTCAAGGGCGAAAAATTTTGTTATTTTTTTCTGAAGGAATATGGCGATTGATTATGGCGATTCCCCAAAACGATGATGATATTTCCTATAAAAATCGTAGTGGTACGTAATGACAATCGAGCGGAAGATTGCCCGGGCGTTCGCGATGGATGATGCGACCTGGCTGCGCCACGCCAACCCGTGGAGCGTGGCCCTACGCAATACCGTGCTGCCGATCCTCGTCCTCGCCTTCTGGAGCCGGCTCTGGCTCGGTTGGTATGCGGTTATCCCGATTGCCATTGCCCTGGTCTGGACCTGGTTGAATCCCCGCATCTTCCCGGCGCCGGCATCACTTGATCACTGGGCATCAAAGGCCGTGATGGGCGAACGGGTCTGGCTGAACCGCGACATTGTCCCGGTGCATGTACACCACAGGACCGCCCCGATGATTCTTTCAGGAGTTTCCGGCATCGGGATGCTCTTTGTTTTTTGGGGGGTTTTCGCGTTCGAGGTGTGGCCAACCCTGTTCGGGATGGTGCTTGTTTACTCAGGGAAACTCTGGTTCCTTGACCGGATGGCGTGGCTCTGGGAGGACATGAAGGATGCAACCGAGGAATATAGGAACTGGCAGATCCGCTGATTGTCGGTCTGCCTGTGCAGAAAGTTACAATCTCTCTTCTGTTATCTGCCTCCGGCGAAACCACCAGAGAAGTATCGCTGCAATGAAAAAGATGAGGAAAAATGTAAACCTCATGAGGATGGCATAGTTGACGGCAATTCCCTGTGGGGAGAGGAGAAAACCTGCAACCAGAAAGAGCGTGATGGCAATGCAGACTGCAGGAATCGCGTAATACCTGCTTGACCAGTACGACAGGGCAAGGGGAATGAGATAGAGAAGCCAGACCGGCTCTCCAAGCGGGGTGACCGTATCGATAAGATAGATGCAGAGGATCGTAAGAATGGTGATGGTCACAATACCAAGATCCGATGCAAGGATATCGAGGACCTTCGTCAGGGGGGACTGGTTGTGGCGTCTGGACGCGGGCATGAAATATTCCGTCCGGAGCGGGATTTTGGATCGCTCCAATAACGTATAATGCGACGCCTGAAAATTGTTGTGATATTCATTTGGTATTGCATGCCTGGTTATAAGAGTAATCCTGAACCCGAAATCAATCGCCGTGGTACCATTATAAATTTTTAAAAATGGGAAATGATTCAGGTCAGCTAAAAGTTTTTATTCGATTCACCTTTCCTTTTCTGTTGAGATAATAGACGGCGATTCCCATTACCAGAAAGACACAGGCCGTTATCACCGCGTTGGCGTTCAAATAAAACGCAAGGACGATGCAGCTGATCAAGGCAAATACGGGTGTGTAAGGATAGAAGGGGACCCTAAAGCTTCGCCGGGCGTACGGCATGGTTTTTCGGAGCCGGAGCAGACTTCAACCCATGTCACGACGTCTTTCATCAGTTACTCATACATCGGTCCCGGTTCAGATTCCGGCCGGGCGGGGTATGGTCAAGGACCATCGGTCCCATCTCGGATTTGATTGATGAATTGAGTTCGTGAGCATGAGATGGCAGGCACCGCTTACTTTTTTTCGCGGGTTCTTGACAGTTTCTCCTCAATGGATGCCTCGGAGAGAACTCTTCTTACCACATCTTTGATGTTATCCCGGTAGTTCGGGGTATTGATGACCGAGTCCAGGAATGTATCCCTGATGAGCTCCTGCATTGCCTGCTTATACTCAGAATTATTGATATACGTATGCCAGTTCATAGCGCTCTCTCCAAGATCCTTCCTCATTTTCAGCCAATCCTCAACAATAGCCACAACAAAGGGGGAGAGTTCCATGTGTTTTTCTTCAGCTATCTGTTCCAGTCTGGTTTTCGTCTCCCGTGGGAGACGAACAGAAATAGGGGAGGTTAGTTCCCTTTTATAGGTCATAGGTTCATTTCTCCGATATGCTCTATCGTGTTTTTTGCATTTCCTGCTTTGATAGAACTACAAAAGCATCTTTTGTAATAATATTTATTAATACTCTTGCATATTACTGTATGCCGAAATTCGTGAAAACGCGATTTCTCTTGCAAGGTTAGCCATTCACGTATCAGGATTTTGTTTCGGAAGTGAAGGAATCGTGAGTGAACAGACGAGGGAA
>DHHG01000087.1 GCA_002403175.1 Syntrophaceae bacterium UBA4778 | reverse complement strand
CCCGCTCTCCTTCCGTGTTCCTGATGGCCACCGATCAGGTACGGATAATAGCGCGTCCCCTTCCTCAGGTAAAGAGCCCCTATCCCTTTGGGTGCGTGCAGCTTATGACCCGATAGCGACAGCATATCCACCGGCAGCTTTTGTACGTCGATCGGAATTTTACCAACCACCTGGACCGCATCGGTATGGAAAAGGATCTTCCGTTCCTTGAGAATTTCTCCGATTTCTGCAATGGGAAAGACGACACCTGTTTCGTTATTCGCATACATGATCGAGACCAAAGCGGTATCCTCGTCGAGAGCCGTCACAATACTTTTAAGATCGAGCCTTCCCTGCCGGTCCACAGGAAGATAAGTGATCCTGTACCCCCTTCGTGCGAGGTGTTTGCAAAAGTTAAGAACCGCAGGATGCTCGACACGCGTTGTGATTACATGCTTTTTGTGTGGAAAGGATTCAAGGGCACTCATGATGGCCGTATTGTCGCTTTCCGTTCCGCAGCTTGTGAAGATGATCTCTTCCGATTGGGCTCCGATCAGAGAAGCCACTTCCGCCCGAGCCTCCTCTATTTTCCGGTGAAGCTGTCCCCCAAAATTGTGCATACTGGAAGGATTGCCGTAATATTCGGAAAGATAAGGCTGCATTGCTTCAAGGACTTCCGGTGCAATGGCCGTTGTTGCATTATTGTCGAGATAGATCGGTTTCATTTCTCACCTGCCACAATGATATCGGGGCTGACTACTTCTCTCAATCTTTGCTGGATTCCTTCCAGGGTTACGCCGCTCATGGGACATTGGGTGCACATGGCCCTCAAGGCAATAATGACCCGGTTGCCTTCTATATCGACCAGCTCCAGATCCCCGCCATCTGCTATCAGTTTGGGGCGGATCTCGGTTTCCAGAACATCCTGAATAAGGGCAATCTTCTGAATATTGGTTAACTTCTTTTCCGCCTTGGGTGCTTCCGGTACCGGTTTAACCGCCCAGATCTCTTTCAGGATCCTCTCAATTTCAGGAACGCACGATCCGCAGCCGCCACCCGCTTTGGTGAAGTTTGTCACCTCTTCAACGGTTGTCAGGTGGTTCTCAATGGCCACTTTTCGGATCTTATCTTCAGACACATTGAAGCATTGGCAGACGATTTTTTCCTCTTTCTCCGCCGGCTTCTCTTCTCCTTTGTAATTGGCAACCGCAGCTTCGAGGGCCTCCCTTGCCATAACCGAACAGTGCATCTTCTCCTTCGGCAAGCCTCCGAGATAATCTGCGACATCCTGATTTGTAAGTTTCAGGGCCTCATCCAGAGTCATTCCCTTGATCATCTCTGTTAAAACAGAAGAACTTGCAATAGCAGAAGCACACCCGAAGGTCTGAAATTTAGCATCCTCGATTTTACCGGTTTTCTCGTCAACTTTCAGAGTCAGTTTCAGTGCATCACCGCAGAGGATGCTTCCGACTTCCCCTGTCGCATCAGGATTCTCAATTTCCCCCACGTTTTTAGGGTGGAGAAAATAGTCCTTTACCTTTTTAGTATAATCCCACATTTTGGTTCTCCTGTTGAAAGCAAATGATTTTGGGAACAAATTATAGTTACCGTGACTATTACAAGTCAAGGAACGAATGATCCTCGGTAAAAAAATCTTTTTTTAACCATTTTGCTTCTGAAATAGCCAGGTTGTCAAATAACGCTCACCTGTGTCCGGAAGGAGGGCAACGATCATTTTCCCTTCCGCTTCCTTTCTTTTTGCCACTTCCAGTGCAGCACATAAAGCAGCGCCACTGGAAATACCCGCCAGAATCCCTTCCTCTGTCGCCAGCTTTCTGGCTATCTCTCCGGACTCTTCATGACCGACCTGAATGACCTCGTCGATAATCTCTCTATCCAGAATATCCGGGACAAATCCGGCGCCGATTCCCTGGATCTTGTGCGGTCCGGGAAGACCACCAGAAAGGACGGGAGAATCTTTCGGCTCAACGGCGATCATTTTGACGGACGGTTTGCGTTTTTTAATAACTTCACCAACCCCCGTTATGGTGCCTCCTGTTCCGATGCCGGAAATGAAAAAATCAAGACGGCCGTCCGTATCGTTCCAAATTTCCTCTGCGGTAGTCTTGCGATGGATTTCCGGATTGGCCGGATTCTGAAATTGCTGGGGCATAAAGCTGCCGGGGGTTTCCTTTACCAGCTCTTCCGCCTTTTCAATCGCACCCTTCATTCCTTTCGCTCCCTCGGTCAGAACGAGTTCCGCTCCCAGGATGTCCAATAATTGCCGCCGCTCGATGCTCATTGTATCAGGCATTGTCAGGATCAGGCGGTATCCCTTTGCCGCGGCGACAAAGGCCAGGGCAATTCCTGTGTTGCCGCTGGTCGGCTCAATAATAACCGAATTCTTCTGAAGGATTCCGCTCTTCTCTGCAGCTTCGATCATCGCAACTCCGATTCGGTCCTTTACGCTCGAAAGAGGATTGAAAGACTCAAGCTTGACCAGGATTTCCGCCTTCAATCCCTGAGTTAATTTATTCAATCTTACGAGGGGTGTGTTTCCTATCGTCTTTGTGATGTCATCGAATATTCTGGCCATTTCTCCCTCCGTCCGTAACTCATTTATTGGTAAACAAGTTTCAGGTTTAAAAAGTACCAGCTTATTTTAGAAATCGACGATGCTACTGTCCGGAAAAATTTCACTTATTTTAACATGAAAAGTAAAGAATCTCCCCGAAATTTTCTGTATACCAAGTTTCTTCATGCCTTTCAATGGGCTTTCCTGTTTTAGGATCCCACCCGAACTGGTCCCAGTAGTCGCTCATCAGCTTCTCAACTTCCACCGATCTGCCTGGCGCCACGCTGTAATGGCGTTCTTCCAAGCGCACGATCACTGATCTTGTTGGCCCAGGGGTCGATTCCATGCTTGATGTTGAAGGCCTGCTTCAGCGTCTGGATGCGCTCGCCGATTTCCATGTATTCTTCGGACGTCTTATTCCAGCCCGTAGCCGCATTGAGCCAGGCAAAGGTCGGGGTTCGCGAACTGCCCAAAAAGGCACCGAATATACACATACCGACGCTGTTCACGATGTTCATGTATTTGCTGCAGAGCGCCGATTCCAGGGCGCGTTCCTTGGTAACTTTATATTTGCCGTTCTTGGTATAGGGCTGGAAAGGAAGTCTTGATGGTATACCTTTGACTGTCTTTCAAAGCTGGAACATTTCATAATAGAGATGAGCACCGATCGTATGTCGCCCTGGGGAAGGTTCAACCGAGTAGTGTACCGCGAATCCAGGATCCATCCGGCTGTCGTGCATTGCAGGCTCCTGCCCACCTGCATGAACGGCAAATTCGGAAGAGCCCTTGCCGATCTTGCGCGATGCAACCTTTACGCCGTCCGCCAGCAGGTCTCCTACTCCCTCGCGGGTGACCATCTTTTGGATCAACTCTATGATCCCCTTGGTATTCCCCCAGGTCAGATCGATTCCGCCATCCTCCCTCTTTCATTGCTGATATCGGATATCAAAGAGAGGTTCTCGCCTGCAGGACCGATCGCGAATTGCCTCAAAAAAAATGTTACTGGGAGCATGGTTTTTAAAAGGTCATTGACTCATAAATAGGTGTTACCAGAGACCAACTCCGCAAAGGAAGTATTTATGAGTCCGCAATCGAAGAAAGAATATACCGAGGTGACTGCTTTACGGTATAAAAACGCATCCCGGTCCGAAAAAAAACGGCTGCCTGAATCAGACAGCCGTCCTTACTTCCTTATGATCTATCTCCTTTACAACACTCGGCTGCTATCAGGGCAGCTCCAATGGCCCCGTTGATCTGAGGATCTAGATCCAGATGCAGCATCTTTGCTCCCAGTGCCTCTTCAAGAGCCGAGAACATTCCCGGATTCTTTGCAACTCCGCCGGTCATGACGACCTCTCTGTCCAGTTCGATGCTCCTCGCCAGCGCCGCTACTCTGTTCGCAAGTGACTTATGAAGGCCGGCCACGATATCCTTGAGCTCTTTTCCCGCATTGATCAAAGAAACAATCTCCGTCTCGGCAAAAACTACGCACTGGTTGGAAAGAGAAACAGGGGCCGTAGACTGGGCGGAAACCTCTCCCAATTTCTCGA
>DHHG01000151.1 GCA_002403175.1 Syntrophaceae bacterium UBA4778 | reverse complement strand
AACATTTATTTTGAGGCAATTCGCATGTCCTATGGCCGCCTGGAATTTGCAATTCTGGGTACGATCTATGTATTGTTAGGCACCTGGCTCGAGGAAAAGACGGCGCAGTTGGAAATGGGCGATGTTTACAAAAAATATCAGAAACAGGTCCCTATGTGGATACCCGGGTTGAAACCATAAAAAATAAGACGAACACAGCACGTGTGTTTTTGAAAATCGTTCGCGGGTGAATAGTAAGGATTTCAGCGAAAAAAAGAGAGCAAGGCTGGTGACCTTACGATAAAAAAGCAGAGTCGAGAAAGGGCCTCCGAGGAGGCCCTTTCGTTATAATGATCCGTTCACGAGGATGTTCCCTAGCTCTCGGTTTTTTCTCCGATGCCCTTTCCGATATCCCAGGCCTTGCCCAGAAACTTTCCGATCCCGTAATATCCCATCAGAGCAGGATCCCAGATCAGGGGCTTCACTCTGGCAATATCGGGAAACCCTTTTTCGCCCACTACCGATTCATCTGCTTTCACATCCATAATCTCTCCGATAAACAATGTGTGCAGGCCAACTTCCAGCATGTGAAGCAAACGGCATTCCAGAACCAAAGGCGATTCCGCGACATAGGGGGCATCCACCAGCTCGCTTTTGACGGGAGTCCAGCCACAATCGGCAAATTTATCATTTTTTCGCCCGGAGGCGGTCCCTACGTAGTCGGCTTGAGCCACTTGCGCTTCCGATGGGATGCTGACGGTATAAGCGCCGCGCTTCTCAATTGCGGCATAGCTGTATGTCGCCTTGCGCAGCGAGACCGTGACACACGGGGGCTGCGAGCAGCAGATGCATCCCCAAGCGGCGGTCATTATATTGGATTTACCCGCTTCATCATAGGTACCGACCAGCCAGACAGGAGCCGGCATGGCCAGCGTTTTTGCTCCCACTGATTTTTTCATCATCTCCTCCTTTTCATCTGCGAATTGATCGGGCTTGGCCCGGAGAACGGTGAAGCCCTGAAAGGGCGTTATCTTCAAATTGCAACGGGTATATTTTTGATGACCAGAATTTAATTGGATCGAATTCTTATGGAATCTTGTCAAGGAGTATAGAAAGAACGACCATCTGTGTCAACGAAACAAAATTGGGGAAGGCCCCTAAATTTTCAAATCTTTTCTTATTTCATCCAACTTTAACTTTAAAGTACACCCTCTTTGCGCTTTACCTATGGATCACCCCCATACAGCCTTGATTGTAGAGGTTGCGGGCAAAGCACTCGATACTGATATCCGCGCCAAAAACCATATGGGTCAGCATGCTGCGGTTGCCGACTGCGATACTCCGGCCGGGGGAGTCGTACCCGACGGTGCGCTCCGGGATCTGCTTGAAATAACCAGAGTACGGGAAATCCGGATTGGATTCATTTTCCTCATGATAAAGGTACCCCGTCGGATATGTAAATACCTGGTGTGTACCGGTCGAAATGGTCAGGAACTGGGCATCTCCCGGCTCATAGCAATACCAGTCAACACCGTTAAGACACGGACGATAGGGGAGGGTAAAATTCCGGATACCGATTCCTTCCAGAATGATCAGGGCAATCCGGTGATGCTCCAGATGAGAAGTGATCAGCGATTTAATATCCAGGATGGAATCCGCCAAACCCAAAGGAGTTGATACAGGAATGGCCAAGACAGACGACGGGATCAGGTGGGCCTTGCGCATGGGAGTACCAGTCGCGCGAATAGTCCATCCTTCCCGTGCTACGACGAGATAATCGGGAATGCGCACGGTATTATGCTCCACGCCGGGGAAAAGGGTTATCCATTCCTGGCGGCTGACGACACGATCTATCATCGGGTGTGTTCTGACCAGCTCCAGATCGCGATCGCTCGGGTTATGGAGTCCCGCATAGCGGGCCAACCAGTGACTGGATACGGCAAGTCCATCGAGTTGATTGAGATCAATGGAACCTGCCACAGGAATCATTTCCCCGGTTCCTACGATAACCGGGGTATAACCCGATTCCTGCAGAAAGTATCCCACTTCCTGGAAAACATCCGCTATAATGTTCTCCTTATCTTGTTCCGTAAGGTCCTTATAGCGCAAGGCAAAATACTGGAAAGCATAGATCAGGCAGGCCAGCCGGGGCTGGTACTGCCGAACGAGATCCAGGGCGGTATAACTGACCCAGCGATTGCTCTCCAGATCCACATCTCCGGGATAGGGGTGACGGGCCAGTATGTCCCGAACCATTCGAATTTTGGGCGTATCCTCAAGATTCTTTTCTCCGGTTTTCAAGTCAACCTGATTTTGCCACTTACGGGCATCGATAATTGCGATGCTCATAATTCCTCATCCTTTCATTTGATTTGTCATATTTCCCAGAATCCGTATTTCCTGACCGCAGCCAGGACAATGATTGTCTTCACAGTGAAACCGGGATAACCGGTCGCCGCCGCATCCCAGACTGATCCGTTCTATCACTTCCCGACCACAGGACGGGCAAATGGTGTTCACCCAATTCGAGCCGACAAAATTATGGAAATAAACATATGCAAGGTGTTTTCGTGCTGTTTTCAGGGTTTCATTGATTCTTTCAATATCCGGATATTCGGCATCCTTCATTTCGTGTTCAGGCAGAAGCCGGAAAACGTGCCAAGGGATATGCGGATCGATATCGGCCAGGTATGCAGCGATTGCCGGTAGATCGCTATCATTAACACCCTGAATAACCGGGGTCGTAACCTCCACATGCCGGATAGCGGCCAATGTGCGGATATTTCGCAGAATTGCATCTACATTCCTTACGCCAAGATAATCTCTATGAAAGGCCGGAGAAAGCCCCTTGAGCCCTATATTGAAAAAATCGAAGACCGCAGCCAGCAACTCTGTTCCTTCATCTGTTGTATAGGCATTTGTCAGGCATCCCATTGGCAATCCCGCCTGAGCGGCATGTCCTCGCAGCGCCAGCAGCGTTTGCAAGGAAACAGTCGGTTCATTGGTGTTGAATACAATGTTTTGACATTTGAGTTTCTGTGATTGCCTTACAATGTTTTCCGGCGTCAGTTCGGTCATTTGCAATACCTGTTCGGCAGGATCGGTCCGGGCAACATGGGCATTGGAGCAGTAGCTGCAGTGAAAATTACAACTGCACGTTCCAATAGCCAAGGAGCGACTGCCGGGATAGACATGATAAAAAGGCAGGGATTCGATCCGGGATATCGCGCAAGAACTCCATCGGTTCGGAAAACGCTCCCGGATTCTGGAGCCGTCGGCGTAATACATCTTGCAGACCCCAAAGTTATCGGCCCCCAGATCACAATGCCATTCGCAATAGTTACAACGCATGAATCCCTCCAGGACGTCAGGATGCAGGCGGAAGACGCTTCAAAATCCGCTGCACATCATCGTCCGTCAATTTATAATGATAAAATCGGCTGTAATAATCTTTGATTTCTCTTTCAAGCTGAAGACTCTGGAACCGGTCCGGATGCAGAATCTTTGAGAGCCACATGATAAAGAGATGCACCTCGCTGCTGCCGTGCCCCCAGAGAAATACCCCTTCCGGACAGAGATGCACCCTCCGGTTCCGGACAGCCCGGATTGATTGCCAGCGCGGGTCGGCCAGGATCGTATCGGACGGAAGCGTTCCGCAAATTACAATCACTTCCGGGTTCCAGGCGATAATCTGTTCCATCGAAGCATCCGCAAAACCAGGACCCAGCTCTTTCGAGACCAGACTGCCTCCCGCCATCTCTACCAACCAGTAGGCCAAGGAGTTTTTCCCCTGGGTTGAAAAAGTATTTTTCCCGATTACATAGTAAACGCTCGGCCTGCCCGCTTCGGGAATATTCTTCGTTACGGCGATTACTCTTCTTATTTTCTGGTCGTAATACCGGCAGTAATCCTCGGCTATTTTCCGGGCTTTGGGTCCGAGCGACTCGCCATAGAAACGGATGTCGTCCTTATAGCGCTGCATAAAAGCCTCGCAAGTAGACGGACTTGCGCTCGTATCCATGGGGCATACAACCGGAATACCGGCGGCCGTCATTTTCTGGGTCTGCTGCGGCCATTGCCAGTAAAAAACCAGATCAATCCACAGTTGGAGAATCTTTTCCGTATCCGGATCAGAGTAGGAGGGCATAACAACCACTTTTTTCAGAGCCGGATTGAGTTTATGCGCCCAAGGCGTCTGTTTGATGGACATGGCCGCAACCCTGTCCCCAAAACCGAAGAGAAAAGCCTTCTCATAAGAAGGACCGAAAAAACAGGCTATCCGCTTCGGTTCAACTGGAACCTGGACGGTCCGCCCAGTGCGATCGGTTACCGGCCTCATCTCTCTGGCGGCAGATTCGGCAAAATGCCCCAGAATCAGAATAATCAGTAGCGGGACCAGACAGCTACGAATCAGGGCAGGACTAGATTTCTTCGACATTCCGCTGTTCCTCACCGTCCTTTTCAAAATATAGCCAGAATCCCGAATCATCACTGATGATCTCGTACTTTTGAAAACCTGCTTTCCCCATGATTCCTTTCCATTGGGTGATATCGGATTTTCTGCTCTTACGGGGTTTATTCTGCCAATCGGCACCCCGCCGGATCATCTCGCGACTGATGGCTTCGGCAAGCTCTCCGGAACCCATGCCCCCGCCGACAAAGCCCTTTCCCCCCGGTTTGAGGATACGCTTCATCTCCCGGAAGGCAGCCGGCTTGTTTCTCCAGAAACGCATGGAGCCGCGGCTGACCACAAGGGAAGCAAATTCGTCGGGAAAGGGCATTCGGTGGACATCTCCAACCACAGGAATTATCCTGCCCGCCAGACCACGTCCTTTAATATTTTCCATGGACATCTTATGAATCTCTTCGGAGAAATCCATAGCGTAGATTTCAAGGGCGGTCACTTCCGCCAGCGCCAGCGAGAGATTGCCCGCGCCCGACCCAATATCGATGCAGCAACCGGAAGTTACTCCGCAGTATTCGATCATCTTTCGCGCAATGACCGGATAGATCGGAGCGAATACTTCATTGGCGATCGTTGCGTATTCCTTCGCTCCATTCGCATCGAACTTGCGATAGCCCCTTGAATTCCATACCTTTGGTCTTATATTCACCATTTCTGAATCCAGATCTGTCCGAAAATTGTAAAGCGCTCTGAAAACATGCCTTGCGCAATCAACAGGATGTTTAAAAACACCTGTTTTGCAGGCTGTTCAAAAAGGTTCAGATGCAAGGCATCGCACTTGCCCCGAGGTAGTTATCGGGGAGGATCGAGCAGCGGAGCGTACTTTAGTGGTACGTGAGCAGCGAAAACCGAAGCGTAACGCAGCAGATGAGCCTTTTTCAACAGCCTGCTAATTCTCCCACGCCCCTCTCCTTCTATTGGAAATCAAGAGATAGGCAAAGAAAGGCGCGCCCAGAAGCGCTGTCAATACACCTACTGGGATCTCGCCCCCCGGGAGGGAGCGTGACAGAGTATCCATTGTCAGCATGAAAATCCCGCCCAGCACACCGGTAAACGGAATCATAATATCGTGATCGGAGCCCACAATAATTCTCGACATATGTGGAACAACCAGTCCAACCCAGCCGATGCTGCCCGATACGGAAACAGAAATGGCAACAATCAATGTCCCTAAAAGGATATAAAGAACCCGAGCCCGCGAAACCTCAATTCCAAGGGACATGGCCTCCTCGTCTCCGAGGGCAAGGGGGTTCAGGCGCCATCGGTAAAAGTAAATCACGGCAAGGCCGGGGGCGATGATGGCCAGCGCTTTCCAGACATCCATCCAGATGATGCTGTTGAAACTTCCCATGCTCCAGAAAACCATGGCAGGAAGGTGCTGGTACGGATCTGCATGATATTTCAGAAAAGTTACACCCGCCATGAAGAGGGAGGAAACGATCACACCGGAAAGAACCAGACTGGTAACGGAATTTCCGCTTCTTTTCCCAATCTGATACGAAAGGATAACGGCAATCAGTCCCCACGCAAAGGCAAATCCCTCTATCGCCCAGGCCGATCCACCAAGGATGAAGATGGCCAGGGTTGCTCCGAACGCCGCCCCTGAAGTAACTCCAAGTATATTGGGAGAGACAAGGGGATTGCGGAAGAGGCTCTGAAAAACAGCTCCCGCTACGGAAAGGGCGGCTCCTACGGCGACGGCTACGATGACCCGCGGCAGGCGAACGGACCACAGGACCAGCGCCGGTGTATCCGATTCGCGCAGTGCCTCCCCGGCCAGGACCGACGCGATGATGCGGGTAAGTGTGACGATATCGATCTTGTAGCGTCCCAG
>DHHG01000131.1 GCA_002403175.1 Syntrophaceae bacterium UBA4778 | reverse complement strand
CCGAAGAACTCATTGACGACAGCCGATACAGGTTTTGCATTTACCAGGTCGTGCGGCATCATTGTCTCAACATCCTGAATATTCATCTTCTCCTTAATGGCTCGCTCCATACGTACCAGACCAACCCGGTACTGGTTTTCAATCAGTTCCCCTACGGAACGAACACGCCTGTTTCCGAGATGATCGATATCATCAATCGTGCAATCGGGAGACCCGTTTTTCAAATCGATCAGGTATTTCACCGCAGCCAGAACGTCCTCATTGCGAAGGATCGTTAGATTAGTGTCCACATCCAGACGAAGCTTGTAATTCATCTTGACGCGACCGACATCTGAAAGATCGTACGTTTCAGCATCAAAAAAGAGGCTCTGGAAGAAGCGCCGGGCTGTTTCGGGCGTAGGAGGATTACTCGGACGCAGCCTCCTGTAGATTTCCATAACGGCATCTTCCTCACTCTGGACGGTATCGATCAGAAGCGTTTCCCTCATAGGTGCATTGGTACCGTCCTCATCGATATGAATGAAGCGAAGCTCTTTGATGCCTTTGGCACGCAACGCATCAAAGGCCTCCATGGTCAATTCAGTGTTGCACTTGTAGAGGACCTCGCCGGTTTCAGGATCCAGAACATCATTTGCAAGGATCTTTCCGGATACGTACTCAGTATCTATCCGGATTCGCCGTACGTTGAGCTCAGTCATGCGCTTGAGGGCTGCTTTGGTGATCTTTCTGCCTTTTTTTACGATAACTTCACCCGATACGGGGTCCTTGATATCTTCAGGCGCTCTCTCTCCATTCAGCGCTTGATCTGCCATCACGTAAAGATGCTCACTATCCAGAGCTACTTTTTCAAGATCATAAAAATAATTGAGCAGCTGCTCCGGGCTGTTTCCCATTGCTTTCAGCAGAATCGTAACAGGCATCTTCCTGCGGCGATCGATACGGACATATATAAGATCCTTCGG
Source organism: Syntrophaceae bacterium UBA4778 (assembly GCA_002403175.1). Next base: position 3,900 of record DHHG01000131.1, on the reverse strand, counting down.
ATCGAACTCGAGATCCAACCAAGAACCTCTTATCGGTATGATCCGTGCCGAATAGAGAAGACGACCTCCGGCATGTGTTTTCCCTTTATCATGGTCGAAAAAGATACCTGGAGACCGATGTAGCTGGCTTACAATAACCCGCTCGGTCCCGTTGACGACAAAGGTGCCGCTCTCGGTCATGAGCGGGATCTCACCAAAGTAGATCTCTTGTTCTTTTATGTCACGAATCGTCTTCGGTTCGTTTCCTCTGTCCGTGTCAAAAACGACCAATCTTACCACAATTTTCAGGGGAGCGGCGTAAGTTAAGCCTTTCTGAATGCATTCCTTAACATCGTATTTGACATCTCCGATCTTATAGCTGACAAACTCAAGCGAGCACTTGCCGCTGAAATCCTTGATGGGAAAAACGGTTTGGAATGCACCCTGCAGGCCGATATTCGCCCTTTTATCCGGCTCCAAATCCATCTGCAAAAATTTCTCATAGGAATGACTCTGGATTTCTATGAGATTCGGTATGTCTACGATTTTTTTAATGCGACCAAAATCTTTTCTGAATGCAACCATAATTACCTCAAATGAGTTATACGTTTAGGTATGATACTCACTTTATAAACGGCTAAAGGCTAAGGACAAAGACAAAGAGTTTTGCTAAACCCCATCGTCGCCCGTCCTTAGCCATTTACCACAATGATTTATATAATTATTTTACCTCGACAGTCGCGCCGACTTCTTCGAGTTTCTTTTTCATATCTTCGGCTTCGGCTTTCGCTACTGCCTCTTTAACGGGTTTCGGAACACCTTCCACCAAATCTTTTGCTTCTTTGAGCCCTAAACCGGTCAAGGCCCTGACAACCTTGATTACCTGAATTTTCTCAGCTCCGAATCCGGTCAGAATTACATCAAATTCGGTTTTCTCTTCTTCCGGAGCAGCCGCTGCCGGACCTGCAACTCCCGCAGCCATCATGGCCACTGGTGCCGCTGCGGACACGCCAAATCTGGTTTCCAACTCTTTGACCAATTCGGAAAGTTCAAGAACTGTCATAGATTCAATAAACTTGATTACGTCTTCTTTCGTGATCTCTGCCATTTTTTCCTATCCTTCCTGTATTGATTTCATCAATTGCGCTTTTGACACTGCAGAGCATACCTGCAGCTGTCTTTATTGTTTTTCTTCCAGCTTCATCCGGTAGGCGTTCAATGCCTGGACAAATCCTCTCGGAACACCACTTAAAACATTGACCAGACCGGTTTGAGCCCCGACCAGCACGGAGAGAAGCTTTGCGAGCAGCACTTCTCTACTGGGCAGTTCCGCCAGGGCATCAATCTGTGCCTTGTCCAGAAACTTTCCCTCGAGAAGGCCGAACCTTATATCCAGTTCCGCATTCTTTTTCGCAAATTCTACAAGCACCTTTGTCGGCTCGACCACATCGCCGGAATTAATAGCGATCGCAAGCGGACCCTTTAGATGCTCCTTCAAACCGCTATAACGGGTTTCCTCAGAAGCGATTCCGAGCAGCGTGTTTTTAACCACCCTGAATTCAGTCCCCGATTTTCTGAGTTCGTTCCTAAGAGCAGTGATTTTTGCGACACTCATTCCGCTGTAATTGGCAAGAACTGTCAGCTTCGCCTCTTTTAGTTTCCCGTGGAGCTCTGATACAACTTCTTTTTTCTTATCGCGATCCAATACCTAACCTCCTTTCATTCTAAAATCCAACAATGAAAGTCAGCGCATACAGGAAGAAATAAATGTAATCACTATATCGCTTTGTCTCGGCAGGCCGATTGAGATCGTTTAAACATATCCCGTACCCGCTGTCTCTGACTTTCATGGCTCACCCAATCCACCTGCAATCAAAACAGGCTGTAGGTGATACCGTGTTGCCGGTTATATTAGCAATCGGGGCTAAAAGTCAGCCCTGATTGCCGAATTTCCATTATTTAATTACGTTTCTGATATCGATGGGGTCCACTTTAACTCCTGGACCCATGGTGGTTGAAAGTGAAATAGTCCTCAGATAAGTCCCTTTACTTGAAGCCGGCTTCAGCTTGACAATGGTCTCAATCAATGCCATCAAGTTCTCGTACAATTTTTCGGGGCCAAAAGATGCCTTTCCAATCGGACTATGGACGATTCCCGCTTTTTCCACTCTGAATTCAACCCTACCGGCTTTTAGCTCTTTAACAGCCTTCCCGACCTCGAATGTTACCGTTCCGACTTTAGGGTTGGGCATCAAGCCGCGGGGACCCAAAACTTTACCCAGTTTCCCGACGCTGCCCATCATATCAGGGGTTGCAATTACTCGATCAAACTCAAACCAGCCACCCTTGATTTTCTCTGCAAGCTCATCCGACCCGACATAATCAGCACCGGCATCCAACGCTTCCTTTTCTTTTTCCCCTTTAGCAAAGACGAGCACTCGAACCGTTTTTCCTAAACCATTCGGTAATGCCACGCTTCCCCGTACCATCTGATCCGCGTGCTTAGGATTGACCCCGAGGCGAATTGCAGCATCGACTGTCTCGTCAAATTTTGCTCTGGCCATTTCTACAACCAGACCCATTGCCTCTTTGAGAGGATAACGTTTTCCCTCTTCGATCTTGCCCTTTAACGCTAAATAACTTTTACCTCTTTTTGACATGAGTAGACCTCTATTTCACTAACCCTGAATTTCGATACCCATCGATCTTGCCGTTCCTTCAATGATTTTGATCGCACCCGGTATATCCACTGCATTCAAATCATTAAATTTCAGCTCGGCTATTTCTTTAACCTGTTTTGCTGTAACAGTGCCGACCTTTTCCCGATTCGGAGTACCCGATCCTTTTGCTATTTTGGCGGCCTGTTTGAGCAAAACGGATGCAGGCGGAGTTTTGGTTACAAACGTAAATGAGCGATCTGCGTAAACCGTGATCACAACGGGAATAACCATCCCTTCCTGACCTTGGGTCATAGCATTATACGCCTTACAGAATTCCATAATATTAACACCGTGCTGGCCCAAAGCGGGACCGATCGGAGGAGACGGTGTTGCTTTTCCTGCATTGATCTGGAGCTTGATACTCGCTATAACCTTTTTTGCCATTATGACTACCCTCTGAAGAATTTGTACTTATATGTCTATTATTAACTGTGTACAACCTGAATAAAATCTAACTCGACAGGTGTCGATCTACCAAAGATGCTGACGATTACCCTCAATTTCCCTTTTTCGGGCTTTACCTCATCCACAATCCCATCAAAATTTGTAAAAGGACCATCGATAATTCTAACGTGATCGCCATTTTCATACGAAAACTTGGGCTTCGGTTTGAGCGTACCCTCGTCAATGCGAGTCCTTAACATGGCTACTTCCGAATCAGGTATGGGGGATGGCTTATCTTTGCTTCCTATAAATCCGGTGACTTTTGGCGTATTTTTCACGATATGCCAAGTTTCATCACTCATTTCCATCCTGACCATGATATAGCCGGGGAAAAATTTCCTTTTTGAGGTTTTTTTCTCGCCTTTTACCAACTCGACAATGTCCTCCTCGGGAATCAGGATATCGGAAAACTTATCCTTCATACCAGAAGACTCTATCCGCTCTTCCAGAGACCTTTTTACCCTGTTTTCGAATCCCGAGTAAGTATGAACTATATACCACTTCAAAGCCATAGACCTTAACCCAAAATCAGTTTGATTATGTTGGTTAATCCGAGATCCACCAATCCAAGGAAAACAGAGACAACAACTACAACTACGATCACAACGGCTGTAGATCCCAGCGCTCCTTTCCATGAGGGCCAAGTCACTTTTCGGAGCTCTGATTTCACCTCTCGCAGAAACTGTTGTACTACCGGTATAATCGCTTTTATTTTATCCATAATGTGCCTTTATATGGCAGGCCAGGAGGGATTCGA
>DHHG01000331.1 GCA_002403175.1 Syntrophaceae bacterium UBA4778 | reverse complement strand
ATACAGCTACCTTGTATTCTTCCACTATCCAGCGAAAATTCTCAATTGCTTTCAACCTTTCTTTTGAGGTTTGGGGAGAAATGCTTTTATTGAGCCTTCTGGACAGCTCTTCGTAAATTCCTGTCTGTCCCGCTTTTTCCCTGTCCTTCTCCAGATGGATCAATCCCCGTTCCGCGCGTATTTCCAGCGCTTTTAAATATCGGGGAATATGAAAGAGATGCTCGTTAGCATATTCCATGATGAACTGCTTCGGTAAAAGCTCATCCATGCTCATCCGAATGGTTTCTAGAAATTTCAGGGCAGATCTGTTGGCTCGGTTTACTTCTTCCATTTTTCTGATTTTTTGCCGGGTATTTGAATAGGCATTCAAAGCAGGTATGACTTCCTGAGCGGCTTCCATTCCTTTCAGCAGAATGGTTCCGGATGCCCTTTCGCAGGCCTTTCGGAAATCTTGCTCTGTACGCACCGCGTCGGGGAAGATATTGCGCAATGCCCGTTCGTGAGTTGCTTTCTCGACAGCCTTTTCTCCACCGAAGTAACCGGCCGAAATCTTCTCTTCCCCCTTGAGTAAATTTTGTTTCTTTAAATACTGCAGCTCCTGTTTGAAGTGTATCGAAAAGAGGATGCGCATACCCTTCAGGTGCGCCGCTTCCGCCTCGTTCCGGTCCTTGAAAAGGCGAATGCGACAACAGGGATTTTCTAAAGAATCTGTTTCCTGTTCCAGGGCAGGGTAGGCCAGCCCCTCTACTCCTGTGGGTCCTTCGAGAAAGATGCTTTCCGGCAGATCGCCGAAGTCCCAGGCTTGGATTTGGCTCCTCCCCCATTCCTTTTTTGCCTTCTCGAAGGCTTGCGATTTTATATCTCCACATATTTTTTGGGATAACGATTCGAGATCGCGGCCTGAAAAGATTTCTTTCCCTTTATTGTCCGTTATCGAGAAGCGCAGTTTCAAATAATCCGGGATTTCTTCCATGAGCCATGCGCGCGCAGGTATATCCAATCCAAACCTTTTCAAGATGAAATCAGACAGGGCGTCGGCAATGGGTCGATTGCCCGGAGGCATCTCCCTGGAAATGATATCTACTGTTGTTGCCACCGGTACAAGACGTTTTCGATATTCCTTCGGAAGTCCTTTGACAAGGGAGGTGATTTTCTCCTTCTGCAGTCCCGGGACGAGCCAGTCGGCATGACCGGGCAAAATGGCTCCGGCAAGTCCATGCGGAACATTGACCGTAAGACCATCATCGGGAGAGCCGGGATTGAATCGGTAATGGAGAGGCAAAGAGATCTTGCCCAAGGAGATCCTGTCTGGAAAATGGGAAAGTTCGTCCTCATCTGGAACTTGCCTCAGAATATCCTCTTCTTTCAGGATCAGAAAATCGTCTTTCCCGGATTCTCTGATTCTCTTCAGAAGAGTACGAATATCATAGATACCGGGGAGGCGTTCCTTGTAAAATGCGAAGAGGTCCTCATCGCCGACGAGAAGATCGCGACGTCTTAATTTGTCCTCCATCGAGGAAATCGTCTCAATCAAGTTCCGGTTTTTCTCCAAGAATCGGGGAAATTTTTCCAGATCACCATCGACCAGGGCGCTTCGAATAAAGATATCGGAAGCTTCTTCAGGTGAAATCCGCCCATAGGAAACTGAACGGCGAGGCACAATTACCAGACCAAAGAGGGTGACCTGTTCTGAGGCAACGACTTCGCCCCTTTTTCTTTCCCAGTGAGGTTCAGAATACGAAGACCTGCACAGTCCTTTTCCCAGCAGTTCCAGCCACTCACGGTCGATGATCGCGGCGGTTCTGGCATAGAGCCTGCTGGTCTCAACCATCTCCGCTGCCAGGATCCACTCACCGCCCCGGTTGAAGATGGTTGAGCCCGGGAAGATCATAACCTCCCTGCCCCTTGCTGCCGAATAGATGTTCTTCTCCTTGCGGACAGCTATGTTGGAGAGATATCCGCTGAGGATGGATTTATGAATCGATGCGTACGAACCCGCCGGCGAATTCGATTCGGCGGTTTTCCTTTTCCCGGTGCCTGATTCCGCTAGTATGGAATGAAGCTGCCCATGGATGTCGACCCATTCCTGCATCCGTTTATAGGAGATGAAATGGGCCTTGCAGAATTTGCGAATCTTGCTTTGCGATTTCAGTATTCCGCAGTTTTCATGATAGCGATTCCATATATTGACAAAACTCAGGAAATCCGATGAGGGGTCCTGAAAGGGCTCGTGCGCCTTGCGTGCCGCTTCGATCTGTTCCAGCGGCCACTCCCGCGGGTCCTGAATGCTCAGGGCTGCGGCGATTACGGAAACTTCGCGTACGCATGCTTCTTTCTGCGCTTCAATGATCATTCTCGATATCCTGGGATCAATGGGCAGACAGGCCATTTTTATCCCCAGTTCCGTGAGCGTGAATCTCGCCTTCCCCTTGGCTGGTCGGGTATCGCTCTGAGCCGGCCTATCGGCTTCTTCTTTTTGTTTGGATATTTTTGAAGCTTGCTCCGGAGATTCTTCAATGGCTCCCAATTCTTTCAGCAGCTCCAGCCCGTTGCGGACATCTTTCGCCTCAGGCGGATCGATAAAGGGAAATGTTTCCAGATCGCCGATTCGCAAATAGAGCATTCTCAGAATGACTTCGGCCAGGTTGGAACGCAGGATTTCAGGGAGTGTGAAAAGAACGCGCGATTCGTAATCCGTCTCATCGTAAAGCCGTATACATACGCCGTCTTCGACGCGGCCGCAGCGGCCTTTTCGCTGGTCGGCGCTCGATTTTGAGATACCGGAAACCGAAAGGTTCAGGGTTCTTGTACGGCTGTTATACTGGGCGATACGCGCCAGCCCCGTATCAATGACATAGCGGATTCCCGGTATGGTAATGGAGGTTTCCGCCACGTTTGTGGCAACAATGATTTTCCGGGAAGGGCAGGAAGTGAAAATACGGCGTTGCTCCGCCCAGCTGAGGCGGGCAAAAAGAGGCAAAATGGTGTCGTTTGCATAAGCGTACCGCTTGTTTCTTCCTTCCAGAGATGCGCACGTCTCCCGGATATCCTGTTCGGTCGGCATAAAAATCAGAATATCCCCCTGCGATGACTCCGCCTCAATTTCCTCAACAGCCCGGATTGCTGCATCGATATAGTTTGATTCTCCTGAATCCTCCAGATCAGGATCAATGGGCCGGTAACGGAGCTCGACGGGGTACATGCGGCCGGAGACCTGGATTACAGGGGCATCGTTGAAGGCCTTTGAAAATTTAGCGGTATCCATGGTGGCCGAGGTGACGATCAGCTTCAAATCGCGCCGCTTCTTCAGGAGATTTCTCAGATAGCCCAGTACAAAATCGATGTTTAGGCTTCGCTCGTGCGCCTCATCGACAATGATGGTGTCGTAAGCATTTAAAAAGGGATCTGATTGGAGTTCGGCCAGCAGAATCCCATCCGTCATCACTTTGATATAAGCATGGGAGCCCGTCTTCTCTTCAAAGCGGATCTTGTATCCGACGGAGGAGCCGACCTGTTCCCCTAGCTCCTCGGAAACTCTGCGGGCGATTGTCATTGCCGCGATTCGACGCGGCTGGGTATGGCCGATCAATCCTCGAATCCCTCGGCCAGCCTCCAGGCACATTTTCGGAATCTGGGTCGATTTTCCGGAGCCGGTCTCACCTGCAATAATAACCACCTGATTTCGACGAATTGTGTGGACAATTTCATCCTTCCGCTTGGAAATAGGCAGTTCGCCGGGATAATCGAATCTCGGCAATCCGGCCTCTTTCTTTTTTCTCCTCACGATAGACTGGGTCAGCTTCCGTTCCAAACGATCAAGACGGCTTTTGATTTTGTCGGGGCTCTCCGTTTTTGCAAGCTTTCCCTGTATGTCCCGGAGTTCTCTTTGAAGCTGCGGCCTCTCTGCTGTCATGCAATCAGGAAGAAGTGAATGGATTTTATATATGCTTTGTCGTATTTCTTTCAATTTTAAAATACTTCTGTGCGGTTAGGAAAGAATTTATGGAATTCTATTGGAAATACGAGAGTCATGCAAGCAAGTTCTGAATCTCGGCTGTGATCAATGGAAATGTGGGCGGATGGTGCATTACCGAATCCCCCATCGAGATCCTCGTCATGCATTGTCAAATCAAGCATAGTAAGTCGATAAAATATCGACATACTATGCTTGATTATGCTATATAAGCTCATCTGAATTCTGAAGCGAACGAAAACCATGACGGATGAATTGCGCAGGAATATAGCGGGCGAGGAGTTTGATTATCAGGTTCTCCTGGACAGCCTGCGGGATTACGAAAGACCCCGGGACAGGATCACGGTTCTCTTGAAGCGGAAGGAGATCATCCGGGTCAAGAAGGGGATCTATGTCTTCGG
>DHHG01000067.1 GCA_002403175.1 Syntrophaceae bacterium UBA4778 | reverse complement strand
TATGCGCGAATATCCGCTATCCCTTTCCCAATCATTTTATCCAGGAACTTTTCGCAGCAGTTATCCCCGATTTTCCCGGAAATACCTATCCCGGTCCGCAGGTCATGGCCTGGAGAATAATGGAGCAGATCAGCGATCTTCTACAGCACGCTTCCTTTCAGGATATCCGTCGATACCTGGATGGGGATGAGACGCATCTCAAACGTTATCAGTTGTCGGAAAGAATAGCCTATCTCTTTGACCAGTATCTCATCTACCGCCCGGAGATGATCTCCGACTGGGAAACGGGGAAGGAAGATCATTGGCAGGCAGTCCTCTGGCGAGCGCTGATCGATGGAAGCGGCAAAGTCGATCAAAGGACAGGGCATCCAGCAGCGCTTTACCGGCTCTTCATGGAATCCGTCCGTGAATTGAGAAACCCTCCGGAAAATTTTCCCGAACGCATTTCGGTGTTCGGTATTTCCACGCTTCCTGCCTTTCATCTTCGGATTCTCTCGGCTGTTTCCGCGTTCACGGAAGTGAACTTTTGTTTGATGAATCCCTGTCGCGAATATTGGGCCGACATCGTTTCCGGCAGAGAGATGAAAAGAATCATCCGACGCTCGAAAAAAGAAGCTGCCGGAGAGGAACTTTATCTGGAAAAGGGGAATTCTTTACTGGCTTCGATGGGGCAGCTCGGACGCGATTTCTTTTCGCTTCTCCATGATTTCGAATGTGAGGAATTCGAATCTTTTCTCGATCCCGTCGAGTCCGGGAAATCCGATACGATTCTGGCCGCGATTCAATCGGATATCCTGAATTTGCGCGATCGCACGGAACGCCTTGGAATCAGCGGAAATGACAACAGCATCCATTTTCATATCTGTCACACACCGATGCGTGAGATAGAAGTTCTGCAGGATGCGCTCCTCCGTATGCTGGACGAGAACCCCGATCTGAGCCCGAGGGACATCCTCGTCATGACCCCTAATATCGAGACCTATGCGCCTTTCATTCAGGCCGTATTCTCGCTGCCGGCCGAAGATCCCCGCCGCGTTCCCTTCGGCATCGCCGACCGGGGCGCCCGCTGGGAGAGCCCCTATATCGAATCCTTTCTGAATCTCCTCAATTTTTCGGAAAGCCGATTCGGGGCCTCGCAGGTATTCGGTGTTCTCGACAGCCCGGCGGTCCGCGCCCGTTTTTCTCTATCGGAGGACGATCTGGAGATCATACGCTACTGGATTCAGGATGCCGGAATCCGTTGGGGAATCGATGCGGAAAGCCGCCGATCAGCGGGCGTGCCCGCGTTTTCGGAAAATACGTGGAAGGCGGGAATCGACCGGATGATGCTCGGCTATGCACTTACCGATAACGACCGGCTCTTCATGGACATCTCCCCCATTGCATTCGCTTCGGAAGGCAATTTTCAGGCGCTCGGGAATTTCGTTGAGTTTACCGATCGGCTTTTTGCCATGGCGTCCTCCCTTCGCCAGATGAGGACCCTCGAGGAGTGGGGGGATTTTTTGAAGGAGGTCGTGGATAATTTTTTGAGCCTGGATGAGAATTCCTCCGGAAACTCGGAAAGTTGGGATCTGCTGTTGAGGCGCGTACTCAATGGATTGAAGGAGTTGCAGGAAGCGTCCGGATTCCGGGAAAAGATCCCTTTCTCCCCGGTCCAGTATTATTTGAAGGAGGCGCTCGAAACAGAGGGCTTTGGATCTGGCTTCCTGACAGGAGGCGTTACATTCTGCGCGATGCTTCCCATGCGGAGTATTCCTTTCAAGGTTATCTGCCTGATCGGAATGAATGACGAAGACTATCCCCGGCAGGAACAGTCCCTCGGGTTCGATCTCATCGCGCGACATCCGCGAAGGGGTGATCGCTCGCGCCGCAACGACGACCGTTATCTTTTTCTGGAAGCGCTTCTTTCCGCCAGAGAGAGGTTGTACATCAGCTATGTCGGGCAAAGCGCACAGGACAACAGTATCCGGCCACCATCGGTTCTGGTCTGCGAACTCCTGGATTACATCGAACAGGGATTCAGGGTCTCTGAAGGAGAGGTAAAGGGAGTTCTGACGACCCATCATCGCCTGCAGGCCTTTCACGAAGCTTATTTCAGATCGGATAGCGGAACGGAAGAAAACCCCCTGTTCAGTTACTCCCGGGAAAATTGTGAGGCTGCCCGCCGTATACAAACAGGGGAAAGCGGTCCCCAGCCTTTCATCACATCTCCGCTGGCTGCTCCGGATGGGCCCGAACGGAATGCCGCCCCGGTTCTGAATCAGGATTGGCGAACCATCTCCCTCGACGACTTGTGCCGGTTTTTCGCACATCCGGCCAGGTATTTTCTAAACAAACGCCTCCGGATTTATCTGGGAGAAGGGGAGGACGCCCTTGATGAAAATGAGCCGTTCGATCTGGAAGCTCTGGAGAAATATAAAATAGAGCAATGGCTTGCAGCGAAGGGCATTCAGGGGGTGGCGCCAAAGGAGCTGTGGCCCGTTGTGAAGGCATCGGGGAAATTTCCTCCGGGAACCACGGGAGAGTATATATTCAATGAGGTCGGTATCGAGGTGGAGGACTTTGTGCAAAAAGTCCTGTCCTGCACTGAGAAGGGTTTTTCCGAACCCCTGGATGTCGACGTGCAGATCGGTTTGTTCAGGATTACGGGGAGGATAAACGATATCCGCCCCGACGGTCTTTTATATTCGCGTTATGCCGGGATCAAGGCAGCCGACCGCCTGAGGGCCTGGATCTATCATCTCCTGGCAAACCTGGCCTGCGATTCCGCACCGATCGGCTGTACCATCCTTTGCAAGGATTTTGAAGGGGAATATGCCCCGGTCGGCGAGCCCGCCCGCATTCTGCAGTCGTTGCTGGATCTGTACTGGAAAGGCCTATCCTATCCCATGCCCTTCATTCCCGAGATATCCTGGACGTATGCCGATTTGCGGGGCAAGGGAAAGAGCGAAGAGGACTCGCTGACGGCAGCGATACGTAAGTGGCAGGGAAACGATTTTACAAAGGGAGCAAAGGACGATCCTTATTATGCGCTGTGTTTCAGAGATGCAGATCCCCTGAACGGGAACAACAGCCGGGCTTTCTGCGATCTGGCCCTGGAGGTTTTCGAACCCCTGCGGGCAAGCCTGGAATCGGGAGGTAGCGATTCGTGAAGCCCTTTGAGCTTCTGGACAGTCCTCTGTCCGGTACCAATCTGATTGAAGCCGATGCCGGGACCGGAAAAACATACACCTTGGCGGGGCTCTTCGTGCGGCTCATCCTGGAGAAGGATCTGGCCGTCGATGAAATCTTGGTAGTCACTTATACCGAAGCGGCAACGGAAGAACTCAGGGACAGAGTCCGGAAAAAAATTCGCGAAACCCTCAATGCATTCACAGCGGGTCGAAGCGATGATGTATTCTGTGCCGGGCTGATGGAAAAGGTGCAGGATCGGGAAGCCGCATTGCGCAAACTTCAGGAAGCCCTTCATGATTTCGACCAGGCGCCCATCTTTACCATTCACGGTTTCTGCCGGAGGATGCTCAATGAGAATGCATTCGAAAGCGGCTGCCTTTTCGATACGGAGCTTCTTCCGGATATTTCGGAGATCGAACAGGAGATCGTTCATGATTTCTGGAGGACGCATTTTTACGAAGCACCCATTGAGTTCGTCGGCTTTGCCCGCGATCGTAAATATTCGCCCTCGTACTTTGCGGGTCTCCTCCGGAAAGGTACTCAGGCGGACATAAAAATCATTCCGGATGCGGAACCGGTCGGTTTGGGCGCTCTCGAAAATTTTCGAAAGAATGCGGAAATGCTGAGTGCGGCCTGGCCTTTGATGCGGAACGAAGTTGCGGAGAAATTACGGGATCCTGCGCTGGATAAACGCCAGTATAAAAGTCCCGACATGCTGGTCGCAGAAATGGAACGCTGGCTGCGACGCAGGGATTTTCCTCTTCCTGATCACTTGCTGAAATTCTCGTCCGAAAAAATCAGAAAGCATACGAAAAAGAGTGGTACAACTCCGATCCACGAATTTTTCGATCTGTTTCAGGAATTAACAGATCAAGCTGCGAATCTGGCGCGAGAAATGGAAGCCGAACTTCTCTACCTGAAGAGGGAATTTTTCCGGTATGCCGGGCGAGAGTTGCCGGTGCGCAAGGAAAAGCGCAATATTCAATCCTTCGAAGATTTGCTGATCCGTTTTCGCGCCGCCCTGGATAACACCGGAATGGATAATAAAGAGAATGGTCCCGTTCCGAATTCCGGAGAATCGTCGCTTGCCGCACTTGTCCGCAGAAAATACAAGGTCGCTCTGGTAGATGAATTCCAGGATACCGATCCCGTCCAGTATGCAATCTTTCGCAGCATCTTCGAGCAGGGGGATTGGCTTCTCTTTTTAATCGGTGACCCGAAGCAGGCCATATACAGCTTCAGGGGGGCGGACCTGTTCGCTTATATCCGGGCCGCAGGTCATGTGAACACCAGATATACCCTCACCGGAAATCGCCGGTCCGACCCGGCTCTGATTCAGGGAATCAATGCCGTTTTTTCCAACCGGGAAAATCCTTTCCTCTATAAAGAAATTCCCTTCGAGGCTGCAATCTCACCGAAATCCGGTCTGGAGAGTGCTTCTGCCGGCAGTGAATTCATGATCGATGGCCGACCGGATTTACCTTTCCATCTCTGGATCATTGACGGCTCAGTGGTGGGCCGCCCCGATGAGATCATTGATAAGGGTGTTGCCAATAGAGAGATTACGGAAGCAGTTGCTAACGAGATTCTGCGGTTGCTGGAACTAGGTCGTGCGGGGCGCGCCACGATAGGGGGACGGCCTGTGCGAGAATCCGATATTGCGGTTCTGGTCCGGAAAAACAGGGAGGCCGAACTGATCCGGGGAGCACTGATCCACCGGCGTATCCCGAGTGTTTTGTTCACTCTGGGTAATGTCTTCGATTCTTCGGAAGCAGCCGATATGGAGCGTGTTCTGGCGGGAATTGCCGAACCCGACCGGGATGATCTCGTGCGAACCGCTCAGGTTACGGATATGCTGGGGGCGGATGCGGAAAAAATGGAAGACCTGCTTTCCGATGATGATCAGTGGGAGCTGATTCTGTCCCGATTCCGGGAATATCACGACATCTGGGAAAGGCACGGCTTCATCCGAATGTTCCGTTTCTTCATGTCTCAAGAGCAAGTCCGGGCGCGTCTGCTGGGCCGTTCCGAAGGGGAACGCCGCCTGACCAATACCCTGCATCTGTCCGAGATCCTCCATCAGGCGTCCTCGGACGGGAAGCTGGGGCCGACAGGACTGGTAAAATGGTTATCTCGGCAACGGGACCCCGATTCGCCCCGCCTGGAGGAGCACCAGATCCGGCTGGAAAGCGATTCCGAGGCCGTTAGGATCGTGACCGTACACAAGAGCAAGGGACTTGAATATCCGATCGTCTTCTGTCCTTTTAACTGGGGCGGTTCCAGAATTCCCAAGGGAGAGAAGGCCTTTGCTTTTCACGACCCAAGCGATAACTGGAATCTGAATCTTGTGATCGATCCGGAAACAAATCCGAACCGCCGGTGGGCGGAAGAGGAACTCCTCGCCGAGAACCTGCGCCTGCTCTATGTTTCTCTGACCAGGGCGAAGCATCGGTGCTATTTCGTCTGGGGAAAATTCAAGGAAGCCGGCACCTCCGCGCCTGCCTACCTGTTCCACAGCGGGCCTGACAAGATAGGCGATATCGGAGAGACGGCAGGGGAAGACATTCTTTCGACAATGGAAAAACGCTTCCATGCATTGACGGATGCGGATCTGAGCGGGGACATTATCTCTGTGAAAGAGAATGGTATGGGATCTGTCTTGATCTGCAATATGCCTTCAGGCGAAGGAAGGGGTGAAACACTACGGTTTCCGGAGGCATCGCCTCATGTCTTGGATAACAGGCACTTTCAGGGTTTGTGCGACCGATACTGGCAGATAGCAAGTTTTTCATCCCTCCTCTCCGGCAGCGAGATGGTTACAACCACTCGGAACATGGCCGATGCGCCCGATCATGACCGAATCGGACCGTCGGAAAACATCGCCGCGAATGCAGCGGTTGCGCGTAGCGGAGATCCTCAGGAAAATCTGTTCGCATTTCCCGGCGGCGCAAAAGCGGGTATTCTGTTTCACGACATTTTGGAACATCTCGACTATTCGGAAAAGGACACCGCTGTAATCACCGATTTGGTGGTAGGGAAGCTCGAAGCATACGGTTATGGTCCGGAATGGAAGATTCCTATCTGCCGCATGCTCACCGATTTGCAGGCATTGCGCATAGACCGCGAGATCCCGGATCTATTTCTGGGAAGCATCTCCGAAGCGCATCGGTTGAAGGAGCTGGAATTCTATTTCCCTCTGAAAACGGTTACCCCCGATTCCCTGAAGAAGGTTTTTGCGCGATTCGGAGTTTCACAGGTCCGGACGGGTGTTCAATCATCTTTCCCGGAGAAGATCGGACGGTTATCATTCCAGCCGACGCGCGGTTTCATGAGAGGGTACATCGATATGGTATTCCGTTTCGGAGAGCGCTTTTATCTGATCGACTGGAAATCAAACCTGCTGGGGACTGCCTGGGAAGACTATGCGCAGCACAAGCTCACAGCGACAATGGTCGAGTCGTACTATTTTCTTCAATACCATATCTATACCCTGGCCTTGGACAGTTATCTGCGGACGCGAATTCCCGACTATGACTACAATCGGCACTTCGGCGGAGTCTATTATATTTTCCTGAGAGGCATAAATTCGGAAAGAGGACCGGAAAGCGGCATCTTCAGAGACAGGCCGCCGGAAGCGTTGATCAGTGCGCTGAGGCAAATGCTGATCGGTTAGAACTCTGCATTCAGTGTAGAAGAAAACTAATTAGGGGGAGCAGGCGGGCTTATTTTTCTTCCGCAATGCTTTCGGGCTGGTCATTTCAGCGGATTTACCCACGGGGGATGCTTTGCCCCCTCCGCCGTCTCGCCAGCCGCAAAGCGGCTTTCGAGCTGCGGCTTCCCCCATGTTTAAATCCGGAAATGACGGCACCCTTCCGCCAATCGCTGAATCAAAACAACCCCGCCTGCATCCTTAATAGAAAACCGGATATATTTAATCGCCGGGGCAATATTTGCGATCATACCGTCCTTCAGCAGAAGAAACCAGAATATACGTAATACGTATTTTCCGTTAATAAACACTTAACATGGAATTGTGCAATATAACTGTTTGACAATTTCGCAATTTCTACATACAAATTGCGAAAAATGCCGACAAGGATCGTCCCTTGTGACAGGAAAAGCTTACTACGTGTATTAATTGTTAGGTTGCAAACGAATTTCGATTCGACGGGGCACATATGAGAACTTACTCGCTACGCACAATCTACGCAGTTTCGAATTTGCAGTTCGCGAGCGAAATCATCTTGCGCCAAGGCGAGACGCAAATTCAACTGATACACAAGCGAAAACTACCATTTACTACTTACGACATAATGAGCGTCTCGCCTGATGGTAAACGCGAGGTAAGAGTGTCGACCGTAGATCACGTCCATCAAGGCCGCCCACTGCTCCTTGAAATCATCGCGTCGTGTGAAACTGACGATAACGCGATTCCGCCAGAAGTACGTCCGAACCTTGAAGCCCAAACTGCCCGGGCCGCTGGACTCATTACTTGGTCGTGGCCCGGAGTTATGGGGCCAAAGTAGGTGAAGGCTTGTTCTTTCAGTCAGATAATGAAGACACATGGACGTGGTTCGACGTTGACCCTATTCACATCACGGATTGCTACGAGTCACCAGCAAAGCTGTCGGCAATTCTTGCGGGCACAGAGAAGAGAATCGCTAAGCTTCAGCCAGAGGCGCAACCAGCCGCAGAAGCAGCACTGCGGTGGTGGCGACACAGTCATGACGTGGAGTCACCTGCAGATCGTCTTCTTTCATTGTGGATCATCCTAGAGATAATCGCTTTCACGCTGAGTTCCACAGGAACTATCCACGAAAGGGTTATAGGGCTGCTACTACAAGTCTTCCCTGAGTTGGCCGCAATTGAGAACGGCAACTTGATTCGAAAGATGGAGAAGGTTTTGTCAAATGCACGCAATAGAACTGCACATGGCGGAAAGCGTGACCTCTCCGAGCCAAATGCGACCGTGTTGGTCGCTCGAACCGCTGCAGAGGCCTCGATTATGTTTCTCCTAGGCGGCCCTGTCACTGCCCATCCGTCTCGCGAGCTATTGGAGGAACTTGGAATAAAGCAACCTAACCAAGCAATTCAGCCGACCGGCAGAGCCGGCGGCTGATTGCTACGTTATGCCGATCAATGAGAAACTGCGGGGTGCAAGATGCTTTACTATCGATTTCGATCCTCAACCGAAATAAGTTTCAAAGAACTCATGTATGACGAGTTGTTTTTCGCATCGACCTCGGAATGCAATGACCCCTTTGACGGAAAATCGTTTTATGAATTCTCCAGTGACACTGACTCTTGGATCAGGCTGCTCCAGTTTGGTCTTGGCAAACAATGCGATCAATACCATAAGTGTGTGAGCAAGATTGCAGCAGAGTTCAGTTCCAGTTGTCCCCTCACCTTTGACGAGGCTTCGTCATTTGACTTCGTCACATTGTTTTTACGAGCTACAGACAATTCAAATTGGTTATTTGCAACAGCGGCAGCTAATGCGATCCAGCGGGTATTCCAACTATATAAACCGCCCACCCGCTATTTTGCGTCATTTTCTCGTGTGTGCGACGAGCCACTTATGTGGTCACATTATGCGACTCGCCACGAAGGATTCTGTTTGGTGTTCCGATCATTAGAAGGGGCGCTAAGGCAACACCCTCAGGCTATAAAAAAATCTATGCGTCGAACAACACCGGAAGGTATAGCATCCTCAATGTCTTTCCACATTCCTGAACGCTTTCTTTTTCAGGATGTATCTTATGTCCCGGCAGTTGAGCACTTGTCTGCGTTTAAACTCTTTCCAGAATCCGTCAGCGGTCCAGTGTCATCTGAGGAGGAGAGAAATCAAATTGCATCCGCGCAAGCAAAACAATTTCTTCAAAAGCATCACTCCTGGAGCTATGAGTCTGAATCTCGGTTAATGCTCACCACTCCGACGCCATGGCTATTTGGAGATCGTTTCGAATATTCGGTTCAAGAGCGACTCTTTCACTTCGAGCCAACCCAACTTGTCGGCATTATCTTAGGAGCTCGAATCCGTGAAGATCATAAGAACAGGTTATTTCAAATACTTGATGAGCGCATAGAGCGCCTAGCCAGACAAACAAGCTACAAGCGCATCATCTTTGATTTCCTTATCCAAGAGGCGCGCCTTTCTTCCCGTCACAGAGAAATTAAGATAGACCCAGTCAAGATGTTGGGGCTTACAGGCCCAGTGGTACCAGGCGATGCAAAGTTTAATCCAATGTACAGCCAATGGGTAGAGGGCTGGGGAATTGAGTTTGACGGTGGGAGCGCTCGTCGGGTTCAAATTCTCGATTGAGAGGGAGCATAACCTCCATGTGGCCGACCTCGTTCCTCGACGGTTGATGCTGTTGTTCACCATCAATGGGGCGAGAAGAAATTCCCATATTCAGCAACTTCGGTGTACGGGAGTAAAAAGGGTCAGGTCTACATATTTGATAAAAAAATGGAGATAGTAGGGACGCTGTTTACTTATTAACATTTGATTCAACCTGCCGTGAAGCTTACCGCAATTGATGGATAAAAAAGTTAAAAAGTAAACAGTGCCCCCTCTAAAGAGAAATAAAAAGGGTCAGGGTCTCGAGCCCCCCTCTTTCTAACAACCAGGGAGGAATATCATGGGTAAATATTTTCAGTTCATATTCGTTGCGGTACTGGCAATTGCCGCGTATTTAGCGGCGCCGGTCAAAGCTTATTCTGCTGTCGATCTGTCCATTGAATCGGCGCGCGTCGAACCCACTCAAGGCCCTCAGGGTACGGCTTTCACTTTTGCCGTCCTCATCAAAAACCGAGGAACAACGCAAGCCAAGATGCAGTCCGGCTGCTTCCGGTACCGGCTGTCAACCGATCTGTCGTACAACTCGACGGACGTGAAGAACCCGACGCCGCAGCCCTATATCCTTAATCCGGGGCAGACGGTGGAATGCAAGGGACAACCTAAGACAGCGCTGCCGGCAGGACTCGTCAGCGTCGAGTTTATCGTGCAGCCGGATATATCAACGCCCGATAATGTGAACGACAACAACCGTTATTTTATTCAGGTGCCCGTGGCCAACGCTTCCGGCTCTGTAACGCGCCCGGAATTGTATCTCAGTAAGACACCCTCGTTCTCGTCAGGCAGTGCAGCGGCAAAGTATGGTGAAGAACTTTCACTGTATGCAAACATAGGTAATCGCGGTGATGCGGACGCCATGATTTTACCCGGCACGGTGTTGTGGAATGTTACCGAGGCCGGAAAAATTATCGCGGAAGATAAAAATTTCAATCGCAATACACTCATTACGAAGGGCACCGTAGAATATGGGCGATGGCTCAAGCTTCCGATGCTGAGTCCCGGATTTCATGACCTTGTCATCAATCTCGATCCGAAAAACGCCATTCAGGAAAAAAATGAAACCCATGCGTCCATGACGGCGAGGATCAATATTCAGGTCGTCAATCTAGCTGTGTCGATGCAGACAATACCGGGGAAAACATACAGCGTGCGCGACGTAATCCCGATTGGCGTGACGGTGCGCAATCAAGGCAATGCGACGGCCGTCTTTCCGTATGGAACGCACTTTCTCTATTACGGCGCAAAAGGGAAATCAGTCAATAAAATGATCCTGAACAACAACGTCGTGATTAACCAGTTTGGCGAATACAAGACGACTTTGATGCTTCAGCCGTTCACGGCAACCCCGGGCCTATACGATATCGAAGTATGGGTTGACCCTGTCAATATCGTCCGCGACATCAACCTCGCGGATAATCGCGCATCCATTAAAATGAATCTGACGGCAGCCACAATAGCGGTTCCCAAGCAGCCGAATACGCGGGTGGTCCCGGGCGCCGCACCGATCGTTACGCCGCCCCATCCGCCGATCAAGCCGTGACAAGAACAACGCTGCTGCTGGCGGCTGATCGTATTGGGCGCCAATTGAAAAATCGTTCGGCGTAACAATCCACGACAGGCAAAACCACCGAAGCGGTTCTTGCTAATACGCCAAACATGGAGAAAGTTGTCCTGCTATCGGGCAATCAAGCCGCAGGACTATACACAGCAGAAGCTGAACACAGCAATAATCAAGGCGTGTTATTTTCTGCAATATCACATCTATACGCCGGCATTCTAAGATTGGTTTTGGGCAAACGCTTCAGAGTTTCCTTCATCAAAGGGTATGATATCTTCCGGGTTGACAATTGTTGCATGATTTCGACCGGAGCTTTTTTTACTTTTTTGATTTCCTTTGGATGGAGATAGCGAATATTCCGGAAAACGATCAGATGCCGGTGCATTTAAATTCAAAGTTGGTTTTTTTGTTGCCCCTTTCATCACAGTACTCACGGATGTGCTCCGATCCGATTTTTTTCCACATACTATTTCAACAAGTTCATTCACGGCCTCTTGAGCATTGACGGACCGGGTACTCATTTGATTGGCGGCTGCTGCCGATTCCTCACTAATGGAAGCATTCTGCTGCGTAACCCGGTCAAGCTCGGAAACAGCTTTGGATATCTGATCGATTCCGTTTGCCTGTTCCTGTGATGCGGCGGCAATTTCATCAACAAGGCAGCCGATTTTGTCTGCAATTTCCACGTTCTCTGCAAAAGCCTTTTGAGTCACAAGGGTCAGGTCACTGCTATTTTTTACGGCCGAGATCGTGTTTTCAATCAGGCCATTGGTATTGCGAGCCGCTTCTGCAGCGCGCATGGCGAGATTTCTGACCTCGTCGGCAACAACGGCAAATCCGGCTCCTGCCTCACCAGCTCTTGCAGCCTCGACAGCCGCATTTAAGGCCAGAAGGTTTGTCTGGAAAGCGATTTCGTCTATGGTTTTGTTGATCTTTCCGGTTTCCTCACTGGTTTTTTTCACTTCCGCAATCGACCTGATCATATTGCCCATATGGTCATTGACATTCTCCACAATGCTTTTGGCTCTGGCCATGAGCGATTTCGCCTCATCTGCATTTTTTGCATTTCTTTTCGTCATTGCTGACATTTCTTCCAGGGATGACGATGTCTCTTCGATAGATGCCGCCTGTGTGGCTGCTCCTGCTGCTATGGCGTGTCCGGACTGGGCTAGCTGGATTGAAGCCGTGCCGATTTCAGAAGAGGACTCCGAAACGCGGGTGGAAATACGCTCTATTTTCCGTATGAGATAACTTCCAATCATTACAAAAGTTCCGAGGATCGCTGCAATTCCGATTATGACGGTAATACCGCCAACCAGCAGGTTACTGACCCCTCCCAATCTTCCACAGAAATATCCAGCTCCGTAAACAACAGTAATCATTGGAGCTTCCCAGTAAATCAGCTTAACAGTAACATTGTTCCCGAAAATACTTCGACAACCGATAATGCAGGTACTGGCGCCCACTACGCAAATCAACAAAAGGACCACAGCTTCCAGAAAGAGATTCATTTAGCATCCCCCCTTTTGAATTTAGAAAGTATTATCGTCAGATTTAGAAGAAACTTTATGAACTCGTTTCAGGAAATTGAAACCCTGTTTTCGGGTGATAACATTAGTAGGGAAACAGGTATGGATCATTGTAGAATGACACCTCGTGCTCTTTATGGAATATCATGTACCATTTGGAAAAGACCATGGAGTACAGGAAAACTATGCGCAAGAGAGCGGCCCTCTCCTGACATGGGGATTAAGCATTATTGCACCCCTCACGCTCGGAAATGTTTTTTGAAAGAAGTTAATAGACATCTATAAACAATTTTTATAGGCTCTGAAGGGCCTTTTCAAAAAGGCGCTCCGAGGGGGTGCCGCAACAGGATCGATTATAGCTATTGAAGGATGTTGAAGCGCCAACGCGATATAACCTTTCTGAGGTACTGTTTATGAAATACCTTTTGTTATTAGCTGCCGTTATAATTGGGACTATAAACAAATATGCTTGCTCTCATCCATGAAAATTCCGAACCATTAGTGAAGGACACTTTCTCGTCCCTGGATCGGCGCTTTGCTGCTTTCATAGAACAACTCTCCGGCGGCAAGGCCCCGGAGCTTTTTCTAGCGGCAGCGCTGGTTAGCAGGTACAGGGGAGAGGGGCATGTCTGCATCGATCTGGCTCAACTTGCCGGGCAGGAACTGTTTTGGGGAGAATCCGTTATCGAGACTCCTCCTCTGGAATCCTGGCTGACGGCTCTGCGCGAAAGCCCGGTAATAGGAAGTCCCGAAGAATACAGGCCACTCATCCTGGACGGTTCCAGATTGTATCTGTACCGTTACTGGGATTATGAAAACCGGGTAGCTGCCAGGCTCCGGGAAGACGCCGCCTGGATCGATCCGGCCCTGAATGAATCCGTCCTGAAGGGTGGTCTTGCCCGCCTCTTTCCCGTTGCTGATCTGTACAAGCCCGACCGGCAGAAGATCGCCGCCGCTCTTTCCGTGATGAAACGCTTCAGCGTCATTTCCGGCGGTCCGGGTACGGGAAAGACGACGACAGTAGCAAAAATTCTGGCCCTCTGTCTGGAGCAGGCGCATGAAACGGGCACGCCGCTTCGAATCGCTCTTTGCGCTCCCACCGGCAAGGCCGCGTCCCGACTGAACGAGGCCATCAAACACGAAAAGGACAGGCTCGACTGCCTCGACAATATCAGGGATGCCATTCCCTCGCAGGCATCTACTATCCACCGACTACTTCGAACCATGTCCGGAGACCAATCCGGTTTCCGACCATTCGATAGTTTTTCATCGGGTTTCCTCCCTATCGATTTATTGGTGATCGACGAGGCTTCCATGGTTGATCTTTCGCTTCTCGCTCGCCTTCTCAACGCGCTCCGCCCCGGTACCCGCCTGATTCTTCTCGGGGATCGGGATCAACTGGCATCGGTTGAAGCGGGATCTGTTCTCGCCGATATTTGCGGTTCGGCGGATTGCGGATACTCGCGATGGCTATGTGAGCGATTGCAAGCCCTCACGGGTGAGGACTTGCAGGCGGATTCGTCTCCTTATCGTCCCGTTCAGGATTGCATCACGCAGTTGCATGCCAGCTATCGATTCGGAAAGGACAGCGGCATGGGCACGGTCAGCCGTTTAATCAATGAAGGAGATGCTCCGGGCGCGGTGTGTGTCATGCAGGGCAGGGGATTCCATGATATCGGCTGCCTGGACCTTCCGGCGTTCGATGAGCTTCCGGCGGCGCTTCGAGAAAAAGTCGTGCAGGGATTCTCGCCTTATCTCAAAAGCAGCGATCCGGCGGAGGCCCTCGAAACTTTGAATCGCTTCAGAATCTTATGCGCTCTTCGGGAAGGCCCTTATGGAATTCGCGTCGTGAATGCCATTGCTGAGCGGCTCCTGGCAGAAGCCGGTTTGATCCGGGCGGACGGCGTTTGGTATCGCGGACGCCCGATCCTTATTACCAGAAACGATTACAATCTGAGGCTCTTTAACGGCGATGTTGGGATCGTTCTCGCCGATCCGGAATCGAGGGAGTTGCGCGTCTTTTTTAAAGACCCGGATGGCTCGATCCGGAAATTTCCCCCCCTTCGTCTTCCGGAGCACGAAACGGTTTACGCCATGACCGTTCACAAGAGCCAGGGCTCCGAATTCGATGAGATTCTATTTATTCTCCCCGACAGGCCTTCTCCTCTCCTTACGCGTGAGCTTTTCTATACCGCTATGACCCGCGCCAGAAAGCATGCGGAAATCTGGACGCGAAGGGATATCTTCGAAATTGGAGTAAATAATAGAATCCAGCGACTTTCCGGCTTGCATGATGCCCTGCGTCGTCCCAATAAAATTTAAATCGCTGATAAGATTCTTTTACAAAGATCTACCCGGAATTCTTATGCAAAGAATCGATTCAGGATGATTGTTATAAAATCCTAAGTCTTCTTGAAAGCCCTTCAAACGTATGTTATTCGAGCTCATAAAGTAAGCGGGTGCTAATGTTCCGTTGCGGAGATCCATGAAAAAGGCTGTTTTAATCTGCCTTTCCTCATTGATTCCCATGAGATGTTTGCTGGAGAGCTGAAAGGAACGAGTGAGCGGGGGAAGGGCCTGTTCAAAACTTTCTGCTCGGTTTTTTATAAAGCAAACAGAAGGGCCCATTCGACATACACGCTTTACTTCAATCCTCCCCATTTTAGACCCTATTGCGTAAGTGAAAATCTCGACCGGCAAGACAGAGTTGGTTATCAAAAGGCCGAGGTACTAGCCGACCCAAACGCTTGAGCCGGATGAAATCGAGTGATGATGAATAGCTTGGTTGGAAGCAACCGGCAATGAGTTGGTCTCTTGTGCAGGACCGGACTGTAGAGATTCAATGCAGGAAAGTGCAGAATTCATTTCTCGATCGCAGGCTCGTACGAATCACATGATCCTCTCACACCTTTTTTCCGATTCGGCTTTTTTTGTTCTTTATATCCTAACCCAATTTTTTTTGGGGGCGCATACAATTGTTCGAATTCCGAACAAATTGAGCTAAGGACAGCAACTTTTTTCAAGAAAGGTCCATAAATAATCGTGCGTTTGCCTGAAGCATGTGAATCTATTGAGCAACATAAGTTTGAATAGACCCCATCTGATTCCGGATAAAAAAATAGGAGTTAAAATGAGGCATGCTTTCCGGAACAAGCTTTATAATTAACAAGTTCTTAACTTATGGAATGGACATAAGCTGCCGATATATTTGTTAAAACAAATTTTAATTTGCTGTGAGCTGAAGTGGTGAAAGTCAGGATGAAAGAATTAGACTTTTTAAAATTTATAAAGATGGAATTATGAAGGACCTTTCTCAAAAGATTTTAGGCCCGATTCGAAAGTGGTTTTCCGATGTATTCGGAACGCGCACTTACCTCCGTTATAATGAAAAAGAGGACCGGTGGCGGAGGGTAACCGGTCAGATCCTGACGTTGCTGACTGCAGTGCTTGGCCTTGTTTATCTTTACTGGCATTGGACGCATATTAACTGGACCATCTGGTATTACTCTTTCACTTTTTTTGTCGCTGAACTGACAGGCTTGGCACTCTTCTGTTTCTTTTCCGTCAATGCCTGGTTTCTCAGGTATCATGCCCCCGACGGGATCACTGTAGAGAGGAATTATTCTGTTGACGTATTTATTCCTGTTGCCGGAGAGCCTATTGAGATTGTTCGTGACACTGTTGAGGCTGCCCTGAAGATCACATTCCAGAATAAACAGATTTATATTCTGGATGACAAAGGCCGGCCGGAATACCGGGAACTTGCAGAGCATTTTGGGTGCGGATACTTTGCCAGAGAGGAACATAATGATGCCAAAGCCGGTAATCTGAATTACGCGATTAAGCGGACGAAAGGGGATCTCATACTGGCTCTGGATGCGGACCAGGTTCCGCAGTCTCAGATCATTGATAAGCTCATTGGTTATTTCAAATTCCCGCAAGTCGCTTTCGTTCAGAGTAAACAGAATTTCAAGGTTCCTGTGGGAGATCCCTTCGGCAATTCGGACCGAATTTTTTACAATATCATGCAGAGCGGGAAGGATAACGACAATTCCGCTTTTTCCTGCGGCTCCGGTGTCATGTACAGGCGCGAAGCCCTGGACGATATCGGTGGATTCAGCACCTGGAACCTGGTCGAAGATGTTCACACCTCCATGCGTCTGCACGAACGGGGATGGCGATCAGTCTATTACAACCACTCTTTAACGACAGGCACGGCGCCGGACAATATTTACGGGGTTTACAGGCAGCGGCGGCAGTGGGCGGCAGACTCGCTTAGAATCGAGTTCTGGGACAATCCGTTTCGTTTCTGTCACAGGGGGCTGACCTTAAAACAAAGATTGCAGTATTTTCATCTGGGGTTCGTCTATCTGGTTGCGGCCTTTATCATGCCCCTGTTCTTCATAACCCCGATCGCATGTTTGCTTGTACAGGAATTCATTCTGACGGCGTCGGTTCATGATTATGTTCTGCATCGTTTTCCCTATTTTCTATCCATGTCGCTGGCCTACGGCATTATCAATTATCCGACCCCTTATATGAAGGCCTTTCAGATGTGGACGGGTCTTTTCCCCGTTTTTATCCAGGCCACTTTCATAGCCCTTTTTTCCAGTAAGAAGAAACCTACTTATCGCGTGAATCCGAAGCCGACGGGAACGTCAATTGTTAAAAGACCCTGGTTAGCAGTTCTCCCTCAGCTGGCCATTATTCTTTCCGGCCTTTTTGCGGTCTTCTATTCATTCCTGATAGGCGCTCCTTTCTGGGATTTCTTTCTGTTGAATACGCTTTGGATCATCTGGTCCGTATGGACCCTGAGCGGTATCTGTAAGGCGGCTTTAAAAAAACATAAATGGCCCAAAAAAGAGGACATGCCGGAAAAAGCGCCGTCCTTCCTCTCCGGGATGGGCGAGTTGGCTATAACATGTATTGTTACCATCGCAGTCACGGTTTTCTTTATTACGGTCGATTCTTCTAAAGTTAACAGTTTTATGAGTAATTTGCGCCTCCAGGTTCTGGAAACGATAGATATCGAAAAGTATATTCCTCAAAAGAAAGAGGATGATATAGTCGAAAAGATGATGGCGCGTATGGGACCGATCGAGGATTATGATGCCCCAAGGAAGGTTCCGGTCCAACAGCCGGAGCAGGAGAATCTGAAGGCTTCAGTTATATCTGAACAGGACCAAAATCAATCGACAAAATCAGTTCCCGGGAAAATGGAAGCTGCACCGGAATTAAAGAAAAAAGAGCAGGCTTGGGTTATTCAGGTGAAATCCGAACGGAATCCGGAAAAGGCCGAAAAATGTAAAGAGATGTTACTAGACGCCGGATTTCAGGCCTTTATCTCTCCGGCAAAGATAAAAGAGAACTCTTGGATGCGGGTTCGCGTCGGGTATTTTGCAAGCCGGGATGAAGCACAGAAAGTCAGTATCAGGATAAAACGGATCAGATCTGTCCCGCAGGATCCGCATTGGATTCTGAAAAGAATCGAGTGGAAAAGGGAGGCGGTCAATGGCGGTTGATAGGAACCGAACCTGGATGGGTTTATACCTTCCCGAAAATTATTATTCCGCTCCGCAAAAAGCCTTTGAATACGAACTCCTTCTTGGGAAAAAGATCCGGATCCTCTCTTTCTATCATTCATGGGGAGCAGGCAGCGAGCATGTAGACCTTTCCGGTCTGAAAGAAGTTTCCCAGAGCGGCTTCATTCCCATGATCACCTGGGAACCTTGGATGCCGAAGGAGTCCTGGGGCAAAAGGCAACCGGAAAATCAGCCTGAGTTTTCCCTCTCGAAAATACTGAGTGGTAAATACGATGACTATATCCGCAACTGGGCAATCGATTTGAAAAAGGTATCCGGCCCGGTTTTTCTTCGGCCGATGCACGAAATGAACGGAAATTGGTATCCCTGGTGCGGAACGGTGAATGGGAACAAACCTTCCGATTATGTTGAGGCTTGGCGTTACATCCGTTCCATTTTCCGCTCTGTCCGCAACAATCACTTAATGTGGGTCTGGTCTCCATACGTCTACTCCGTTCCGGAAGAACCGGAAAATGCGATCAGCCGATATTTTCCCGGATCGGATGAATTCGATTGGCTCGGTCTGGACGGGTATAACTGGGGGCTGACCAGAGAATGGTCGAAATGGGAGGACTTTCGGACCATCTTTGAAAATGCTTACACCGAATTGATCCGTTTGGCCCCGGAAAAATCATTGATGATAGCGGAAGTCGGATGTGCGGAAGAGGGGGGCGATAAAGGAAAATGGATCGAAGAGGCCTTCTTGGAGCTAAGGAGCAGGTTTTCGCAAATCAATGCGGTTGTCTGGTTTAACATCGATAAAGAATGCGATTGGCGAATTGAATCGTCAGCCGGAAGCATCAATGCTTTCAAAAAGAGTTGAATCGGTTTTGAATATGAGAGGAATATATGAAGATTAGGGCTCGCTCAAATATCAGAAAATTCGGAGTCGTTCTTTCTTTTTACTTTGTAATTTTTGCAGCTTTCTTTTGTCCCTCCAGCCATGCTGCTGAGATTTCATCTTTTGCCGGCGCTGATATTGACGATCATGGACAGGGATTTTCATATTTAGGCGTGGATGTCACCCATAAGCTGGATAGACATATCGGAATTACCGGAAAGGTCATTCCCAATTACCTGGCTTATAAATATAAATCGGGAGATCAGGAAATAAAGGCGAAGGCCCCCGGTCTCTTCCTGGTCGGAGGAGCCAAATATTTCTGGGATAAATCGATGATCGGCCTGTTCGGCGGCGGGGAATTCAGGGACACCGATCTGAGTCCTGATGATCCGGGATCGAGTGTGCGGGGAAATACCTCTTCGGCTTTGATCCAGGGCGAATTTGACAGTTGGTTTTCCAGTGGAACAAACCTGTATGCGAACGCAAGCTACAGTTTCAAAACTGACTTTGCCTATGAAAAGGCCAAAATAAGACAGCAGATTACGAATCGAAGCTTTCAAAAACCGTATTCTCTTTATCTCGGAGTGGAACAATTTTTCGGTCGGAATCCGGATTTTCAGCAGGAAGGTGTCGGGGTTTTGCTGGAAGTATATCACCTCGTTCATAGGGTATCCGTTGCCGTCAAGAGCGGATATAAGCACGAC
>DHHG01000093.1 GCA_002403175.1 Syntrophaceae bacterium UBA4778 | reverse complement strand
TCTGCTTGACAGGGGAGCTTACGGTCTATTGTGCCTTTTGTGCTGGTCACGATACAGAAACTATACAGTAAACTAAAAGCGGCGAGTTAAGGACCCTGCCTTTCTCATGAAGATCCTTTTACGTTAGTTCATATTTTTTTCGGATGCTAGGCAGATCCAGCCTTTTCGTCTCTTTTGATTTCCTTGCTTGTCTATTTTAATCTTTTCCTTATCCCCATGATTCCGATTAGCCCTGAACATAGAAGAATCAGGATAGACGGTTCCGGAACGGTTGTACCAACAACCCGCATTGCAGAAATCTGCCCCTGAGTGTCTGAATATTGTGGCATGTCATTACCATGTAAAATGTAGTGATATCCGTCATATTCATCCGGTTCATAAGCTTCCTTCGGAGATGCATAGTTCCAACTTATTCCAAATCTGTCTCCCGTTGCAGAAGCCACAAGCCAATAGAGGTTGCCCCTGGTCAATAGAGGGTGCTCTATAGAATCTAGTCTGTATAAATTACAATAGTATGGAGTGGAGTCATAATAAGCATATCTAGGTAAAGATGAAGAGGTGAATGTCCACGTCTCCAGAGGGTTACCCACTGTCAAATCAAATAAACTAGTGTTGCTGTAGAGAGTGACTGTTACTTGAACGCTTAGGTTAAAAAGATTGATAAGAGGTAATTCAATATAGTCGAGATTTTTGGTATCCAAAGAATAGAACAACTCGCCTTGAACATAAGATGCCCCAACTCTCCACCCATAATTCACATTGTATGAATTATACGGAGGAGGATCGACAAGGTTATTGTATAGGATCGTTTCAGAATTACACGGACTCGCCAGAAATAAAAGGCTAATTATGCAAATTAAAGAGCATATCTTAATTTTCATATTTGCAAACCTCCCCATAAACTTGAAAATACTAACGATAAAATAGGGCTCTTGGAGGTGTTTCCTCGAAGAAACTCAGCTTAATAGAAGATGCAATTCTTATGCAATGCAAGTATCTTTTTATTATTATTCTTCTTTTTATATTTAGGTTCTATTATATAATGACTGATTTGTAAAATATTGGACGGTCTGAAATAAACAGCCAAGTACATTTTTTTCTAAGCTGTTGTTACCAAAGCTTTATTGCGGAATGTGCTTGGTGTAAATAATTCCGACAAGCAAAGAAATAGTTCAAGCAACTTTAGAAAACAATGATACGGCGGGTAGATGTACCTTATGTATTTATAAACAGGTGAGCATTACGGCAATCTTCAGAAATCCTTTAATACAGCTTGTAAACGGGCAGGGATTAAAGATTCCATTTTCATGACTTGTTGAACACACGTTTTCTTCTCAATTAATAATGGCAGGGATGATATTACAACAGTAAAGGAGCTTTTAGGCCATAAACATTGACCATGACCCTTCGTTACGCCCATCTTGCACCATGTCATAAGGTAAATGCTGTAGACATACTGGACAGTGCTATTAATGAGATTTCGACCATACAAAAACTATACAAACAAGAAAGGGTCACGAACGCTTAAGACTCGTAACCCTTTTATCAATGGTGGGTCGTGTGAGGATTGAACTCACGACCAACGGATTAAAAGTCCGCTGCTCTACCTCTGAGCTAACGACCCGTTCGGTTCTGTTTGCTTTTCAAAGACGCATTTTCTAGCAGCAAGATGCTGTCGAGTCAAGAAAAATATGAGCACTGATGTCTGTTTCTCTCGGTGTAATTACCGGTTCAGGAAACTGATCATCCGTTGTTTTCTAAATAAACGGATTATTCACGACAATCGTCTCGTATCGCCCCGCCCCGACGGATACCAGGCAGAGCGGAACTCCAGATAATTCGGAAATTTTTTCCAGGTATTTTTTCGCATTCGCCGGAAGATCGTTCAAAGACTTCGCTTTCGAGATATCCTCGGTCCACCCGTCCACTTCCTCGTAGATGGGCTCGCACTGAGCAAGAACTCGCAAGCTGGATGGAACCGCTTCGGTATAGGTTTCATTCCCTGCTTTGTAACCAACACAAACCTTCAATTTTTCGATTCCGCCGAGGACATCGAGCTTGGTAATAGCCAGGGCACTGAGCCCCGATACTCGAACCGATTGACGGATCAGGACCATATCCAGCCAGCCGCAACGGCGCTTTCTTCCGGTTGTTGCACCGAATTCGCAACCAACCTTCTGGATACGTTCGCCGATTGCATCTGTCAATTCCGTTACAAAAGGCCCTTCGCCGACCCTGGTTGTGTAAGCCTTACAAATTCCCACGATGGACTGGATTCGCGTCGGACCGACACCCGTCCCGCAGCAGGCGCTGCCCGCCACCGTGCTGGACGAAGTTACAAACGGATAGGTTCCGTGGTCGATATCTAGATGCGTTCCCTGAGCGCCTTCAAAAAGGACTTTTTTGCCTTTCCGTATCTCCTGGTCCAGAATGACAGACGTATTTCTCACAAAAGGACGAAGTCGCTCGGCGTACTCCCGGTATTCTTCATACACGGCATTCTCGTCTATCGCCTCCTGTTTGAAAAGGTTTACCAGGAGAAAATTCTTTTCTTCGACATGCCTCTTGAGTTTATCCCGGAAGACTTCATTATCGATCAGATCACCGACACGGATACCAGTGCGGCAAATTTTGTCTTCGTAAGCCGGCCCGATGCCCCGTCCCGTTGTCCCGATTTTAGCCGATCCCTTAAACGATTCCCGCGCACTATCCAGAGCACGGTGATACGGCATAATGACATGGGCATTTTCGCTGATGAAAAGCTTGGTCTGTGGCGGAAACAGATTCCTCTTTTCGAGGCTGTCGATTTCCTCAAGAAGCACCTTCGGATCAACAACAACGCCATTGCCGATGATGCAGATTTTATGATCGTGAAGAATTCCCGAAGGTATCAGGTGCAGAATCGTCTGTTCACCTTTGACAACCAATGTATGCCCTGCATTGTTGCCGCCCTGAAATCTCGCTATGACATCGGCATCCTCGGCATAAAGATCGACGATCTTCCCTTTTCCCTCATCTCCCCACTGGGTTCCAACTACAACAACATTCGCCATTTTTATTCTCCGGTAATAACTTCAACCACCCGGTTCTATAAACTTCCCCAAACATGAACATCTCAAAAAGACATGGCTGGGTCCCTGCTGAGTAGAATCTTTCAATCCATCCGGTAAGCCAGAATAGAAAAATCCCACCTCAACACATTAAATTTCAATCTGCTTCACGGATATCAGATTCGGTAATGTTTTCAGCTTGTTAATCACCGTATTCGATACGGGACCGTCCGTACTCAATACGATGAGCGCATGCTTTTCACCATTTACCTTTTGACGGCTCAATTGGAGCCTTGCGATATTGGTCCCGTTCGCTCCCAGAATCGATCCGACATTACCGATAACGCCCGGCCGGTCATTGTTGTACAGAATCAACATGTTGCCTTCCGGCATGACCTCCAGGGTAAAATCATCGATTCTAACAATCCGGGGATCCTGTCTTCCAAAAATCGCACCTGCCGCATAGCTCTTCTCGTTTCCTGCCCTTACGGTCAACGCAATCATGCTGGTGAAGTCTTTGACTTCGCTGCTCTTGGATTCGATGATCCGGATTCCCCTCTCTTTGGCAAGGATAGGGGCATTGACGTAATTCACATTTTCATTCAGGAAGGGCTCAAGCAATCCCTTCAGCATGGCAATCGTAATCGGGGCCACATCTCTTTCCAGAATTTCTCCACTGTACTCGACATGCACTTCCTCGATTCCGCCTTTCGCCATCAGTGCCTGGAATTTACCAAGCTTCTCTGCCAGGACAAGGTAGGGGCGAATAACCGCAAGCACTTCCCCGCTGACCGAGGGGAAATTAACGGCATTGCGGATCTCCCCGGTAGACAGGTAATCGGAAATCTGTTCTGCCACTGCAATCGCGACGTTTTTCTGGGCCTCGTCCGTGGACGCGCCGAGATGCGGAGTGCAGATAAGATTGGGATGGGAAACAAGTTCCGTGTTTTTGGTCGGCTCTTCTTCGAAGACATCGAGAGCAGCGCCTGCGACCTTGCCGGAAACCAGGGCTTCGTAAAGATCCTTTTCATTGACGATTCCGCCCCGGGCGCAGTTGATGATGAAAACGCCCTTTTTCATTTTTTCGAAGGCGGCTGTATTGATCATTCCCCTCGTCTCTTTCGTCATGGGGGTATGGATGGAAATAAAATCGGATTTGGCCAGCAACTCGTCTATGCTTACCAGAGTGATCCCCATTTTTTCAGCCCCTTCGGGGGACATGAAGGGATCGTAGGCGATCACGTGCATCTTCAAGCCCAGCGCCCGGTCCGCCACAATGGATCCGACCCGGCCGATGCCGACAATTCCAAGGGTTTTATTATAAATTTCTGCCCCCATGAATTTGCTTTTTTCCCACTTCCCCGATTTCATCGAGCCTGTTGCCTGGGGTATCTGCCTTGCCAGCGAAAACATCATGGCGATGGCGTGCTCGGCCGTGGTAATCGTATTTCCGCCCGGCGTATTCATTACCACGATTCCCCGCTTGCTCGCGGCAGGAGCATCTACATTATCGAGACCGATACCGGCCCTGCCGATTACTTTGAGATTGTCCGCGCACTCAATAACATCGGCCGTTACCTTCGTAGCACTCCGGACAACCAGACCGTCATAATTTTTGATTATTTCCTTCAGTTCATCGGGGGTCAGTTTTGTCTTGACATCCACCTCGACTGCGGGATTTCTTTTTAAAATTTCAATACCTTCTTCCGATAGCGTATCGCTGATTAAAACTCTGTACATTATTTCTACCTTGCTTTCGTATACCCAGAACGGTTTGAATTTATGCTCCCGGTTTCCCGATCAGCCATTACTTTCCCAATTCGGTAATCTTTTCCAGATAAACTTTCTCCAGCGCTTCCGTCGCATTTTTTAGGTCGGAAGGCTCAATGGTCGGTCCGCACCAGAACCGAAATCCTGGAGGAGCATCCTTATAGGAATTGATATCGTGAGCGATTCCTTCTTTGCTCAGCTTGCTGGAAATTGATTTCAGGAACTTCGACTGCTGATCCTTGGGAAGCGCCTTGAAAGGCTCGCTTGTCACCATGAGACAGACAGACGTATTCGACCGGATCTCGGCCGATTCAGCCAGAAAATCGATCCAGGGTGTCTTTTCTACCCAGTTTTCAATTACTTTCAGATTGGCCTTGCTGCGGGCGATCAGACCATCAAGGCCGATGGAATCGGCCCACTGCAGGGCATCGAGATAATCTTCTACACAAAGCATTGAGGGGGTATTGATCGTATCTCCCTCAAAAATGCCTTCGCTTATTTTTCCGCCTTTTTTCATCCGGAATATCTTCGGCATGGGCCAGGGGGGATCGTAGCTTTCAATCCGGGCCACTGCTCTGGGACTCAATACCAGAACGCCATGCGCCCCCTCGCCCCCGAGGCACTTCTGCCAGGAATAAGTCAGAACATCTACCTTCGACCATTCAATATCCATGGCAAAAACGGCTGAAGTGGCGTCGCAAAACGAAAGGCCTTCCCTATTGTCGGGGATCCAATCCCAGTTCGGAATTTTTACGCCGCTGGTTGTACCATTGGCTACAAAGATCACATCGTTCGACCAGTCGATACTTTTGAGATCGGGAATTTTGCCGTAATCGGCCTTCAGGATCGTCGGGGATAACTTCAACTGCTTGTTGACGTCCGTTGCCCAGCCCTCGCTGAAACTCTCCCAGGCAAGGACCGTAACCGGTTTTGGCCCGAGGAGACTCCACATGGCTCCTTCGAATGCACCTGTATCGGAACCGGGCAATATACCGAGAAGGTATCCTTCCGGAACCTTCAAAATTCGTTTACTTTCTTGAATCGCTTTTGCCAGTTTCTCCTTACCCAAGGCGGAGCGATGGGAACGACCGACCGCTGCTCCTTTCAGGTCGCCTAGGCTCCATCCCGGTCTTTTACTGCAAGGTCCTGAGCTAAAATTTGGGTTATGCATACGTCCTCTTTTCGATAAGTTTGAGACACAATCGTATCTGATAGCAGAATTACCTATATTCCTCAAGGGGATTTTATTCCGGAAAATGGGATGAATAATTGGCGAACAAGGCAGAGCCGGGGGCCTGAAGCGGCTATATTCAGGGCGGAAATTAATATGAGGGGAGTCTTCGGGCCGATTTAACTGACCGGCATATTACCCAGGAAGAGATATAGGATGTACCCTGCGATCATGGCCACACCCGTATAGAAGTGAACCTTGATCATCGAAAGGTTGGCAGGGACCATCTTTAACGCGTCCTGATAATTTTTTTTCAGGATCCGCACGGACTTAACGGCAAGAGGAAGACTAACCAGGCCCAGCAGAACAATGGGGGGGGAAATTCTCAGTAATACTGACGAAACAAGGATTCCATAAGAAAGGACCAGTCCGGCCACATAGAGTGTTATTCCCATTTCTTTTCCAAAACGGGCAACCAGGTTCATTTTATTGCCGAGCCGGTCATCTTCGTAATCGGGTATTTCATTAATGATGATCATCGACCACATCATGGAACCGAGCACGAGAGAAATCATTAGAGGTTCTATTGCTATTTTCCCGGTCTGAACATAATAGGCTCCGAGGCCGATCGTCGGTCCGAAATTAACGAGCAAAGCGACTTCCCCCAATCCGCGGTAACCGAATTTGATGGGGGGCAAGGTGTAAAAAATGGAACAGAAGAGGCCGAAAAGGCCAAAGGCCAGCACCGGCCATCCTTTCGTATAGGTCAGATAAATACCGATCAGGACTGTAACGGCAAAACAGACAGCAGACCCAACTGCGACCTGTCTCACCGATAGCAAGCCTTCCGTTATGACCCCGCTGCCCCCGGTGTATGGATTTTTATCTCCCTTTTTTTGTCGATCAACAAAATGAAGGTAATCGCAAACATCATCGAGCATATTCAATCCGAAATGATTGAAGGTTACCCCAAGGACAACAAGCAAAAAAGCTTCCAGATCCATTACCCGATAATTGGCCCAGGCGATCAGAGTACAGAGTATCGCCGGGAGAAAGCTGGGGGGAACGAAATGAAACCGGACAGCCCGGAACCAGATACCTACTGTACTTCGGTTGTATCTCGCGCTGGATTTGACAGCAATTCTCAACCGCATAGGTTCTCCTCCCTTTCGGTTCAACTCAGCCGCAAATCATTTGACTCACTTAAATTTTTGTCCTTTCCCGACGATCAAGTGATTGAGATATCGAAATTTTTGTCCTCCCAGTTTTGCGTCTCCAACCAGTAAAATGTGAATTCTATCTCTCTCGCTGAATTCAGATCCGACCCGGCGATATCGACCGAATGGACGCCAAGTCCGGTATTGTTCGTCTGCGCATCATGCGAGGATTGCCATTCATCAATGGTCCATCGGATGAGGGCAGGAGCAAGCGTTTCAATCCGAAGCGCCTTTCCTCCGGGCATTTGACGGATTCGGTTATTGAACCGCCAGGTAACAAAAGGCGATCCGATTTTTTGGATGAGATAACGTTCAACCGCTTGGGGAGGCATATCAAAGATCTCATTCTCATAAAGAGAGCGGCGAAGCTTCACGTATTCGGCATGAGCCCAGACAAGGGGCGCGGCCGATCCTGTTGCGCGGCCGCAGAAGAGTTCTCTTTCCGGTATGTCCGGTGCATCCCAGATCTGCTCCGGAATCATCCCTCCTTCATTTGCGAATGCCTCCATTGCCCGCAAAAGTTCCAGCGCCCCCTTCCGGTTTCCGGCAGCCAGCTCATAATGCGCCCGCTCACTGGTCAGGAGCGGCCAGGCTCTCCCGATACCTGTTCCATTATAGGGCGAACCGTCTTCATGTTCCCCGTATTGATCCTGCAGATAGCGCCTCCAGGCCGGGCCGAAAGGTGTATCCTTCTTCAGAAATGTATCGATCACTTTGATTGTGTTGAGGATTCTGGGATCATGAGGGTCCCTCAATCCAAAGCGAACATACGCCAAGGCATCCGTCCCCAAAATATAGGCGCGCGGAAGATTGCTTTTCCGGGGAGGACGATCCTTAATGGAAACCGAACCCTGTACAGTGTCCGGTTGCCCGGCGTAACCAATCCGTACATAATGCCCGCCAACACCGGTTTCCTTGCAGAATTCGGTGTGCTCGACATAGGTCCACCGTTCGAGGTTGGCGTTCCAGTAATCGGCGGTCTCGCGGAGATAAACGGCTATGCGATTTTCATTCATCAGATCCGCTATGTCAGCTGCCGCCAGAAGCGCTGCAATTTCAACAGCCAGGGTAAAAGGAGAATAACCAGGGTCCGTTTCCCATCGATCTTCCTGAGTAACCGGCCCGTTTCGGACCAGATAGGATGCAGCCCGGAAGACCATCTGCCAAAAACCGCCCAGTTCTTCACGATTCAAAACGCCTTCCCGGTAAATCCTCTCCAAAAGAAGGATCGGCAGGGCTGTCTCATCCATCTGCACACCGCTCCAATAGGGTTTGCCGTCCAGCCACATATTCTGCGGCCATTTTCCATCCGGGTCCTGAGTATCCCGCAAGTACTTCAGAACGCAGGTGCAGGTATTTCCTGATCCTGAGGCGAGCAGCCCCATTGCTATTTCGATCAGATCACGGGGCCAGACGAGATGGTATCCGCCAAGATCCTCATCACCTTTAGATGATCCCCAAGGAATCGAAAGACTGGCGATGATGCCTCCCAAAAAGCTTTTCGCCTCGTGCGTCTTCATGACAGCGGTGCTTAAATGATAAAGATCCCGGAATCCCGATTCTTTTTCCTCCTCTTTCAGCGGAAGTGGCATCATCTGCTTTTGCCAATCCGCCCATTCCTCGACATAATCTCTGCAGGCCAAATCGAATCCGTCCAGAAGACTGGAAAGCGCGCGATACCCCGCCTCTTCCGGATCGGTCCCGAATCCAAGAGTAAGGACGAAATAACCATTGCACGCCTTCAGATCAATTTCGCCGGTCAGGGCCACATTGCCGTCTTCAGCGCGATCATACTGCCAAAGCATTTGTTTATGTTGAGAGAGATCTTGCCATCCATCTGAAGCACCCACAAATCCAACCGATCTTTTCGCCCAGGGAGCCGAACAGGACAGGGACAGGGCATGCGCGTTTCTTTCAGCAATCAGCATCGGAACCCCTTTGTGTTCTCCTATGTAGGCCGTCTGCCCGCTTCCTTTGTTCCCGAGATGAGGCGCAAGTAGCACGTACAAATGATAATCTTCCAGATTTCCAATCTGGGGAATGAAGCGAATTCGCTGCAATACGGCGTCTTGCGAAGGACTGGAAACAATCTCTTTTTCTATCCTGTACCGGCCGCCTTTGCAGGAATTGACGATTCGGTAACCGGGCACTCCTTCGCCCAGATAAGAAACATAGTGATCGGTATGCCTCTTTTCTTCAGAGAAAAAATTTTGCCCGTCCGTTACGATCAGTCCGCAGTCGCGTGTACAGGCGCGGTCGATTCGCGGATAATAGATTTCATTGAGAATGCCGTGACTGATCGTAAACCAGATCCGGCTGGCCTGATTGATGGCAGTACCCGTCCCGCTCTTCGCGGCCGAAGTCCACCTTGGTGAGATACCGGGGCGACCGGGAGCTGCATTCAATTTATCCATGAGGACTTACTCCCAATTCAACCTCTTCCCATGCTCGTACTCATAAACATAATCATTTGGACAGACATCCAAAGCAGATCATATCTTACATACTTTTGGCCGGTTCTGGATGCTCGGCATGTGCCAGCTTCTGCCGTCACGCGCAATCAGCGCTTCCGAAGATTCCGGTCCCCAGCTTCCGGCAGCATAATTCGGAAATTCAATAGGAGGAGCGGATTCCCATGCCTGAAGAATCGGCATCAATACGGACCAGGCATTTTCAGCCTGATCGGCACGCATGAAAAGTGTCGCATCCCCCCGCATTACATCGAGCAAGAGCGTTTCGTAAGCCTCGGGGGGTTCCGTTTTAAAGGTCTCCTGGTAAGAGAAGAGCATATCGACAGGACTCAGACGGATATTCGGACCGGGCTGTTTGGCCTGGAATCGGACCACGATTCCTTCGTCCGGCTGGATTCGGATGATCATTCTGTTCGGCTGCCAGAGGAGGGCCGCCGGAACCGGAAAAGATTGATGGGGAACCGGCATGAACTGAATAGTAACTTCGGAAACCCTGACCGGCAATCGCTTTCCGGTCCGCAGATAAAACGGAACATCCTGCCAGCGCCAGTTATCGACGAAGAGCTTGACTGCCGCAAATGTTTCCGTCCTGGAATCCGAGGAAACCCCCGGCTCATCGCGATAGCCGATGACATGCTTGCCTTCCAGCCATCCTTCCCCATACTGCCCCCGCACCGCAGAGACCTGCACCTGTTCTTCGGGGATTCGGCGAATGGCCCGGAGCACGTCGAGTTTCTTGTTGCGGATTTCATCGGCATCAAAGGACACCATCGGCTCCATGGCAATGAGGCAAAGGATTTGAAAGAGATGATTCTGAATCATGTCCCGAAGTGCACCGGCCTGCTCGTAATATGGCCCCCGATGCTCGACTCCGATTTCTTCCGCTACTGTAATTTGCACGTGATCGATATAGCGCCTGTCCCATACGGGCTCAAACAGGGCATTGGCAAACCGAAATGCCAGGATATTCTGGACTGTTTCCTTTCCCAGATAATGGTCGATCCGGTAAATTTGAGATTCGTCAAAAATTTCAGTCAGGATCTTATTCAAGGTATGTGCTGAATCGTAATCATGTCCGAAGGGCTTTTCCACGACCACACGGGATTTAAGTCTATCCTTGGCAAGGCCCGCCCTGCCCATTCCTCTTACAATCGTCTCGATCAGCAACGGCGGCACGGCGAGATAGGAAATATGATTGGCAGGCATTCCCCACGCCTTTTCCAGATCCGAGTAAGTCTTCGACAATTTTTTATAAGTTACCGGATCCGAGAAATCGGCATCGATATACGACAGTTGCCTTTTCATCTCTTCCCAATGGTGTTCATCGGTCTTCCCTCTTCTGGAGAAGCGATCAATTCCATCCTGCATTCGATTGTGGAAATCATTCTGGCTGAGGGTTTGTTTGTCAATCCCAACCACGGCAATCTTTTCCGGCAATAGTCGATCGAGATGCAGGTTATAGAGAGCCGGAACGAGCTTTCGCCACGTCAGATCACCCGCTGCGCCAAAGATAGTAATGATGGAAGCCCCCGGACGGCTGGACATTGGTATCATCCTGAACTTCTGAAATGTACGGAGCGTATTGCTCCAGCGATTAAACATCGCCAAACTCTATATCAACGGATGCGGGCGGGAGCCCTTTTTATCCAGACATGGCGGAAGGGCGCTGCTCGTTTCCGGGTTTGGGCAGGGGGGAAACCGAAGCGCGAGCGCGTCAGCGGTCGCGACGGCGGAGGGGGCAAAGCATCCCCCGTGGCAAAAACCGTGAAACGACAAGCCCGAGAGACCGGCTGGAGGAAAAGGGCTCCCGCCCGCATCTCTCCGCTTTATTCAATTACTGGGAAGCAATAATATCTTTGCTCTCCCACTCTGTGTGGAACGAACCCTCTTTATCTGTTCGTTGATATGTGTGAGCGCCGAAGTAATCCCGTTGCGCCTGGATCAGGTTGGCCGGAAGCCAGGCGCTTCTGATTCCGTCGAAATAGGCAAGCGAAGCCATCATAGCCGGGACAGGAATTCCCAGGGAGACAGCCATGCGCACGACAAAGCGCAACCCGGCTTCCCGTGCCAGAATTTCCTTTCCCAATTCCGAATCAGTCAAAAGGTCCTTCAAATCCGGATTTTCCAGGTTCGCGGAGTGAATCCTTTCCAGCATTGCGGAGCGGATAATGCAGCCTCCTCGCCAGATTCCGGTCACTTCTTCCAGACGGAATCCGTATTGATACCGACCCGATGCGCCCCGGAGCAGATTCATGCCCTGTGCATAGGCCATTGTGGCGGCACAATAAAATCCATTTTT
Source organism: Syntrophaceae bacterium UBA4778 (assembly GCA_002403175.1). The sequence goes on along the minus strand of DHHG01000093.1, from coordinate 844 downwards.
CAAGGATTTCAGAAAAGTTTCGGACTCTCCGGTAAATGCATGATCCGGTTCTCCGAGAATGCGCCCGGCAATCTGCCGTTCTCGCTTCGATCCTGACAATTCACGCATGCTCACGGCAGCATCGATAACTGGAACGGGAATCCCCAGATCCATTGCATCCTGAGAGGTCCACTTTCCTGTGCCCTTCTGACCCGCTTCATCCAGGATGGTATCTATCAATTCGTTTCCGGTCTCATCATCCTTCCTGAGAAAAATGTTCGAGGTGATTCCAAGAAGATAGGACTCGAGTTCACTTTCGTTCCATTCCCTGTAGATAGAATGCAGCCTATCGTTGGATAATCCCAGTCCCCTCTTCATGAGATCGTACGTTTCGGCGATGAGCTGCATGAGGGCATATTCTATTCCGTTGTGGACCATTTTCACATAATGACCCGCGGAACCCGGACCGAGCCATGCGACACATGGGTCTCCATTGAATCTGGCGGCAACCGTCTCCAGGAACGGACGAATACGCGCATACGCTTCAGGGTCGCCTCCCGGCATCAGGCTGGGGCCCGTGCGTGCGCCTGTGCCCCCTCCTGAAATGCCCATTCCAATAAGGGATATTCCGCTTTCCGCCAACCTCCGAATGCGCGCCTCCGTATCCCGAAAGTGCGAATTTCCTCCATCGATCACCAGATCTCCCGGAATGAACCAGGACCTAAGATCCCGGAGCACTGCATCGACGGGCGGGCCTGCCGGTACAAGCAGGATAACCGTCCGGGGCACTTTGAGTGATTGCGTGAAGAGAGCCAATTCCGAAAATGCCCGTATCCGACTGTGCGTTTTATGACTTGTTTCCCAA
>DHHG01000317.1 GCA_002403175.1 Syntrophaceae bacterium UBA4778 | reverse complement strand
CGGCGCACTTCAGGTGATGCAGAAGTATGAGAAGATTATCGGGGTTCACCCGGCAATATTCGGGGGAGCGGGTAAAGAAATAATCGGAATTTTCTACGATGAACTGATCGATCGGAGAACTCTTTGCGACCAGAATCGCAAGGCTGTGCCCGGCGCGTCTTCCTGCACGGCCTGCCTGCTGCCAAGTGCTCGCAATAGATCCCGGATATCCTGCCATGATGCAGGCTTCCAAATCCCCGATATCGATCCCGAGTTCGAGGGCATTGGTGCTGACCACGCATGTGATCTTTCCCTCTCGCAATCCGCTCTCAATCTGCCTCCGCAGATTCGGCAGATAACCGCCCCGGTAACCTGTAACCAATGAATCCTGGGCGGGTATCCTCCCGGAAAATTCATCTTTGAGATATTTGGTCAGGATCTCGACGTTGAGCCGACTGGTCGTAAAGACAATGGTTTGAATCCCGTTCCGGATTAAAAGCGAGGCCGTCCTGCGGGTCGGAGTCAGTGCGGATTGCCGAATTCCAAGCTCGCGATTGACAACGGGCGGATTCAGAAGCATGAATGTTTTGGCGGAAGCCGGCGCTCCGCTTTTTTCAATCAGGACCGTTTTACGCTCCAGGAGACGATCCGCATGCTCCGCCGGATTGGCCACCGTGGCAGAACAACAGATGAAGATAGGTTCCCGTCCGTAAAACCGGCAGATACGGCGAAGTCTGCGAATAACGTTGGTAAGATGGCTCCCGAATACGCCCCGATACACATGCAACTCGTCGATCACAACGTACTGAAGATTGGCAAACAGTTTCTGCCATTTCGTGTGATGCGGAAGGATACCGGCGTGAAGCATATCGGGGTTGGTAATAACCACATGCCCCTGCTTACGAATCGCCTGCCGCGCATCATCAGGCGTATCGCCATCATAAGTAAATGTCCTGATGTCCGCCCGGAGATCGCTGATCAGCCCCATCATCTCGTGCATCTGATCCTGAGCCAGGGCCTTCGTCGGAAAGATATACAGCGCACGGGTTTCCGGCTCTTCAAGAATGCGCTGCAGAACGGGTAAATTATAACAGAGCGTTTTACCGCTTGCAGTGGGTGTAACCAGAACGATATCGCGCCCGGCCCGGACAAGCTCGGCAGCTTCGGCCTGATGGCTGTACAGTTCCCGGATTCCCCGAGCCTGCAGCACCCGGATGATAGCCGGATCCAACCATGACGGGAATGAAGAAAACCGCCCCTCCCGCGCCGGGATTTCCCGAATTGCGCGGACATTTTCCATAAATCGATTATCCGCGCGAAGGCGGTTCAGAATTTCCGGAAGCATTAATTTGGACATGAAGCCTCACCTGCAGATGTCAAAATACAAGGCACACGACGCGCCCCAAAAACAATTAAAACATCCTAGCCTCTTAGGATACCGGCGCTCACTATTTTGGAAAAATAACCTGCCTTAAACCGGCTGATCGAGAACCGTTTACGATTTCCTGATTCGCGAGTCAAGCGTAATCAACATATTCAGAATACAGATATGCGGATAGAAGCTCCGTATGTATGAAACAACCTTCATGGGAATAATAGCCTCACCTCTTGTCGGAGTATCGATTTCCGCCATTGATGTGTATGAATATTCCTTCGCCCGGATGTTGCCAAGCTCAGACATTCTTTTTCATTCATGAATAATTTCAGTAAGTACCATACCGCCGCCCAATTGGTATACACTTTGCTGAGCCATATCCATCCGAATATGTAATCAGAGTGCAGCATCTTCCATCAGTTTGCGCGATTCCACTATTGAAGCAATCTCACAGAAATTCCTCTTTTTCCAATCACCCTGATTTATCCAGAGATCATTCCGCCGGCCTTTATGGGTCCGTGCAGGAGAGAACTATTCGGTTCAATCCAAAGTCAGAGAGGTGATTATGTTTTTCCAGAAGTTCTCAGAAAAGAGAATAAATTTCTGTCGTAGAGGAATGCTTCCGATAATCCTGGCCGGTATAATGCTTTTTTCATTCACGCCAGGCCTCGAATGCCGGGATGTCAAAGTTGCCTGGGACGCAAATACAGAGGCCGATCTGGCTGGATACAAGCTCTACTATGGGTTGAGCAGCAGTAATTACAATGCTACGGTCGATTTGGGAAACCGGACAGATTATTCCTTAACGGGACTGGATGATTCCAAGTCGTACTATATGGCGATGACCGCCTATAACTCAAGCAGAACGGAAAGCGACTACTCCAATGAGATAGTCGCGCCGGCGGTTGCCTCTTCAACTCCCACGACCAACAACTCTTCCGGAACTTCCTCCGGAACTTCAGGCTCATCAACGCCGGATCCAACCCCGGTTTCCTCTCCTCAGTCATCCGAAACACCGACCTCTGAGAGTGGCGGGGGTGGCGGATGTTTCATCGCAACGGCTGCTTACGGCAGTTATCTGGCACCGGAAGTTCGGGTACTCAGAGATTTTCGAGACCATCATCTCCTGACCAATATGCCGGGAACTCTTTTTGTAAAATTTTACTATAGGCATTCTCCGCCCATAGCCGACTTCATCTCCCGACACGAATGGCTGAGATCACTGACCAGGTGGGCGCTTTCACCGATGATTTACGGTCTGAAGTATTCCGTTCATTGCATGGTCAGTTTATTCGTAATTTCCTTAATGCTCTTCTATCACAAGAGGAGGGGGTTCTGGAATCGAACGGCTTCAGCCGGAGCGGAAGGATCTTTGGAATAAAAAAAGAGTTTAACTACTCATCCGTAACGTCGCGATGAGATTATACCGATGATTTCGACTTGAAATGCACAAATAGAAAGGCAGGACCATTTTGAGCCTGCCTTTCTATTTGTTAACTTATTAATCACCAATTCATCCATGCCAAAACTGCATAGATAGTGATAAGCGTTCAGGTAATAAGAGATAGGCCGAAGTGAGTAATCCTTCCTCTCTTTTTATCGGTAACGAATTTGCTCAGATAAATCCCTGATAGCCAAGTTATCCCATAGGAAAAAAATAGAAGGATAAAAACAGGTTTCATGATGACCTCCGTTTAATTCTTGATCCAACTCAAAAGGCTCCATTGCTTTTTGTGCTACGCTTCCCACAATTGTCAAACCCGTGTCATTACTCTTTACTGCATTTACAATTTTTCAACCTCCCTTCCTGGTAACAGCTAGGACTTTGAAAAAGCTAAAGAAGCTCGAATATCTCCATTCTCAAACATAACCGGTACAATTTCTTCTCTGATTATCAAAAAATTACATCAGCAATTCATATTTTTTTGACCGCAACAAATCCCGAATATGTTCCAAGAAGGTGTTTGGAGAATGAAAATCCGGATAGTGCTTATACAGGAAGACCATTCTGCTCAGTTCATCCAATTCCTTAAGATGATTCAAAGTGCTTTCCTCCTGCTTAAAGCGGCAGGGATGGTTGGAAAATACCAATTGATCTTTGTCCAATTTTTTAGCAGCCAGAAAAGAAGTTACGTGGCCTTCACATTTGCAAGGATTATCCGGATTGATTAAAGTACAATTCCTGTTTAGAAAATGTTGTATCCGTTGGCGTGAACGAGAAACACGCTTGCGAAAAGCAGCAGGAGTGATCTCCAGGATAAAGGCTCCTTCTTCAGTACTGATATCGAATATTTCGGCCATGATAAAAGCCAGTCGGTGTTCCCTATCCAAACAAAGAAGCAGCCCCTGCAAACAGGTCATGCGAATCTCGTCCACAAATAGATGCTGGAGGACATCGGATTTAGCTTCCTCCCATCCCCCTGCCGATTTCATGTCCAGCATTTCCTGGTAGTCGTCAAAAGACAGGGCCTCCAGTTCTGCCCTGCGTTTGCGAAGGGTCAGCAAATGATTAGCGGCTACCTTATACATCCAGGTAGTAAATGAACTTTCTCCTTTGAAAGTCCCCAGATGAGTGATAATCTTCAACAAGATTTCCTGTGTGGCATCTTCTGCATCGAGTGGATTAAAAAGCATGCGCAATGCAAGTCCATAAATTTTATCTTGAATTTTCAATATCAATGCTTCCAGGGTCTTTTCATTCCCTTCTCTAGCAGCATCGACCAACATCTCGATTTCTAATCCCATACCTTCTCTCCATTTTGGGTTTTGGGTGTTAACATACTTCGGTCCCAATAATTGAATCGGAGATCGTTCTCTTTAAGATGAAGATGTCAAGGGCATTTTAAGTGATTACAGTAGCTTGCTGCCCTAAATCAACCACCTCCTATAACCTCCCCATGATTTTAATGACTGTTAGTTTATTTGTCATGAATAGTTTTAAGTACAATCATGACCTCAGACAGTTCTATTCTTTTATTCTATTAGACGCTTTGAAACTGGAAGTGTGACCAAAAAACGGTATTTATTTTTTGAAAACTGCATATCTCCCTTACGGGAACCAGAGTACAATTTTTAGATATTCGATCGAAATGCAGCATCGAAGATCCAAATTGAAAAATAACCCTTTCAGGAAGGATTGGTTTTTTTAGACGGATTTTATTAGTAATCAGGTAAGGGAACCGGGTCCGTACAGAAGGCATTCAGAGCGGGATTCGCGCATAGGAGATTTAACAGATCGCAGCCAACTCAGCTAATGAGGGAGATATCGGAGCATATTATTTTTTAATCTTGCTGTTGTCATAGTGCTGGTAATGAGTTTTGATTTCCATGTCGCCGTCTTTGATCTCGGCCAGCATTTTGATTGCAGAGATATCCAGTTTCATACGTTTGATTGCGGCGTCGCAGGTATCCACTAATTTATTGTATTTTTTTCTCTCATTCAGAGGCATGAACGGATTATTTTTCAATTCTAGAGATGCCTGCTCTCTTTTTACGGCTGCATCTTCCATCGCTTTCTTCAGCGCTTCTATTTTTTCTGCGGGCGTTTTCGGCGTTTGCTGCAGCGTCGGCTTGACTTCCTCGTCAGCAACAGGGGGCGGAGGAGAAGGTGGTTTCTCAATCGTGGATTTAGGCTGATGCACAGCCGATTTATGTCCACTAGAATACAACGAAGTCACTGCAGGCTTTTGATAAGGTTTGACGATATTTTGGGCAGGTTGGACTTCCGGTCTGGGGGGCGGATCGGCTGCCTTCTTTTGGACAGATTTCAGGCAAACATCGACATAGAACACCCCTCCGTCCGTTTTAAAAGGAATTACGATACTGGGGTGTTTCAGGATATGTCTCAGCGTATGATCCTTTCCGAAAACAACGGTCGGGATCGCCGCGTAAAGAATCATGCCCTGCCGCTCAAGCCGGGACCGTGCAGCTCCCGAAATCATGTTCGTGATTTCACCGACTGCATCGATCACGTCCTTATTTATTTCCATATGAAGCTCATTGAGCATGCCGGTAACGATGCTGCAGATGCAGGATTCTTTGAAGCTGATGGCGAGCGATCCCACAGCTTCACCTGTAATGCCGATTATTCCGGATATATCGCCTGGGGCAATGTCTCCCTCTTTGATATAAGGCTTTCCCGCAACAGCAGAAAGTGAAGACATCTTCATCAATACTTCCATCGTACCCTGGAGAAAAGGGTTTATGTATTTAACATCCATCTGAACAGCCCCGAACTATTTCTGAATTTTTACCGGCCATCTATTATCACACGAACGCAGGTAGTCAAATGATTTTTGGAGTCTAATAATATGAAAAACAGGAAAGTGATTGTCCCGTTCGATCACAGCTTCCTGTTCTCTGAATTAAATCGAGTTAATGGTCCCTTGGCTGTGCATATCAATGAAGCTTGCTGCGAGACTGCCGGGAACAGATAGAGGCAATCTGATAATCCTGGTTGAAAGAAACGGCTGTGCCGGCATCATCCACTCTCAAAATTGTGCCGTTAACCGTAATCAGCATTATTTTACCCGCTCTGTTAGACTCGCCCGATTCCGGAAATTCAAGAATGAAGTTCATTCTGATGCTACATCCGGCAGAAAAATTTTCCCTATATGGGAAATATGCGCCATTTGCGGATATTTCCGAAGTCTTCAAAACCAGCTCCTTGCATCCGCCCGGAGTCATCAGTTCTACAGTAGCTGGAATCTCTACCCGAAAGCGTTCAAAACGCCTTCTTTCAAGGATCTGCTTGAAATTGCCGGTGGACTTGAAACACAGTTCGCTTATCTTTCTCATATCCCACTCCCGGTTCGCATGTTTTAATCAGAAAAACAAGCAATTTACATGCCCGATTCAGAACGTCTAACATTTGTTCAAATTACAGCCGGTGATGTTGATATCTTGTTTGATGCTATTTACGCAGTTACAGACCATATTGCTTTACGAGCTGATCCAGGTGTTCCCAGCGCTGATATTTTTCCTCCAGTTCTCCTTCCAGTTCTTGCAGACGTGCATTCGTAGCTGTCACACGGTCCGGATCGGACTTTGCGTAAAATTCGGGTGAACTCAAATCGGCGATGATCTCCGCTTTCTCCTTCTCCAGCGCGTCAATTTCCTGGGGAATTGATTCCAATTCCCGCGACTCCTTGAAAGAGAGCTTTCGTTTTTCTTTCGGCCTCTTTTCCTTCCCCGATTTTTCCTCTCCGGATGGCGCCTTCTGTGGTTCCGATTTACCTGAAATGGCCCTCTGATTGAGCCAGTCCTCGTATCCTCCCACATATTCCTCCAGGCGTCCCTCTCCTTCGAAAACCATCGTGGAGGTGACGACATTGTTCAGGAAGGCCCGGTCATGACTGACGAGCAGGAGCGTGCCGTTGTAATGAATAATTTGTTCTTCCAGGAGTTCAAGCGTTTCCGTATCGAGATCGTTGGTCGGCTCATCAAGAACCAGGACATTCGATGGTTTGCTGAAGAGCTTGGCAAGAAGAAGGCGATTGCGCTCCCCACCCGATAGCGATCGAACGGGGGACAGGATCTGTTCCGGGGGAAAGAGGAAATCCTGAAGATAGCCGATTACGTGGCGCGCCGCACCCCTGAAGAAAATGGTGTCGTTGCCGTCCGCTATATTGTCCTTTAGCGTCCTGTCTTCATCGAGCTGCGCCCGGAGCTGATCGAAATAGGCGATATTCAGTCCGACGCCCAGCCGGAGCTGTCCCTTCTGCGGTGCCAATTCTCCCAGAAGTATTCTGAGCAGGGTTGATTTGCCTGAACCATTGGGACCGATGATTCCGATCTTATCTCCGCGAATGATAGTCGTGGAGAAATCTTCGATTATCTTCCTCTCGCCATAGGAGAATGAAATTTTATCCGCATCGACGACGAGCTTGCCGCTCCTTTTCGCTTCCTGAATAGCCAATCGAGCATTCCCCGTTCGCTCTCGCCGAAGATCGCGTTCCCTTCGGAGCTGAAGCAAAGCCCTCACCCTGCCTTCATTTCGCGTGCGCCGGGCTTTGATTCCCTGCCGAATCCATACTTCCTCCTTGGCCAGTTTCTTGTCAAAAGTTTCCCATTCCTTTTCTTCCGCATCCAATATTGATTTCCTGCGTTCCAGATAAGAACTGTAATTGCAATCGAAGGAAAGGAGGCGTCCCCGATCGATTTCCACAATTCGAGTCGCCATTCGCTGCAGGAAAGCGCGGTCATGAGTGACAAAGATTATGGTACCATTGAACTTGAGCAGGAATTCCTCTAACCAGACAATAGAATTGATGTCCATGTGATTGGTGGGCTCGTCCAGAAGCAGGAGGTCGGGATCACTCGCAAGGGCTTTCGCCAGGAACGTGCGGCGCTTCAATCCAGCGGAAAGAACTCGGAATTCGGCTTCTTTATCGAGACCGGTCCGGGCAATCACCTTCTCCACGTGTTGATGGAAATGCCAGGCACCTGTTGTTTCCAGCTGATGCTGAACCTGTTCGAGCTTTTTCAGTAGCTCATCTTCAGCTTGATAAGCTATCCGGGATGTCAGATCATGGTACTGCTCAAGCAGGTCAATATGCTCCCGACCTCCCGAGGCCACAATATGATAGACCTGACCGGGAAGTTCATCAGGAACTTCCTGTGGAAGAAGGGAAACCCGCATGGCGTCTTTCTTGATAATCTCCCCTCTATCTGCCGGAATTTCTCCATTGAGCATTTTCATGAAGGTTGTTTTACCAGAACCGTTGCGGCCTAAAAGGCCAATCCTCTCCCCTTCTTCAATACACAACTCCGCACCATCCAGCAATTGTGGCCCGCCAAAACTCACGGAGACATTACTGATCCGCATCAATGTCATATTTTCATTTATCCTGTTCTTAAATTGAGGAGTGGGAATATAAAATGGGCGGCAATCTCTGTCAACAGATGAAATCTCTAAATTGAAGAATACCGGAGCAAGCTCCGGCGATTCTCAGATCTTTTAGGAAGATGTTTAAACATTCGCTCGCTCACCCCGCCGCAAGCAGCGGGGAATGCGCTCGCTGCCGAATTCAAAGCAGAAATCCACAACTCCCACAACTCAAAGAAGAACACTTATCTTCTGCAGACAAGGCCTAGTCTTTGTTGACAATAATGCCCCTTTCAGATAAATGGAAACAACTAAATTAAATGAAAGCATAAACATGATCACAGTTGAACAAGCCCGTGAGCGTATCCTTTCGTCAATAGAGCAGCTCGGCTCCGAAAAAACGGATTTACTATCAGCATTGGGCCGCATCATTGCAGAAGAAGTGACCGCACCCTGGGATATCCCTCCAAAGGACAACTCGGCAATGGACGGCTATGCATTGCGCGCTGAAGATACGCTATCGGCATCAGAAAAGGACCCGATTACTCTGGAGGTAACGGAAGATATCCCGGCAGGAAGCATCGCAAAATTCAAGGTCAACCGCGGGCAGGCAGCCAGGATAATGACCGGTGCTCCTATCCCTGAGGGGGCCGATTCCGTATTGCGAATGGAAGATACTCAGGCTCAGGGAGACAGGGTAAAAATCTTGGTACCGGTAACCAAAGGCCAGGATATTCGCTGGGCCGGAGAGGACGTGCGGTGTGGCGATATAGTGCTGACGGCGGGAACGGAAATCAGACCGGCTGAGATTGGGATGCTTGCCTCACTGGGAAGATCTTTCATATCCGTATACCAGCGGCCTACCGTAGCTGTTTTATCGACAGGCAACGAATTGATTGACATTGACGAGGACCTGAGCGCCGGTAAAATTGTGAACAGCAATGGCTATGCGCTGGCTGCACAGGTTCGTGAATGCGGAGCAGTTCCCGTTCTGATCGGAATAGCGCGAGACACAAAAGAAGATCTGCTTGCCAAATTCAAAGCCGCAGCAAGAGCCGATCTTATTATATCCTCAGGAGGCGTATCCGTAGGTGATTACGATTTGGTAAAAGACATTATGCAGGAAATAGGAAACTCAATGGCATTCTGGCGAGTTGCCATGCGCCCCGGAAGACCCCTCGCATTCGGAACAATCCAGGGAAAGCCTGCCTTTGGACTCCCCGGAAATCCGGTATCTTCCATGATTTCCTTCGAACAATTCGTCCGTCCGGCGCTGCGCAAAATGATGGGGCATCAAAACCTTTTCCGCAAAACCGTAAAAGCTGTATTGAAAGAAGACATCCGGAAAAAATCGGGGTTGAAATACTTTATCCGCGTCCGCCTCCTGGAAGAAAATGGACAGATCATGGCTTCGAGTACCGGAGAACAGGGCTCCGGGATTTTGAAGTCAATGGTTCTTGCCGACGGCTTGGTCGAGCTTTCAGAGGACTTGTCGGAAGCCCAAAAAGGGTCGATTGCTACTGTCCAACTCCTTCGTTAAAGGGTCAGCTTGGATTTAAACCCCTTCGTTTAAAAATTGACTTAGTAGCAACATTTCGCTATTAATTTGAAATCATATCTCATCGTGGAAGTGCCTAGGTCACTGGTGGGCCTCCCGGACTTCAAATCCGGTGTGGGGNNGATTCCCATGCACTTCCGCCAATTATTTCAACTACTTAGAATTGGCCCTCGCGTTTTGCATTTCACCTTCAGCCGGATTGCAACCAATTGTGATAAAATTGTGATAAATTATTCCAGGATCATCCAAAACCGCGATCCCCTTTCTCAGACTATCCACGTAATGATGAGCGTATCTCTGAGTGGTTACAAAGCTCTTGTGCCCCATCAATCTCTGGATTGTATAGGGGTCAACGCCTGCCTGTGCCAGCCTTGAAGCAAAGGTATGTCTCAAATCATGCCAGTGGAAATCGTTGATCCTGACGCGTTTTAAGGCTGAATCGAATGCCGTCCTGAGCGTATTTACATTCACACGCATATCTGTGGCCGAGTGAACAAAAACAAACTCGCCGGTCTCCTCCAGCCTGCGCAGCACCTGCAATACCTGGAATGCCCTCTGAGAAAGCGGAACGGATCGCCTCTCTTTCGTTTTAGATCCAAAAACCACGATGACCCGGACCTGCATCTGCACATCCGACCATTTCAGATTAACCAGCTCCCCTCTCCTGAGCCCTGTTTCGACAGAAAAAATGATCATCCTGTGTAGCCAGCCAGGACAGCAGGCAAGCAGCTTTGCCTCCTCTTCCCGAGTCAACCATCTATCTCTCGGCGGAGGCTCTCTTTCCATGGAGACCATTGAAACGGGATTTTCCTTCACCCACTCCCATTCTCGCCGGGCCATATTGAATGCATGCTTCATCAGCGCAAGCTCCCGATTGACTGTAGCCGGAGCCGCCTTTTCTTTTCGACGCAGGTTCTTATATTGGGAGATTTCTCGCGGGGTAATCTGAGTTACGATTTTCTCTCCGAAGATAGGAAGCAAATGCTTTAAGGATACCTGATCCCGGTCACTGGAACCTTTTCTGGCAGAGTATTCTTCCAAGTAGTTATCCATCATTTCTTGGAAGGTGTAATCCTCGCCAGGTAATCTCTCAAACCATTTTCCTTCCGCAATCTCGCCTTTTATTTTGTCAAAGATCCGTTGAGCCATTTTCTTATCCGCTGTTTCGGTCGACCGCCGAATCTGCTTTCCCTGACAAGAGAAGCTCATCCACCAGATCTCGCCTCTTCTGAATAATGCCATCTATCAGACCTCCTTTCCGAGGCCCTTGATCTGGTCTGATTTACCGTGCTGGAAAGTATATTCCTCAAGTTTGCACTCGTCAATCGTCTTCTTTATGAGCTTCTCGATATCTGGTGCCCTTCTCGTTCGTCTCAATCTTCTCGTTTCACGTTTTCGAATCAGCACAGATTTGAATTGCAAATTCTCCAACCACGAATCAATCTCGTCCTTCCTGAACCTGATGAGACGCCCTATCTTGTAGTGAGGAATCTCGCCAGCTTCTACCTTGGCGTAGAGAGTTTTCTGCTTGAGGCTGAGATATGCTGCGATCTCGCTAATCGTGAACAGTTTCTTACTTTCGGCTTGATCCATTCTGTTGCCCATCTCCTAAAAGCCACAACCTGCTGTGGCGATATACATTGTGAACGCTTCCATCGTCAATCCTCAAACGATGGTCTATAGGCAATGGATTTGAACGGATTGTTAGGCTTGAGCGATCCAATTTGTGCTTGGAGAGGAATGTATTTGATCCCTGAAAAAAATAAGTTTGTCCGGAAATCAGTTCACCTCCCCGGCTGTGAGCAGCACGGATGCGTATGACATTTTGCAAGCTCTGCCTTTTCAAAGAGAATACATGTTCCTGGTTCGTGAATAGAGGCGCTCCCTTGAATTGTATTTTACGACAAGAGAATCTCTTTCCGAGCCCAAGAAGCTTCCTGGCTCGTATAGCTTTTTTAAAGCGCCTATACTCACCATTGATCCCGAAACATTTGAAATTCGGAGAACCTAATTTCTGGAGGTTTGAGAATAATTGGAAAGGCAGATCGCCAGAGAGATTGAGAACGCCGTTAACAATTCCGTGATTTTGGTTATAACAAAAAATGTTTTTATTTTGGTTTGTTTTACCCGAGCTGGTGTATCCCAGCTTTGCCTCACGGATTAGGCAATCGACATAGAGATCAGCTTCAGCATGATGTAAAAACATCTGCATCATGCGATTGAAATTTGGGTTGATCCGAACCACTGAGGCACGCTTTGCTGTTTTATTCAGCTTTCCAAAGCAAACTGAAAGGCCCCAAAGAATACCCTGGAAGGCACTCAGGACAGCAAGCAAGAGTATTGCGCCATGATTCTTTTCAGCTCTCACCGATTTCCTCTTGGCGAATCCAGCCTCACACAGAAATTTATATCCGCGCCCCCCTTCCGGCTGCTTTATCTGGATTTTCTCGTGCTCAGATTTCATCAACATGGTGCACCTCCCAGTAATATTTTTTTATAATTTTATTTTGAAACATCCTAGCACAGGTTTTTGAAAAGACCCTTTGAGGGACGTGTCGGCGTCAATTATGTACAATAATGTACAACAATGACAAAAATGAACGGCAAAATTTTTCTTGACAGGGTTTTGGAAAGATGGGTTTTGGAGGCTTTTAGGACTGTTTTATTTTAATCTAAAACTGTTTTATTATTTTAATAATACACCTGATATTTAACTGCGTACCCTAGGAGAATACTGGCTCCCCTGCCCCCATGCTTGAGCCCTTTCGACCATGATCCCGTTCTGAAGCCTACAGGAGGGACAATCTAATTTTTTTTTAAAATTTACACGGCAAAGGTAGAGGTGACGGGGGGAGGAGTCCCAATCTCCGGGTTTTCGGATTTGGGATTTCGTTTGGACGGCTGGCATCAACTGGTGTGAGCCCGTCGCCTGAACGGACTAGATCAGGCGGCTCTATTGCCAGCACGATCGATTTTTCTCTTATGCATCCAGTTCCAAAGATTCCTCGGCGTGGAATTGTACTTCTCGGCGATTTTGGTTTGGGGAACACCGAGGGCGAGAAGTCCCCTGATCTCCATCTCATTGACATCGAGCTTGGATTTGCCCGGTCCCGGACGCCTGCCCAGAATCACGCCTTGCGTTCTTTTTGTGGCCAGGGCAGCTTTGGTCCGTTGGCTGATCAGATCCCGTTCAATCTCCGCAGCCATCGAGAAAGCCATGGCAACCACCTTGCTCTGGATTGAGCCATCCAGCGACCAGTTACCCTTTGCCGCATAGACCCTGATACCCTTTTGCGTAGCAATCGATAGGATCTCCATGATCTCCAGCATCGACCGGCCCAGGCGTGAAAGTTCGGCCACGATCAGGACATCGCCTTTGCAGAGGCCATCCAGAATCCCGCAGATCTCCCTTTCCCGCCATGATTTGCGACCGGAAACAGTCTCCTCGACAAACTGGACCTGCCCCAGGGCGCGCTCGTTTGCCATCTTCAGGATCTCCAGATGCTGATTCTCGACATCCTGCCGATCGGTTGATACCCGGACATATGCGATCGTTTTTTGGCTCATAAAGCCTCCTTTTTTCTACTCGGAAATGAAAACATCTACTTTCCGGGATTAATACCATCATTCAAGAATATTTTTCAACTATATTCTTTTCCGTATTTGATGATTTAAATACGTTCGTTTTCACTTCATTATTGGCTTTTTCGCCAGATACTGTGGACTTCGTGAACTCATGGGCCGTAACGTTCCTCCATTCAACTATCCCCGCCCAGGTACATCCGTATCTCGTCAGATCATAACTTGAAATCACCCGGCCAAATCTGTTCCAAAGATAAGCCGGGGCCCCTGAAACCAATTCAGTACCGCATAAAAACAGAATGTATAATAATAACTGAATGTTGCATAAAGCCCTTTCCCCTCCATGTTTTTTGAAGATACTGAACAGGAAAACACTGATTTTTGAATTCTGTTCAAGCCTAGCCACAAAAAATTTCGCCACAATTCACCCGATAGTAATCATGTAATTCATTTAAGACCGCTCCGGAGGAGGCTGACGGATCTGCACCGGACCGTACATACTTCCGCCGGGAATCGAAATGAGAGCTTTTAAATAATTCTGAGAAGTTTTTGAGAGGTTTTTGAGAGGTTTTTGAAATTCATAACTATTAGTATTTATTAAACAATATGAAAAAGTGAGAGATTTGAGAGGTTTTTAGACACAACCTTTTATATATTTTTATATGATCTATATCTATATATTATCGCGCGCGCACGCGATAGGTAGATAAAAAATAAATGTATAAAAAAGGTTGTGTCTAAAAACCTCTCAAACCTCTCACTTTTGGATATTTACAAGTAAAAACTAATACATAGAGATTTCAAAAACCTCTCAAAAACCGCTCAGAAACTTCTCACTTTACCCGAAAACCTCTCACCTCACATTTTTGAATGACCTGAATTCATAATCCTGGAATAGCGAAGGGAGTGTGAGGGTAAGTGATGCTCCGCCCTTACCTGAAGAAAACAATATTCGACTCAGCTCTATTTTGAAAGAGGATCAAGAGATTGTCCTATCCCGGTCCACTCAGGCATCTGCAGGCACCGGCTTCGGAATGACCTTCATGTGTTTTTTCACTGACCAAAGGGGGGAAATTCCACGAATATTGAGAAGAAAAGAAGTGCCATTTTCAAGTCAATTTGAATTGGTCAATTACAAGTAATCCTACCTGTACTGTTCTGCTTAGCTTTAATCTGATTTCAGTTTACATCCAAGCATTAAGTGATATTGTCAGCCCAATTATAAGAAAGGCAAAGATGTAGGAATTCTCTCATTTAAGAAAACATACATTTTCTTAAAAAGATTTTTAATCCGAAAATCTTCAGCCCGCAAAACAAGAAATTAACTTCACCATTGCTCGGCAACACCTACGAAGTTACACCAGAAGTGAGAGAGACACCTCCAGAATTACTTAGAAATAATCAAAAAATCTATTTACGTTTGAAAATCGTATCCCCACTATAATTTCAAGACTATCAACTCAGGACAGGACAGATTATCTATTCATCGTCCTTAAAGATCGGGATTGATGTCTTTCACCTTGCAAATTTTGCTCATTAAAAATTCTGTGTGATTCCGAGTAATGCTGTTCGTCAATAATGAATATCAAATGGTTTTTGGCTCGCGAAACGCCTACATAAAGCAACTCTTTTGATTTTTTTGCATTCAGTCCTGACAGCTCACAAAGAATCACAACAGGACTCTCCAGTCCTTTAAATGAATGAATCGTTGAACAGAGAATTCTATTCTCGGCTATTTCATTATTCCAGTTGATACTTAAATTGCCAATTTTCGTACCCTCTTTTAGGAAAGAATTATTCATCTTGAGAGGAGTTAAGATTACAATGTCTTCTGGTTTTACTTTTTGTTTGTAGATCAACGTTCCTAAAATCTGCTTTAAGGATGCCATTTCATTATTCGAAACAATTACTTCAGGCTTGGTACCCTCCGGTCCGATTGCATCCGGATATCCATCACTCAGATAAAATTTCCTGATATATTCATTTATTTCTTTTGTATTTCTGCAATTCTCAAGCAGAGTTATTTTAGGTTCTTCAAAAGGGAATTTTATTTCACGATTATAAATGAGCTGATTATCATCATAAAAGATGTAAAAAGTTCCTTTAATAGGATCTTTCAGACATTCCTCTATAGGAATCCACCAATTTGCCCTAAAATCCTGTCCCTCATCAACAATTACTGCATCGAAGCGTTCTGCCCTTATTGAAAGCGCTTCTAATATACTTTCGGGTAAGATCTGCTCATAAAATAAATCAGATTTTCCTAAGGGATCAGGTAGTGAAAGGGGTAGATTTGCTTCTCGGCACATATGTGAACATAATCCATGAAAATGAAAAATATGTATGCGTTCTGATCCAGGTAAAAGAACTCTCAACCAGGAAGCAAGCCTCTTATTGAAGCAAATAACTAGGACCGATTGCCCATCATCAGCTAGTCTTTTGGCCTTCTCCAAAGCAAGCAAGGTTTTCCCAGATCCTGCGCACCCTTTAATAAGAGCCCGGCTAACTCTGCCTAAAAATGATAAGACCTTAAATTGACTCTTAGTAGCCTCGATGATTTCTTGCTGCTCCCCTAAGATTTTTGCAGATAATGTCGGTGCAATTTCCCAGTGGGGTGCCAAATGCTTGACCAAGGCATCTATACCCTTATAGCCCGGCGGTTTTAGACTCAATTCGCTCAAGGATTCCTTAAATAGCTCATTAATAGCCGAATTCGCATTCGTCAGATCTCTCGCATCCAGTGTTATTTTTTCCAACTTCGCCGAGAAACCTAGATGTGATGATGTTAATTCTATATCAGGGAACCAAACAGCATGCCCCATAGGAAAGCTATATTTTGTTGTTAAGTTGCACTCTCTAAGTTCCTCAATAAGAGCATACTTATTCTTTTTTGCCTGTTCATAAGGATTTTTAATTCTATGCTTTTGGCCCTCTGAATCCGATGTCATCCACTCTCCAGAAGTTGAATCGCAGGAAATACCACCACCTTTCACTTCTATCAACATTAGACCTTTATTAGAGTGAGCAACAATGAAATCTATTTCTCCATCCATAAGCATACTATTTTCATCCGTTCTATAGTAAACAGGAACGCTATGAAATACTGTGTAATCTTCAGCCAAAAGATCCTTTAAAGCATAAAAGACCTTTCTTTCTGCATTACTTTTTGTTCCTTTGAGAGGCCGATTGGGGAATACTCTAGCCATTCACGTTTACTCTAACTTCCTTGAAAGCCAATCAATAACGGGTTTTCGTTTGAGTTGCTCCCAATAAAACTGATTACTGTAGCTTCGGAGGCAGGCATAGCAGCTCGCCTCTAAGTCGGGGCATTTACAGTCGCGAACGCGTGAGAGAGCGGCTTTCATAACTTTATCAAGTTCTTTCACTATTCGTTCAATATGACCAGCGCCGCCAGGTATGCGGTCGTATACAACCAATTCGCCCACATAGCTTTCTTCACTCCAACCTTGATATATTCCTCCTAAGTCGCTGATGTTTATATTTAAAGCATCAGACGCGCCATTTAAAAAAGCTGCAACAAATGAAAGCCAAAAGGGCTTGTCAGTGATTTGTGGAGAATTCTTAAAACGCAATTGAAGAATGTCTGTAGTAATTTCATGTGCTAAATCCATTTTTTTGAACGTTCCAGAACACATTGCTCCCCAAGGAGTAACGTGGTTTCTGCTTGATGGTTCAGACGTAAATCCTCGACCGCACTTTCGACATACGTTATACCCGTTGTATTGGAAACCTCCATTCGCAAGAAATAGTTTTCCACCACTTGTTTCAGCGTAAGTTACACCTTTCAAACTATGATCACGAAATTCATCTTGTGCAGCACCTTCCAACAAAAATACTTCCGTTGTACGTGCACCTTGCTTCTGACTCATACCGGGACGAAGTACTGGATCAGATACCAACGTTGTGAAGCCATCCGGGCGAATATAGAATCGTGTTTTGAATTTCCCAATTAGTCTCGTTCCACATCTAGAGCACTCCCCTGATGGCCTGTCTGTCTCTAAGTACCTAACTATTTTTCGACATTCTGGACACCTGGCGAACTGTCTTATATCTGGTTCTCTCGAATTAAACCATATCCCGCCTGACGTAAATAACCAACCATCCGCTACAACTTCGGCTCCCGGCGCATATTCCGATATCCCAATTTCCCTATCTCGCTGAAGACGCATTCGCTTGCCATAATCATCTTGACGAACAATCAATTTTACAATGTCCTGCGGAAAGGCATACCCCGGCAACCACGAACAACCACTGAGAAAGTCGATCAGGCGTTCATCCTTAAACTGTTCGATCAATCGTCCTAAAGACGTAGCACTCTTTGCAAGTGCAACTCTCGTGTTCCCGGTAGCTCTCGATAATTGTTCCTCAATATCTTTCAGTTGAATATTGAACTGTCTCAATGGTTCCAGTACATAAAATTTCAGAATACCATTTGAATCATCTAATAGTGTCTTAATTGACGTACTCACTACATCTTCTGCATCAAGCTCTGATTCTTGTGGCAAAATTCTTCGTAGCGAAGCTATCATCAATTCTTTATTCCGAGCGGTTTCAAGCCAAATTTTAAAGCCCGCTGCGAGAGACGCATCATCGCCTGGATTTAAGAAAAAAGAATTTATACTAAGTCGATCCAAATCCTGAACTGTATTGTTAATACCACGGAGGTAATAACCTAATAACAATGAATTGCAGTGACGTTGAGCAAGGGGAATATTTTTCAAATTGAGATACGGAGCCGGAACTCGACCCATAATTATTGCTTCCGGGTTCTGATAATTGTATTGATCATGAGGCACATTCCTGCAGAAAGTTAATGCCACAGATACCCCATCTTTTCTTCTGCCTGCGCGACCCGCTCTCTGGATATAAGAACTGGTTGTCGGTGGCACGTTTCTAAGTAGCACCGCCTTTAATGCACCCACATCCACTCCCATTTCAAATGTTGTAGAGCTGCTTAGAACGTTAATTTCGCCATTCATGAATTTACGTTGGTATTCCTTTCCGCATTCATTATTCAGTTGAGCGGTATGCTCCTTGACAATGATTTCTGGTGGAGGCAAAAAATATCGCATTCTGTAATGATTCTTCTCAAAAACACGGCTGAATTCTTCATCCGATAGTTTTTTTACTTTACCCTCGCATTTCGGCGTCAAACAAAATCCCAAGTTAATCAGAGTTGTCAGTCTGCCGCATCTATCACAGATACCCCAAGGATCTTTCATGGTTACATTCACGATTGCGGGATCCAGACGAAATTCACCTGGCCATCCAGACTCAATCAGCATCGATTCTTTAAAAACACTCCATATTCTATCTATAATACTCTTTAACTCTTCTTCGTTATCATCCTTTTTTAATTTAGTAAGCCTAGCAATAATATCTAAATGCCTGCTCGCATTAATTGCCCGCCTCCGTTGATTTGTGTTTATAAGATAAGGGTTCCATCTCACGATCGTTCGCCCATCGTAAGATCCACTTTTATTTAAGTGAAATGTAACGGCCTCTGGGCCTGATGAAAGAATATCGCGAAAAGATAGATAAGGAGGAAGAGCTATTGCTTTCCTAAGGAGGAACACTTCTAATAGAGCTTGCAAAGCCTCCCAACCAATTTTCTCACCATATTTAAAGATTTCAGGGATTGCTTTCGGAATATCCTCACGTTCTTCTTCGTTGAAATCAAATGATAACGAGGCTACACCGGAGCCCGGCAAAGATGTTTTGTTTCTATATGAGGAAGTAAAATTCTGATAAAGAAGTAATTCCAAAGAGCGCATAGCTTCACTTTTGTCCGCACTTCGAAGTCTCCTCCTCGGAATGAGATCATAGTATTCGAGCCCATTATTATCCTTTTTACGTACTATGGACATTCGTCGTTTCTCCATGCTCCTTGCATATGATGACGTAATCTCCGAAAAGGATACAGGCCGAGATTCCCTCTCTTCTTCTTCTCTAATAGCCGCAACAAGAGGCCCTATATATGCTGATTCTAATGTTGTTTGCTCAAAATAAGGTGCAAAGAAAGCTGCTCTTTGGCGCGAATCAGAAAAGACCAGAAGGTTTCTACCCTGTGCAGGTAATTCTTCCAGTGCCTCGTCTTTATCATTATAGGGTAAATTTCTAATCAGAGTTTCTGCTAAAACCGCAGTTGGCGCGTCATCGCGAGTTCGAAAATCTCTTAAGACCGAAAGGTATTTGCCTTTTTGCCCTCCGCACCTAGGACATGAGGCGAGATTTCCATCACTTTTACACTCAATTATTGAAAGATTAACGATTCTATGTTCTCTGCATGAGTCAGGCTTCTCTTTGTTCTCACTGTATATACCACAAGAGAGGCAAATCCACGCTTGTCTCCCCTCTTTGTCTTCCTCATCACTTCCATACTCATCGTAACTCGCACCCCATGTAAGTAGACGTGCTTCCGGATCTGCATTCGGTAAAGAGCTTTGTTGCCATTTTCCATCAGAAATGTATATTCTGCAAATAGGTAATCCACAATGCACACACGTCAATAAAGGTAAAACCTTGCTCTCGCAAAATTCGCAGATATTCCTGTCCTCAAGATAAAGGGAACTCCATTCTGTTTTTGGATGCGCCTCTTTTGAACTACAGTCCTGCGCCAGACAAATGCTTGCCCCCGCAAGTCCGCGTGCAAAAAAATGAAAACGAGTAGGTAAAAGAGGCGAAGAATCCGGTGTGCGCCTAGCGTGGCTGCCAATTGTAATGAGCCACTGAATTGCTCGCATTCCTTTTCTATCAAAGGGCAAGCCAATGATCTCGCATAATTCGGAAATCATTGCGGGGCTTTGTCGGCATCTCTTGTGAATGCGGTTAAGTATTTCACTCCGAGAAAACAAATCAAACAGAATGCGGGAACTAGTACGATCAGAAATTGAGCCACAATCAAATCCATACGCTGTGAGTTCCTTTATTAAAGCAGCCGCATCATCCAATACCTCCGACAATGATTCTATCGAATTAGGAGATGTCCCGATCATCATAAGCTTATCATTACTTGGAAAATTCTCGCGTTCAGTTGAAAAGTCATCTATGGTTTCACCCTGAAGGACATTTTTAGAGTCGAATTTGGCTCCGGAAATATCTGATCCAAACTTCGTTATCTTCTCAATACTGTCTTCTTCATCTCCTAGTGTTGCACTTGTTAAAATGAACTGTATCCCTCTCTTACCCTTTGTAAGGTATTCCTCCAATCTTCGCATTAAAAGCGCTATTTCTATTCCTTGAGCACCTGAATATGTATGTGCCTCGTCTAGTACAATGTATTTTAATCTATTATTTCTGAATATATCAGCGTCCCGTGGCCTTAATAATAGGTATTCTAACATTGCAAAGTTAGTCAGAAGGAGATTCGGTGGATTTGCACGTATTTCCGTTCTCGTATATCTTTCATTATCAATTACATCCTCTGGGCGAATTATTGCCTCTGTCCATTCCGGCGTATCTCCGGTATAACGCCCAAAGGTTACCTCCGGAAGAGTTGTAAGCATTCTTCTCAATCTCCCCAACTGATCATCAGCGAGGGCATTCATTGGATATATGAAAATCGCTCTAAGTCCATCTCCTGGATTTTCTAATATTTCATTCAGGATGGGTAAAAGAAAGCATTCCGTCTTACCACTACCAGTGCCTGTAGAAACAATTAGGCTCTTTCCCGTAGTTAAGATTTTTAATGCATTGACTTGATGAGAGTACAAGGGGCGATCAGGGGCAAACTGGTCTTTAGGTAATCTTAAAAGCTCCTTTGATAATTTTATCCCATTACGCCCTTCTACTAGTTCCTGTAACGTGTAACTCTCTTTGTAGCATGGAGTACAGTGTACATATGGCCCATTCAATACACTAAATCCTTGAGATAGCTTTTTATAAAACTCGGCCTGGAGCTCTGGCTCCTGGTCAGATAGAAGGTTCGCTGTGTATATATATCGTTCGTAAGTATCATTTAGATCCTTATTAAAAGTGATGATATCAATTTCATTTTTCAGAGCCATTTCTTTTCCTCTCATCTGGCCGGCAATCTAAATAATGTTCGCAATTTTTTCTCTTACATTTACATTCTTCTCTAAATGACCCATCATGGATTATTATACCCCACGGCTTCTCGCCGGGGCTATATGCACACTCGTCTGATACATCTATGCGTTTAATCTGCCAATCACTTAAGCCATTATGACCTTTATAATATTCTAAAGCTCGATTATCCGGATCGATACCATGGAGATACGCGAACAGTTTTATTAATGCTTCTCTTTCCACAACCCTGGAAACAAATTCACTGTTTTCAGCAAAATCTATCCTCTCGTTACTAGTCCTGACGACATATACATTACTTGTCAAATGTACATTCGATTTTTCATTCATTTTTCCACCGGAAGCTCATATCTAAAACGAACACTCTCATAACTCCAAGTACGTTCATGACAAGCTGCTTTATTCATACTTCTACCTGTTATCTGCAAGAGAAGGTCCTGATCAATTCGACCATGCAGTTGTATCGGCTCATTAGTGAAACCGAAAGCTGGCACTGAAAGTCGACCAATTACCCTGTCCGTGTTTAAGATTCCATTCGGGACTTCATCTTTGCAATCAACAAATATCAATCGTACATTATCGGAATTATCAATTAGGCCAAGAGTAACGGTTACGTTGTATTTGTCTGCACTCTGGCCTTTTTTTAAAACATGATATACAGTATTATCACTTAGTCTGATACCAATGGTTTGAGCTGATATATATTGTCCGAAGTTTGATGAAAGAATAGCCGCACCATCAGCCACATACCATTCTGAATCGGCAGGAAATTTTATTTCGCAACTCCATCCTTTTTTGTCCATGTATTCCCTTAAGCCCCTTAGGTTACTACTCCCTCCTACCATCATGATACAGCCAACCTGATCAAAACTTATGTTTGCGCGGTTTTCAACGCACTCCTCAAGAGTTTTAACTGCTTCATCAATTTTCCTTTGGAAAAGATCTGAAAACTCATCTATTGTAAGTATAAGGTTAACAGTCCCGTATTCGCCGTAACGCAAAATGCTAATTTCAGCTATATCTTCGTCGACCATGGTTCTCTTGGCAAACTCACATTGTGAAATCATTTGATCTTTGAATTTTGCTTCCATGGCATCGAATGGCCTAGGTTTCATATTTGTTTTTTTCATTACCTGATTGTGAGCCCATTCCGCAAGAATTCTGTCAAGTACATCTCCTCCTATTGGGTTTGAAAGAGTTGCAATTTCTTCGATCAGATTTCCCTTAATTGCAACAACTGAGATATCGAGAGTACCGCCTCCCCAATCGAATACTACAACTGTGGACCATTGTGATATCTCAGAATAATTTTTAAAAAGTGCCGATGTCGGTTCGGAGACGAATCCTTTAATTTCTAAACCCGCATCATGCGCCGCCTTCCGAAGCGCTTGCCTCTTTTCCAGCTTAAAACCGACCGGTATTGAAATAACGGCAGCATCCAATTTAGCACCACTTCCACGTTCTTTAACCCTGTTTATTAAACCTTTAAATATTTCCGTTACCGCTCTCTCAGGTGTCCAAATCTCAGGACCTATCCGCCATGTTTTCCCAGTCCCTAAGTCCATCTTTGTTGAGGATAGAATCTCACATGATTCCGTCAATTCCTGGCGATGTTGCCATGCTTCACGACCAATCGCCTGCACTATACCGGTGATCTTAGAAACGGCAATAATTGACGGAAATGGCCGCCCCATTCCATCTCCATAGTAAGTTGTATTCTGTCTTAATTTTCCTACAACTGCACTATTTGTTGTTCCAAAATCAATTCCGAAGATATCTTTCATTAACTTTCCTCTAATATGATTCCTAACGATCTAATTACATCGAAAACTTGCTTTAATTGGATTTTCAAAGCCGTACCCAGTTCCACTGTCATTTCCATGTGCCGAGCCTCTTTCAAACCGATTACAAATGGACTTAGTAATGAAGCCATTTTGCTTTTCAATATGGATACATTATGTTCACCTTCGTTTGTTATTCGAGATGACAGCATGTCAGCATGTTCATTCAATGATTTTATCCGACCCTCGAAATTTCTTTTCTCATTGAGCAACTTTAATTCCAGATTGGTAGCTTTTTGCTTATAATCATCTAAGCTTTTCTCAATTTTCGATATTAACTCTAACTTTTCCTTCAACTGAGACTCGATCACTAGTGAGCGATTCTGTGCGTCATCTCTTTCCTTTCTATTTTTATTAAGCTCATTCTCCTTTTGCTGAATCCTATTCTCATAATTTACGACATCGTAATTAATTCTATCTAAATCAGTTTGCATTCTCTTAATATGTGCGAATAATCTTCCCATCTCCATATCAATGTCATATTGTGATTCCTCATCTATACACTCCGTCGTAACTGAAGCCGGTTGATCCTTTAGAGTATTTTCAGACACTGTCACATTCTCTTTGGATTGTGTATTCTTATCCAAAGCGTCTTCAATAATGCTTCGAACTAAATTATGGAATGCTGGACTAAGTTTATCGATATCCGAAATTACATAATTTAGTTGATCTTTGTTCCATTCTTTTATTCTGGATCCAAGAAGTTCTTGAAGCTCTCTACTCCAACTTAAATTCGGCCATCCACTCGCCCATTTCATTAGAGCGAGTTGTTTATGGGGTGTTGACATTGCCCTTCCTTCCGAATCAACGGAGAAGGCGGCACTCATCAGGCATATAGAAATCTGTATGCATTCAGACTGCGTCAGTTGGTCAGCTCGTAAGCTTTCTGCAACCGAAGTTCCCTCGGATAACAGAACTGAATTTATCATGTGCAAGTCTTTTGAATTCGGTATAGTTCTTTTGGCTGTACGTAAGATATCACTGCATACGCTGAGAATTATTTTTGTTGATAGATCCGCTGAATATGATGAAAAATATCGTCCGAGCAGAAGCCGGAGACGTCTTCCGGGCTCGTTTTTGTACGGTTTACTTTCAAGGGCATTGAGGAATTCTTGTCTATAATCTTCTATTATTTCCCAATTTCTTATTATGGCCTCAGAACCAATATCGGAGGGAAACTCTGGAAGGACATCAAAAAGAGCGAGTATGCCTTCCTGACCGTGTAAACACATTGATGACATAATATTAATTGTTTCTGTTTGCTCGGGTTTCGCAAGGCGATATTTCTTTTTTTTGCAAAGCTCGCGTAAATCATATAATCGTTCCGATAATTCTTGTATTATTTCTGTCACAGGTATCTCTCCATTAATCCAGTAATTAGATTTTTATCTGGTGAACTGGGGATTGTGCTTATCGCTTCATGGCATTCCTTTGCAAGCTGATTTAATATTTCTTGCATTCCGTTTGCTCTTGCTATCAGCAATTTGCAATAGGAAGCCAACCAGTCACCTCTACAATTTAATTTATACGAGTCGTTTTCAAAAACAAACATGTTCAGTACCATGCTGTCCCTTGCGGTCAGGGGGAGAGATTCAATAAAATATTTTAAATTTTCTACTTTCGGAACTGATGAAATCTCCGTTCTTGTCCAATCGGCAAATTTGATTATTTCAGATAATTCGCTGCACATTAAAAATAATTTTTTATTGTGTGATTCAATTTCTATTGGAGGTTGAGATCTGAAATAGCCTAGTCGGAACAAACTCATCTGCTGCAATATAGCCGTAATTTCAATGGCTGGACTCGGAATATTCCGTTTCAACATGTTTGATGTTACATTGATTGCGCCTTTCAAATTTCCGGCTCTGTAAACCATCCAAGCGTGAGTCAAATCTCGGCCACCTGATTGACATGCTATTCGACTATGGTGCGTTCCATAACCATGCTCTACATCTTTCCTCCATTCGTCTATAATAGCGATAGCGTCTAGGTCATTCTTAAGATTATTTAATAGGTTTTCAATCTTGTCTTTCCATCTCAAGAATGGGGGACTCCACCCTAGTGAATTATATTCCAAGATCAGCTTTTCAGAAGAAGAATATTCTTTAATTTCGATGCCTGTAATAAATGACTTAGCTTTATTGTACCATACTACCGCAGCACCAATTTCCGAATCCGCGGATTTACATTCTTCGATGATTTGATCCACTGTAGAATTTGGGCGATCCGGCAATACAGATCCGTCATACAAAAAACAAAGCCGTCTAAATAATTCAAAAAAAGACATCAATTTCTGTGGTATGCTATGTGAATCCACAGGAAATGAAATTTTTTCAAGAACTTCGTCCCTTGCATGAATAATAATTTTTAAGCTACTTGCTAAAAAAGAAGGTAAAAGTGACCACCATTGTGTATGGGTGGTTGAGTCGGATTTCGAAATCCATTCATAAAGGGCTTCTATGTTGAAGAACAATGTTTCTGTTCTCATATCTGAGCCGATCTGAAGAAATTGCCCGACAGGCTTTTTGTAATTCGCTAATGCATCCGAGATTGAGGATGTAGAGAAATAGATCTCACCGGCATCATTGAATAATCCTAAGTTCCCTAATCTCGTTGAATTAGCTCCATCCGTTATAGCCAGCTCAGCTCTTTCTCGTGATAAACCGCATAGTGTAAGTGAGATATTATCTCGAAATTCTGATGAGAGTAGATACGATGTTCTCTTTTCATCTTTCTTTCTTAAATCCGCTCTATAAATACGGTGTGCTATTGGAATGGTAATTTTTTTGTATTTTAACTCACCCTCGACCCATAAAACTCCAGGTTCTATTCGCCATTTTCTGTCATTTCCGTTAATAGGAAAAGCACCCTTAAGGTCCAAAATAATATCGTTGTTAGTAATGAGGGTTATCTCTGGCTCATCAGTAAGTGCATATAAACGGCTCGGCCATATAATCTGAAAATCAGGCAATAAGACGAAAAACAACTCTCCAGCATTTTCGCAACCCACGAAATCTCTGAGTCTGCTAATCGGCTCGGCATAAACACGACCTCTTGTGCTTATTGGAACTTCGATATGTATGATGCCATTATCGAACATCTCTGGAGGTATTTTTTTTATTTCACGACCATCATCTATAAACAAACCAATATCATTTGATCGAAACAATTCTGTCCGACTCACTTTTATTCCTGGCAAGCTCATAATAAATATTTTTTCT